>DASTCG010000067.1:0-6741 GCA_035711385.1 Gaiellaceae bacterium
ACGGTCGGGAACCCCGGCCTGCACATGCCGACCTGGATCGGCGCGATCCCCGGCTTCTCGGCGCTCGTGACCCGGATGATGCAGCGGCAGATGGAGAAGATCGACATCCCGCCGATCCCCGAGTTCATGGAGCTCGTGAGCGACTCCGGTGTCCGCCTCTATGCCTGCAAGGCGACCGTCGACATGTTCGGCCTCGAGCCGGAGGACTTCATCCCGCAGGTCGAGGACATCATCTCCGTCGGCGAGTTCTACGAGAAGGCGGCCGGCGGCCAGATCATCTTCACCTGACTCGTGCGATGAGCGAGAGCTGGACCTGGCCGGAGCCTCTGTTCAGAGACAGGGCTGCGGCCGGCCGGCTGCTCGCCCGCCACCTGGAGGAGGAGCGGGCCGGCGACGCGGTCGTCGTCGGCCTGGCCCGCGGCGGCGTCGTCGTGGCCGCGGAGGTCGCCCGGTCGCTCGGCCTCCCGCTCGACGCGGTCGCGGTCCGCAAGGTCGGCCACCCGCTCCAGCACGAGTACGCGATCGGCGCGGTCGCTCCCGGCGACGGCGTCTACGTCCGCGCCCACGACGGCCTGACGGAGGCCGAGCTCGACGAGGCCGTCGCGGCCGCCGGAAAGGAGGCGGCGGAGCTCGACCGCAGACTCCATGCCGAGCGGCCGGCCCTCGAGCTCACGGGCCGGCCGTGCATCCTCGTCGACGACGGGCTCGCCACCGGCTCGACGATGATCGCGGCGGCCCGCTGGGCGAGGGCCTGCGGCGCATCCCGCATCGTCGCGGCGGTACCGGTCGGTGCGAAGGCGACTGCGGATCTGCTCGGCCAGGAGAGCGACGCGGTTGTCTGTCCGCACAGGCCGGCGGCGTTCCTCGCCGTCGGGCCCTGGTACGAGGTCTTCGGCCAGGTCGACGACGAGGAGGTCGTCCGGCTGCTCGCAGAGACGCGAACGGCCGACGCACCGGTCTCCTAGCCGAGAGCCGCGGCCGCCGCGACGTCAGTCGTGGCAGATGTCGGCGGTCTCCGCGCGGGTCACTGCCAGGAGATCGGCGCTCCGCATCCGCAGCGACTGGCCGTGCGAGCCCGCCTCGAAGACGACCGACTCGCGCTCGGCGATCCTCGGGTCGACGACCACGCGGTCGCCTTCCGGCCCGCCGAAGGGGGGCACGGCGCCGAGCTCGAACATCGGAAAGTCCGCCGCGAGCTCGTCCTCGGTGGCGAGACGCATCTCCTTGCCCGCACCGAGCGTCTCCCGCACCTTGCGGAGGTCGATCCGCTCGGACGCCGGAACGACCACGCGGGCACGCCCCGGGTCGCCGACGAGGACGATCGTCTTCGCCACGTCGTCCGGGCTGATCTCGAGCGCTTCCGCCTCGTCTGCCGCGCGCTCGGTGTGCTCGTGTGACAGCAGCTCGTACGCGAGCCCTCTCGTCGCGAGCTCCTCGATCAACATCGTCGAGCTCATCGTTCCTCCTCGTCTGGTCCGGCGTACCGGTTCACCGGGTCGGTCAGGCCCGCAGCGGCTGCGCGTGCCAGGTCGAGTGTCGAGAGCACGCCGATCGGGCGGTCTCCGCGCTCGACGACCAGAAGATGCATCACGCCGTGCTCGCTCATCAGCTCGGCCGCCCTGGCCACGGTCTCGCCGCGCGAGATCGTGACGAGTGGGGTTCGCGCCGTCCCGCCGGCCGTGAGCCCGCTGAGGTCGTGTCGGGCGAGTGCTCGTACGAGGTCCGCGTCCGAGACGACGCCCCAGATGCCGCCCTCCTCGTCGTCTCCGAGCACGACGATCGCGTGTACCCGATGCCGGGCCATGAGACGGGCGGCGTGGCGGAGCGGGGACTCCGGCGCACAGAAGATCACGCCCGGATGCATCACGTCACCGACGAGAAGCTCACCGGACGTCACCTCCTCGAGGGCCCGGTCGACAGGAGCCGGGCCGATCGCGTTCTCAGTCTCGATCATCTCCGGTCACCGGGCCTTGCGCTCGATCGTCACGTCGTTGCTCGGGTAGACGATCGACTCGTGCTTGTCGGGCCAGCGAACGCGGTAGTGCTCGTGGCCCCGCTCGCCGAGGACCTCGACGATCTCACCGGTGCGCTCTGCTTCCCCGACTGCATGACCGTGGACGACGAGGCGGTCGCCGCGGCGTGCGTGGAAGTGGGTCTTGACGTCGGCCATGGCATCTCCTCCTCTCCGGACTGGGCTTGGACCACGAGCCTCACCGCTCGCGGCCCGGGCCACATCGGTGCCCGCACCGATCGAGGTGCGCCGAACTACTGAGGTCACCGACCGGGCCACTGGATCACGAGGCGGCCGCGCTCGCTCGTCACGGCGCTGCCCAGAGCCGCGCAGGCAGCGCGGAAGCGCCGCTCGATCCACCCGATGTCCTCGCCGCCAGCGACACGCGTATGGCAGTAGTCGAGCGCGAGCGGCAGCGCCTCCAGGCGGACGGGGCCACTGCAGTCGAGTGTGAGCAAGAACAGGAGGCCGAGGTCGTTCCGCAGCACGGGGTCGACCGCGTAGTCGTCGACGAAGTCGCCGAGGTCGTAGAGCACGCTGCCCGCGACGCCGTGGAACACGTGGGCGGAGTGACCGGCGACGACGGACGCCCCGACCGCGAGGAGCCGGTCGGCGGCCGAGCGGATGCGGGGGAGCGGTCGCGTAGCCATGTTCGGCCCCCAGTGCGGCGTCACGAGCACCGCGTCGCTTTGCGCCCGCGCATGCTCGACGGCGCGCACGAGCCAGTCTGGGAGATCCGGCCCGAGCGGCGCGAAGGCCACTCCCGGCGAGCCCTTCCCGGCCGCGTAGTCGCTTGGGTGGTCGGTGACGCCGATCACGGCGAGCCGGAACCCGTTCGCCTCGAGCAGCATTGGGGCCCGGGCCTCCGCGAGATTGCCTCCTGCGCCCACGGCCGCGATCCCGGCGTCGCGGAGATGCTCCCGTGTGTCGAGCAGCGCCTCGGCGCCGAAGTCGAGCGCGTGGTTGTTCGCGAGCGTGACGCAGTCGACGCCGAGCTCGGCGAGCGCCTCGGCGGCCACGGGTGGCGCACGGAAGAAGAACGGCTTGCGGGGGTCGGGCCAGGGCTCTCCCCGCGCCGAGATGCAGCACTCGAGGTTGAGGACGAACAGGTCGGCCTCCCGCGCCGCGGCAACGACCTCGGGGGCGAACAGCGCCATCGGCCGCTCGGCCGCGAGCGCCTCGGCGACACCCCGCCCGAGCATCGTGTCGCCGGCGAGGGCGAGCGTCACCGCTCGAGCACGGTCCGGCCGGTCGCTCTCGTCGGGCATCCGGGACGAATCGTGCCGTGGGAGACCGCTCGCCGACGTGACGGGAAGCTCGACCGGCTCGCCACCTCGCCGGCGACCGGCGCGACGATCAGCCGCTGCGCGCTCCGCTGACCGGCCTCGGCGGCCGATCGTCGGGAGCATCGGCGCCCACGATCCGGCCGTCCTCGAGCGTGAGCACGCGGTCGGCGATGCGCCGGAGCCGGCCGTCGTGAGAGACGATCACGACGCCGCAGCCCTCCTCTTTCGCGAGCTCGCGCAGGAGCTGCATGACGTCGCGGCCGTGGCGGGAGTCGAGATTCGCGGTCGGCTCGTCGGCGAGCAGGAGACGAGGGCGGTTCGCGAGCGCCCGGGCGATCGAGACGCGCTGGCGCTCGCCGCCCGAGAGACCTCGGACGCGCAGGTCGAGCCGCTGCTCCAGACCCGCTCCCACCAGCAGCTCTCGCGCCCTCGCGTGCGCGGCTGCGCCCGAGACGCCGGCGACGTTGAGGGCGACCTCGACGTTCTCCTGCGCCGTCAGCGTCTCGAGCAGGTTGAACGTCTGGAAGACGAACCCAACGGAGCGCCGGCGCACGGCGGGGAGCTCGCGTTGCCCCAGCGCGGTCACATCGAGCCCGTCGATCACGACCCGTCCGCTCGTCGGCCGGAGGAGCGCGCCGATCATCGTCAGGAGCGTCGTCTTGCCGGCCCCGGACGGGCCTTCGATCAGGAGGATCTCGCCGGCGTCGACGGTCAGGTCGACGCCGCGTACGGCGCGGACGAGCGTGCGGCCGCTCCCGAACTCCTTCGTGAGACCCTGGGTGCGCAGCAAGGGGCCTTGCCCGCCGCTCATGCCCGGAACACCGTCGCAGGGTCGATGCGGCTGATCCGCCGAACCGGCACGAGCGCCGCGAGCGCGGCGACGAGCAGCGCCGCCGCGAAGACGCCGGTCGCGTCCCACGGCCGGAGGTCTGTCACGAACTCGGGTACGCGGTCCCTGACGAGCGTCGCCACCACAACCGAGGCGCCGACGCCCAGCGCAGCTCCGACGACTCCGATGCTCAGGCTCTGTTTGACGACGATCCCGTAGACGAAGCCCTCCGAGGCCCCGATTGCCTTCAACACGCCGAAATCGCGCGCCTTCTCGACCGTCGCTGTATAGATGGTGAGCGCGATCACCGCCCCGCCGATCGCGAACCCGATCGCCACCAGCACGCCGACGACCGGGAGGAAGCCCTGATGCACCATCTCCCGCGTCGCCGCGGCAAACTGGGCCGCCGTCCGTGCCTCGCTGCCGGGAACTGCAGCGACGGCCCGTGACGACAGAACGGCGCCGTCCACGCCGGGGTCGGCGACCAGCGCGAAGAAGTTGACGAAACGGTCGACCCGCAGCAGCTCTGCGGCGTCGGCGCTGTTCAGGAACGCCGTCTCGAACAGCGGATTCCCACCGCGATAGACGTGCTGAACGACCAGGGAGTGGCCCAGCACCGAGATCTCGTCCCCCACGCCGACCCCGGCTTCGCGGGCGAAGACGCCGTCGATGGTCACCCGGCCCTGCTCGGGCAGAAACCGGTCGCGCACATCCGCAGGCCACGCCTCCGCCGAGGGAGCCTCCAGCGACATGAAGAGGACGTTCAGATCGTGCCCGTTCTGGCTGAGCGCGACCCGGCGCGCGTACACCGGGATCACGGCACGAACGCCCGGCACACGGGCGAGCTCGTCGAGCCGGTCCGCCGGCAGGAACGAGGGCGTCCGTAGGGGGTCGGAGGTTCCTGACTGTGCGAGCCAGACGTCGCCGGGCAACTCGGCGAAGACGCCGCCGGCGGCGCTCCAGCCCCGGTAGAGGCTCGTCACGATCAGGATCAACAGGACGGCCGCGGCCACGCCGCAGATGGACATGGCGAGCCGAGCCTTCTCGGCAAGGAGATTCCGGCGGGCGACGGGGACCCACCGCGGCTGTCGACGCGGCCCGTGTCTCCGCCCCGTCATCGCGCCATCCCTCCGCTCTCAGCGAACGATCAGCACCGAGACTGGACTGTGCTCGAGAACGTGGCGGCTGACGCTCCCGAGCACGAGCGACTTGATCGCACCGAAGCCGCGGGAGCCGACGACCACGAGGTCGTGCCCTCCCTCCTCGATCTGCTCGACGATCGCCGGGCCGGGCGGCCCTTTGCGGGCGACCGCTTCCAGCGCCACTCCGTCCGGGAGCGAGGCCGCCGCCTGCTCGAGGATCTCGGCACCCTCTCGCTCGAGCTCCTCGAGGCGGCTGGGCAGCGGGGACGCGTAGGGCTCGGCGAGCACTGGTCGCGCGTCCGGGACGACGACGGTGAGCACCGTCAAGACCGCCCCGAGCCGGCGCGCCAGCTCGGCCGCTTCGCGAAGCGCCCGCTCCGCCGGCTCGGAGCCGTCGACGGCGACCAGGATCTTGCCGGTCAGTCGTAGCCTCCCATGGTCAACGCCGTCAGCGCCTTCCCGGTGTGCAGGCGGTTCTCGGCCTCGTCGTAGACGACGGACTGCGGGCCGTCGATCACCTCGTCCGTGACCTCGTTCCCGCGGTCGGCGGGCAGGCAGTGCATGTAGAGGGCGTCCGGCTTCGCGAGCTTCATCCGGCGAGCGTCGCAGATCCAGTCCTTGTGGGCGCCGGACTCCGCGAGCGCCGTGCCCTCGTCCCGGAACGCCTCGATCCGCCCCCACGACTTCGGGTAGACGACGTCCGCGCCTTCGAACGCCTCGTCCATGTCGTTCGAGTAGGTGATCGACCCGCCCGCCTCGTGAGCCGCGGCCTCGGCCCGCTCCAGCACCTCGGGCATGAGCTCGAATCCCGGCGGATGGGCGAGGACGAGGTCGACCCCGAAGCGCGGCAGCAGCGTGGCGAGGCCCTGGGGGACCGACAGCGGCTTCGCGTAGGACGGGGCGAACGCCCAGGAGACCGCGACTCGGAGGCCGCGGAGGTTCTCGCCGCGCCGCTCGCGGAGCGTCATGAGGTCGGCGAGCGTCTGGGTCGGATGGTCGACGTCGCACTGGAGGTTGATGAGCGGGATGTCGGCCCAGCGGGCGATCTCGCGCATCCAGGCGTTGCCCTCGTACGGCGCGAGGTCGTGGCGGATCGCGAGCCCATGGCCGTACCGCGAGAGGATCACGCCCATGTCCTTGGGGCTCTCGCCGTGGGCGACCTGCGTCTTCTCGGCGTCGAGGTAGACGGCGTGGCCGCCGAGCTGGGTCATGCCGGCCTCGAAGGCGTTGCGCGTCCGGGTCGACTTGTCGAGGAAGAGCATGAAGAGTGTCTTGTCGGGGAGCAGCCGGTGCGGAACGCCGTCGGCGAACGCCTCCTTCAGCTCGAACGAGACGGCGAGCGCCTCCTCGAGCTCCTCGACACGCCAGTCGACGGTCTCGATGAAGTCGCGGCCCGTGAGGGCTCTTCGGTCTGTGGCCAGCTGATGCATGGCGAGGTTCCTTTCTCTGTCAGACGCGGACGGCCGCGAAGGT
>DASTCG010000068.1:0-3427 GCA_035711385.1 Gaiellaceae bacterium
CAGCAGCCTCACGGGGAAGAACACCGGCCCAGGCAAGCTCCGGAAGATCGCGATCGCGAGGCCGAACACGAGGATGAAGACCTCGGCGATCAGGAAGATCTCGATGTTCACCAGGAGCTTCGGCAGGATCGCGCGCAGCGACTCCTTGAAGACGCTCCAGTCGAAGAACTGCTCCTTGACCTCCGGCCAGCCGGGTGAGCTCGTTACGAGCAGGACGAGGAACCCGAAGAACAGGATCGTGCTTACGACCGCGATCAGGGTGCTGCGGCCGGCGCTGCCGGCGCCGAGGACCCGCGAGGCTCGTGAGCCTGCGGCGTCCTGCGGCGTGGGCGGGGTGGGGGTCGTCGTCAGGGCGCCGATCCAGCGACTGACGACTCAGCCGTCATCCGGGAGGCGAGTCCCTACTGGAGAACCGGGGCGCTGCCGCTGAGCCACTTCTGCTCGAGGCTTTTGAGCGTGCCGTCGTCCTTGACCTTCTGGATCGCCTCGTTGACGCACTCGGTCAGCCCGCTGCCCTTCGGGAGGACAACGCCGAAGTACTCGCCCTTCTCGGGTGCCGGGAGCCGCCCGACGACCTTGCCGTTGTCGAGCTGCACCGCCGCCATGTACAGCGCGGTCGGGAAGTCGACGACGATCCCGTCGATCTGCTTCGCCTTCAGCGCCGAGAGCACGTCGTTGTTGGTGTCATAGACGGCCGGGTCCTGGCTCGGCTGGATCGTGTCGTTGATCGCCTTGAGGCTCGTCGTGCCGATCTGGGCGCCCAGCTTCGCGTCCTTCAGGTCCGCGATCGACTTCGCGTCGGCGATCTTGCTCCCCTCGAGGGTGACGATCGCCTGCTCGACGTCGTAGTACGAGTCGCTGAAGTCGACGGCCTTGGCGCGCGCGGGGTTGTACGAGATCTGGTTGATGTCGAAGTCGAAGTTCTTCGGGCCCGGCCGGAAGGACTGGTTGAAGGGCACGACGACCCACTTCACCTCGGCATCGGTGAACCCGAGCTTGTGCGCGATCCCGTACGCCGTCTCCTGCTCGTAGCCCTTCTTCGTCGGAGTCGTCGTCGGATCCCACGGGTCGAACTCCTTCGTGCCCTCGAACCACGGCGGGAACGCGGG
Organism: Gaiellaceae bacterium; assembly: GCA_035711385.1. Classification (GTDB taxonomy): domain Bacteria; phylum Actinomycetota; class Thermoleophilia; order Gaiellales; family Gaiellaceae; genus JACDAN01. The sequence continues at coordinate 1,110 of DASTCG010000068.1, forward strand.
ATTGTCGGTCCCGATCGTCAGCTGGCCGGCGTTGACGAGGTCGAGGGAGGCCTTGTCGCACGAGGCCGCCGTGGTCGTCCCTTCGGCAGCGCCGTCCCCGCCGTCGTCGGATCCGCAACCCGCAGCGAGCAGCAGCCCTGCCGCGAGCACGAGCAGCGGGAGGATCTTCCGCACGCGAGGACCCTACCGAGTCAGGCGGCTGTCAACTCGACGTGCCGAACCGGGATGTCGTGGGCGTCGACCGCGGCCCGGACCGTGTCATCCTCGAGCCACGTGGTCTCCTCGCCGGGCCGCGTCACGACGACGATCTCGTCGGCCGGGAAGCTGCGGAGCGCGTCGCGGATCGCCTCCGCCACGTCGGTGTTCTCACCCGTCCGGTCGATCTCGACGTGGGTGCCGTCGTCGGCCACGGCGGCCCCAGCGCGGTCCGCCGCGGCACGCGCCCGCTCGCGCGCGGCATCCTCGTCGTTCGTCAACCAGTCGAGGAACGAGACGTCCGCCGCCGGAGCGACCACGCGAATCTCGTCCGCGTCGCCGATCGCCTGCCGGAGCTGCTGCTCATCGGCGCGGACCGTGGTGACGATCAGAGCATGCACGGGCTTCTCCTACCCGGGTTCGCACGCCGGAAACCGCAGAATCGGCGCATGCTCTGGCTCGATCCCGACTGGCGCGCCGAGGCAGAGGCCTGGATCCGCGCGCTGACGGAGGTGAGCGGGCCGATCGAGCAGCCCCACGTCTACCCGTGGTCGACCGTGTTGCGCATCCCCGCCGGCAGCGAGACGCTCTGGTTCAAGGCGGTCGCACCCGAGCACGCCTTCGAGCCGGAGCTCACCCGCCTGCTCGCCGAGGGCTTCCCCGACCGCGTCACGTGTCTCGTCGCACTCGACGCCTCCCGGAGCTGGATGCTCATGCACGACGCCGGAACCCGGCTCCGCGAGGCCGAGGCGGCGGACCCGCTCCGCGAGTGGGAGCAGATCCTCCCGCGGTACGCCGAGATCCAGATCGCCTTCGTGCCGCGGGCTCACGAGCTCCTGGCGCTCGGCGTGCCCGACATGCGCCTGCACCGCCTGGCAGACGACATCGAGGTGCTCCTCGACGACGACGCGGCGCTCCTGATCAGGGTCTCCGGGGAGCTGACGGCGGCCCAGCGGGACGAGCTCCGCCGTCGCATCCCCGAGCTGCGGGGGCTCGTCGACGAGCTGGAGTCGCACGGGATCCCCGCGTCGATCCAGCACGACGACCTCCACGACGGACAGGTCTTCCTCCAGGACGGCCGCCATGTGATCACCGACTGGGGGGACAGCTCCGTCTCGCACCCCTTCCACACCCTGACCGTGACGCTGCGCGCCATCGCCTGGCGGCACGGGCTCGAGCCCGGTTCGGAGCCGCTGCGGCGCCTGCGCGACGCCTACCTGGAGCCGTGGGGCGCCGATGCGTCCGTGGCCGAGCTCGCCTACCGCACGGGCACGCTCGCCCGCGCGCTCCACTGGCACCGGTACGTGCAGGCGCGGGCGCCGGAGCCGGTGGATCGGGACGAGGCGGAGAGCGTGCCGTACGGCCTACGCCTCTACCTCGAGGCGGGCCCGATCGGCACCTGGGAGTGACCTACCGTCAGCGCCGGCCCGCGGAGGCGCTCACGAGGATCCGGTGAGCCTGCGGTCGAAGAAGCCGACGACGCGTCGCTCGTACTCCTGGGGCCGCGCGTCGATGGCGCCCGTGTGCTCGCTCTCGGGCACCTCCCAGAGCTGAACGCGGCCCTTCGCACGCTCGGCCCAGATCGGGTTCAGCTTGTCCTCGGCCCCCAGGCCGTGCCCTGCGGCGATCAGAAGGACCCGGCCGGGAGCCCCTTCGCCGACGAAGTCTCCCACGGACCGGACGTCGGGCCACCCGGACAGCACCTGCGCGGCGGCGAGCATCGCCAAGGTATTCGGTAGCGTCACCCACTTGTCCCAGCCCGGGACGTCGAGCCCGTCACCGTACGCGCGAAAGCCGGCGCCCTCGGCCACGACCGCCCGGAGGTCGGGCCGCCGCGCCGCGGTCTCGACGACCGTCTCGGCGCCGGCCGAGAGCCCGACGGCCCCGATCCGCCCGTCCCGGACGTCCGGCCGGGACTTCAGGTAGTCGATCGCGGCATCGACGTCGGGCTGCCAGGTCCAGTCGAAGCCCTGCGGGTCGCCGTCGCTCTCGCCCCGCCCGCGGGCGTCGTAGAGCAGCACGCCGTAGCCGTGGCGGGCGAGGAGGGCCGCCTGCTTCCTGGGCCCCGTCCGATTTCCGCCCGAGCCGTGGACGAGGACGATCGCGGCACCGTTCCGAGAGGG
>DASTCG010000069.1:0-9791 GCA_035711385.1 Gaiellaceae bacterium
GTCGCGCGGACGAGCAGCTCCCGCGCGGTCGCCGAGCGGCGCCTGGCGAGCGCGAGCCGCGCCGCCCCGGCGAGGTACAGGGCGGACACGACGTACTCCTCGATTGGCTGACGTTCGAGCAGCATCCGTGTCGCCGCCAGCTCCGCCTCGGCTCGCTCGAGATCCTCCCGGTCGAGGGCGGCGAGGGCCAGCTCCGAGCGCGCGACCACCCCTGCGTAGATCGCGCCGCTGCCCGCGGCCTCCTCGGCGGTCTCGAGCAGGAGCCGCTCCGCGCTCACGAGCTCGCCGTCGAACAGCTTGGAGAGGCCGACGAGGCCGAGGGCGATCGGGTGCCAGAAGCTCGAGGGCGGCATCCCGTCCAGCGCAAGGCGGGCGTCCGCGCCCATCTCGGCCGTCCCGCGCCGGCACAAGAAGGCTCGGAGGAGGGCCGCCCACGGCTCGGGAGTCGGGCTCCCGTCCGGCATCGGCCCGCCGGCGTCCGAGTGCTCGAGCGCGTAGGCGTAGCGCTCGGCTTCGTCCGGCCGGCCGCGGAGCGCGTTCAGGAACGCCCCGAAGCCGGCGATTGCCGGGTACCGCGCGAGCACGTCGGGATCGTCGAACCGCCCGAACCACCGTTCGACCGTCACGACGCGGCCCGTGCGGTAGAACGGCAGCGCGTGCGTGCTCACGAGCCGGGCCACGTCGTCGACGTCGCCCGCGGCCGCTGCGTGGTCGATTGCCGCCTCGGGCTGCCCGTTCTGCCCGCACCAGGACGCGGCCCGGCGGTGCAGCTCGGGCACGCGCTCGGGCTCGAGCCGCTCCAGCTCCGACCGCAGCATGTCGCGGAAGAGGTGGTGGTAGCGGAACCACTCGCGGTGGTGGTCGAGCGGGACGACGAAGCAGTTCGCCCTCTCCAGCGCCTCCAGCCTTTTCGCCGAATCGGTCCGTTCGAGCAGGTCGTCGCAGGCCGCCGCGGACATCCGATCGAGAACGGACGTGCGCGTCAGGAACTGGATCTCGGAGCGCCTGAGCCGGGAGAGGTGCTCGTCGCGGAGGTAGTCGGTCACGAACCGGTCGGCGCCGGCGAACGAGGAGAGCTTGTCCGCGCCGGCCTGCTGCGCGAAGAGCGCCGCGAGGTAGAGACCGGCGGCCCAGCCCTCCGTGCGCTCGTTCAGCAACACGGCGTCGCCGTCCGATACGTGCACGCCGGCCGCCTCGAGGAGCGCCTTGGCCTCGGCGTCGGTAAGCGCGAGCTCGGCGGGCCCGAGCGCAAGCAGCCGGCCGGCGGCCCGGAGCCGCGCGAGTGGGAGGCCGTCTCCGGAGCGCTCGGAGAGCACGAGCTGTGAGCCCTCCGGCAGGTGCTTCCCGATCGGCTCGATGACGTCGAGGCAGTCGCGGTCGCGCAGCTCGTGGACGTCGTCCAGCACGAGCACAAAGGGTGTTCCGACGCCTGCCAGGGCCGCGGCGAGGCGCGGGAGCGTGGTGCGCCACAGCGACTCTCCTCCCGAGGCCGCGGCCCGGAAGACCTGCCGGTCGAGGGCCTCGACGCCGTCGACGGCCGCCGCGACGTAGGTCAGGAACACCGCCGGGTCGTTGTCCCGATCGTCGAGGGAGAGCCACGCGAAGGGACGTGGGTCCTCCGCCGCCCACTGCGCGAGCAGCGTCGTCTTCCCGTACCCGGGCGGCGCGCTCACGTTGACGACCCGCGCGCTCGTGGGAGCACCGAGACGGTGCACGAGCGCGTCCCGCCGGACGAGCCCGGCGCGAAGCTCGGGCACGGCCAACTTCGACGGGAGCAGGTCGAATCCGGTCGAGCCGGCCCGTGCAGGTTGGGTCAGCGCCTTCATCGCGCCGGGGCTTGGGGTTGGCCGCAGGCCGACGCTGGGGCGCCGGCGGGCTGGTGCGAAGCTCGGTTTCCAGGCCTGGCTATGTGCTCTCCAATCGTCCGGCGGGGGACCGACGACCTGTGTGAGCGTCTGCTCACAACACTACGTGCCTCGGCGACGCCCCCGCAAAGGCCTCGAGCGGCCGGCAACCTCAGAGTCGGTGGAAGGTCCCGCTCGTCCCGATCACGATCCGTGGGCTACGAGCCGGAACGAGCCAGCGCAGCGTCGAGACGAGCTGCGCCACGGGGAGGCTCACACAGCCGTTCGTCGAGCTCCCCGTCTTCGCATGCAGGAAGATGCCCGACCCCCGGCCCGGAACGACCGGGCGCATGTTGAACTCGATCACGGCGAAGTGGCGGTACGCCGTGCGCTCCTGCCAGAGGCCGGGCGTCGTCGTGCGGAAGGGCGGTCGAGTGCCGCAGGGAACGTGCTGGAACGTGTTGTAGCTGGGCGACCGCGGGTCCTCGTTCCACCAGTCGCCGCAGCGCAGCCGGCGGTACCGGAAGCGGACACCGGGGTTCGAGCCGTTCCCGTACATCGTCGAGCCGAGCCGGTAGACGCCCGTCGGCGTCGTGCCGTCACCTTCGCGGCGCCGGTCCGCGAGACCGTTCCAGCCGACCCGGGCCGTCCACGGCCCCGCAACCGGGCGGAAGCAGCCGTCTGCCCCACGCTGCCAGAGCCGAAGGGCCGCGCTCGTCGTCCGGTAGCGCGGCGCCTGCACGGTGATCAGCTGCCCGGCCGCGCCTACGGTGCGAAGCCCGTTCGCGACGTTCGCCGCGCACTGCGAGGCGCTCCCGGGGCTCTGGCCGGACAGGGCGAGTGCCGTCGCGGCGGCGCCCAGGGTCGCAAGGAGCGAGCGCAAGCCGCTGAGACTACCCTCGGGCCATGGCGAAGCTCGCCGTCCTCGCCCTGCTCCTCCTCGTGCCCGTAGCGGGCGCTGCCGCCCCTCCGCCCTTCGCTGCCGAGATCTCGCGCGTGACCGCCCGCGACCTCCCGTACTCTTGGCGGCCCGGCTGTCCGGTCGGCCCCGGGCGGCTGCGGATGATCCGGCTCCGGCACTGGGACTTCCGCGGTCGTTCCCGCGTCGGGATCCTCGTCGTGAACGCGTCGGAGGTGCGCGACGTCGTTACCGTCTTCCGGCGCCTCTACGCCGCCCGCTTCCCCATCCGCCGGATGCTCGGCGTCGAGGTCTACCGCGGCAGCGACGACCGCTCGATGGCGGCCGACAACACCTCCGGGTTCAACTGCCGCCGGGTCCCGGGCACTGCGAGCTGGTCGGAGCATGCGTACGGGCGCGCGATCGATGTGAACACGGTCGAGAACCCCTACGTCCACGGCGGGCGGGTCGAGCCGCCGGCGGGGCGCGCGTATCTCGACCGGTCGCGGCGCCGGCCCGGCATGGCGGTCGAGGGCAGTGTGCTCGTCCGGGCGTTCGACGCGGTGGGCTGGCACTGGGGCGGCCGCTGGCGATCGTCCAAGGACTACCAGCACTTCTCGACCACCGGCCGCTAGTCCGTGGAGCTCCGTGACGCCGCCGCAGCGGTCGGGATCTTCGCGCTCGTCTCCACGCTGGCGTTCGACGACGGCGGCTACGCCGCGGCGGCCTGGGGCTGGAGCACCCTCGCGCTGCTCGTTGTCCTGGCGGTACTGCTGGCTCGAGGGGCGCCCCGCCCGTCCGGCCCCGGTGTCGCGCTCGTGGGCGGCCTCGCCGGATTCGCGCTCTGGACGGCGGCGTCGATCGCATGGAGCAGCGACGTCTCGGCCTCGGTGCTCGAGCTCGAGCGTGCCGTCCTCTACGTCGCCGCAGCGGCGGTGTTCGCCCTGGCCGTGTCCGCCGCGGCCCTGCTCGGCGGCACCCTCGCCGCGGCGACACTCGTCTGCGGCTACGGGCTCGCCCGCTGGCTCGTCGGCCATCCGGAGGTCCCGCTCTCGGCCGACCCGCGCGCCGGCGAGCGGCTGTCCGAGCCGATCGGCTACGCGAACGGCGTCGGCCTGCTCGCCGCGATCGGCCTGCTGATCGCGGTCGGCTTCGCCGCGCGCGCCTCTCGGGCACTCGTTGCAGCGGCCGCGGCGGCGACGGCACCGCTGCTCGCGGCCACGCTGTACTTCACCTTCGGGCGAGGCGCCTGGCTCGCGCTCGCCGTCGGCCTGGGAGCCGCAGTCGCGGTCGGCCCGGGGCGGCTGCAGCTCGCGGCGACCGCAGCCGCGGTCGGCATCCCGTCCGGCGCCGCGGTGGTGGCGTCGCACGTGCTCGAACCGGGATGGCCCCTCGCCGGGACGATCCTCGCTCTCTGCGCGGCCGCGGCCGGCGTCGCCTATGTGCTTCGCCGCTCCGCGGTGGAGGTACGGCCATGGATGCGAACGGCCTTCGCGGTGTCGCTCGTCGCGGTTCCGCTCCTCGCCGCCGCGGCGGTCCTCGTCCGCGTCGGAGGACCAGATGCCGCCTACGACTCGTTCGCCGCCACGCCCACCCCTGTACACGGCGACGTCAGCGAGCGCCTCTTCAGCACGTCAGGAAGCGACCGCAGCGACTACTGGCGGGTCGCCTGGGAGGCGTTCGCGGAGGAGCCGGCCCTCGGCGACGGGGCCGGCACGTTCGCCCGCACATGGCTCGAGGAGCGTCCGATCCCGCAGCCGGCGAGGGACGCCCACAGCCTCTACCTCGAGACGCTTGCGGAGCTCGGGCCGGTCGGGCTCGCGCTGCTCCTGGTCGCCCTCGGCGCGCCGCTCGCGGGCAACCGCAGCCCGGTCGCCCTCGCTCCGTACGTCGCGTTCCTCGCGCACGCGGGGCAGGACTGGGTCTGGGAGCTCCCGGCGGTGACGGTCGCCGGGCTTGCCTGCGGCGCCGCGATGATCGTGCCGTCCAGGGGGCCGCGCATCCCGCGGGTTGCGGCGCTGGCTCCGGCCGTCCTCTGCCTCCTCGTCGCCTTGTCCTACGCCGGGAACCGAGCCGTTGCCGCGTCGGTCGCGGCGGCGAACCGCGGCGACTATCGCGCCGCGGCGGACGATGCGAGGAGCGCTCGCAGGCTTCAGCCGTGGTCCGGCGAGCCATGGCGCCTGCTCGGCGAAGCTCAGCTCGCGTCGGGCGCGGTCCCCGGGGCCCGGGCGACCTTCCAGGACGGCCTCGAGCGCGATTCCGGCGACTGGGAGCTCTGGCTCGACCTCGGGCTCGCGAGCGACGGCCCCGCCCGACGGGCCGCCTGGGGCCGTGCAGCATCCCTCAATCCGTTGAGCCCCGAGCTTCAAGAGCTCGGGTTTGGGCGCCGATGACGGAGGTACAGTGCCGGCTGCCCACGAAGCGCAGTTGCGGCAAGCCGCAAACGACCAGGAGGTTCCGAGGACATGAGGATACGCTCGAGGCGGGCCGCCACCATCGGCGTTCTCGCCGGCACGGTCGCCGCGTTCGCCGTCGCCGGGATGAGCTCCGTCGGCGCCGCGATCTCCCCGAGCTCGGGTCCGGCATCCGCGTACCAGTACGAACGCAAGGTGACGATCTGTCACCGGACTCGGTCGAAGAAGAACCCGTTCGTCACGATTCGTGTGTCGCGGAACGCCGTCAAGGCGCATCTCGCCCACGGCGACGCGCTCGGGCCCTGCTCGACCGCGACGTTCACGATGTGCCACAAGACGGCGAAGGGCAAGAAGCACACCGTCAAGGTCAAGGGCGCACGCAAGGTTCAGCGCGCGATGAAGCGCGGGGACAAGGTCGGGAAGTGCAAGTCCGAGCCCACGTCGCAGAAGGGCAAGCACAAGCAGAAGGGCAAGCAGCAAAAACAGAAAGGCCCGAAGAAGCCGTAGCCTCGAGGAGCCCCGCCGCCGCGGGGCTCTTCGCTTAGAACTCGTTTCAGGATGTGGCTCGTCGCGAGGGTGCGCTGGGTGGATGCCAGGCCCGGACGCAGACCGCGTCCATATCAAGTCGATATGGGCGCGGTTGAGGACGACGCCTGGGGCCGCCCAGCGCGGCCTCGCGGCACAGCGCTCATTCTGGAACGAGTTCTCAAAGGTCGCGGACGGCGATCGTGACCCGGCTCATGGCGCACAGGCGGCCGGCATCGTCGGTCATCTCTACGTCCCAGACCCAGGTCGTCCGGCCGCGGTGCCGCCGACGGGCGACGGCGTGGATCGTCCCCTCGCTGATGGGGCGCAGGAACGTCGAGTGGTTCGACTGCCCGAGGCCGATCTTGCCGTCCGCGTTGACGCCGACGTTAGTCCCGACGGAGGCCAGCGCCTCCGCGATCGAGGCGTGCACGCCGCCGTGGACGAGGCCCACCGGCTGGGTCACGTGCTCGCGCACGGGCACACGGGCAGTGACGACTTCCTCGCCCACCTCGTCGATCTCGAGACCGTAGTGCTTGTCGAACGGAGACGCCTTGCGGAAATCCATGTGGCCGGAAGTGTGAAGCTTCACGTCGGATGAACGTCGGGATAGGGCTCCCAACGATGACGCCCGGGACGACCGGCGCGTTGTTGCTCGACTGGGCGCGGCGCGCCGACGGCGGGCCGTTCTCGTCGGTGGCCGTGCTCGACCGCGTGGCGTACGACAGCCTGGAGCCGTTCGCATCCCTGGCGGCAGCGGCCGGGGTCACCTCCCGCGTCCGCCTGGCGACGATGATCGCGATCGGGCCGATTCGCCCGACGGGACTGCTCGCGAAGCAGGCGGCGTCCGTGAACGCGCTCTCGGGCGGGCGCCTGACACTCGGTCTCGCCGTCGGCGCGCGCACCGAGGACTACGAGGCGGCCGGCGTGGAGTCGCGCGGCCGCGGCCGGAAGCTCGTCGAGCAGCTCGCCTACCTCCGCGGCGACGTCGACGTCGACCGCGTCGGGCCCTCCCGCGACGGGATCGAGCTCCTCGTCGGCGGGCTGAGCGGGCAGGCGTTCTCGCGGATGGCACGGTACGCAGACGGCTACGCGCACGGCGGCGGGCCCCCGCGGGCGTTCGCCTCGGCCGCCGCCCGCGCGCGGGCTGCCTGGTCGGACCTCGGACGTCCCGGCTCGCCGCGCCTCTGGGGCCAGGGGTACTTCTGCTTCGGCGACCTGGAGCGGGGAAACGCCTATCTGCGCGACTACTACGCGTTCACCGGGCCGTTCGTGGAGCGGATCGTGGCCGAGAACCTCACGAGCGCGAGGGCCGTGAAGGACTTCGTGCGCGGCTACGAGGAGGCGGGATGCGACGAGCTCGTCCTCTTTCCGACCGTCGCCGACGAGGCGGAGCTCGACCGGCTGGCGGAGGCGCTCTCGTGAGGGTCGAGGTTGTCGGCGGCGGCCCCGCCGGGCTGTACCTCGCCATCCTCCTCCGGCGGGCGGATCCGTCCGTGCAGGTCCGGGTGGCCGAGCGGAACGCGCCCGACGCGACCTTCGGCTGGGGTGTCGTCTTCAGCGAGGAGACGCTCGGGTCGCTGCGCGACGCCGATCCGGAGACGCACCTCGAGATCACCGACACCTTCGCGCGCTGGGATCGCGTCGACATCCGCTACCGCGACCGGGAGCTGCGCTCGCGTGGCCACTCCTTCTCGGCCATCGCGCGGAAGCGGCTGCTCGAGATCCTGCAGCGGCGCGCCCTTGCGCTCGGCGTCGAGCTCGATTTCGGGGTCGAGGTGGTCGATCTCCCCGAGGCCGACCTCGTCGTCGGCGCCGACGGGGCCAACTCGCTCGTACGGAGGCTCGGTGAGTTCGGCACCCGCGTCGAGCCCGAGGGGTCCAAGTACGTCTGGTTCGGGACCGACCACGTGTTCGACGCGTTCACGTTCGTCTTCAAGGAGACCGAGCACGGGCTCTACAACGTCCACGCGTACCCGTACGACGAGCACATGTCCACGTTCATCGTCGAGTGTCCGCTCGACACGTGGCTCGGTGCCGGGCACCAGGACATGTCGGAGGAGGACAACCTGGCGTACTGCGAGCGGCTCTTCGCACACGACCTGCGCGGGCGCGAGCTCTTCTCGAACCGCTCGATCTGGCTCGACTTCCCGAAGGTGACGAACCGGGTCTGGCACGACGGCCGCGTCGTGCTTCTCGGCGACGCCGCCCACACCGCGCACTTCTCGATCGGGTCGGGAACGAAGCTCGCGATGGAGGACTCGATCGCGCTCGCGAACGCGCTCGAGCGGCGCGGCTGGGACGTGGACGCCGCCCTCGTCGACTACGAGCTCGAGCGCGGGCCCGCGGTCGAGCGGACGCAGGAGGCGGCGAGCGACAGTGCCGCCTACTTCCGGCGGGTGGCGAGCTACACGCATCTGGAGCCGCTCCAGTTCGCGTTCAACCTCCTGACGCGGAGCGGCCGGATCACGCACGCGAGCCTCGGAATTCGCGACCCGCAGTTCACGCGCGCGCTCGACGGGTGGTTCGGCGACTCGGAGATCTCTCCGCCGCCGGCGTTCTCCGCGTTCGAGGTGCGCGCCGTTCGCTTCCCGAACAGGTTCGGGCTCGTGGCGAGCGGGCTCGTGGCGGTCTCGGCGGACGGCCGCGTCTCGCCCGAGACCCCCACGATCGAGGAGTGGGCCCGGCCCGAGGGGCAGGTGCTCCTCCAGCTCGGGCATGCCGGGCGACGGGGTGCGTGCCGGCCGCCCTCGGCCGGACGGGACCTGCCGCTGCCCGACGGCTGGCCGCTCGTCGCTCCCACGCGGAAGGCGTACGGCCCGTTCGGCGCGACGCCCGGCGAGCCGGACGAGGATGCGATCCGCGACTCGTTCCTCGCGGGGGCCGGCCGGGCGGGAGACGTCGACGTGGACGTGCTCGAGCTGGACATGGCCCATGGCGGCCTTCTCGGCAGCTACCTCTCGCCGCTCACGAACGAGGAGGACGACCGCCTGCGGTTCCCGCTCTCCGTCCTCGAGGCGGTCCGCGCGGTCTGGGACGGGCCGCTCGCGGTCCGGCTCTCGGTCACCGACTGGCATCCGCGCGGCAACTCGGTCGACCAGGGAATCGAGCTGGCCCGGGCGATGAAGGAGCACGGCGCAGACCTGATCCATGTCGAGGCCGGCCAGACCGTCCACGACGACCGCCCGGAGTACCGCCGCGGCTTCCTGACCGGCCTCAGCGACCGCGTTCGCAACCAGGCCCGCGTCCCGACCCTCGTCGGCGGCTATCTCACGACCGTCGACGAGGTGAACACCATCGTCGGAGCAGGACGTGCCGACCTCTGCCTGCTCGACCTCCCGCCGGTGTCCATCGAGCGCCCACTCGAGCCAAGTAACACCGTGTTACTAGCCGAGGTACCCCGCTGAGCTCCAGGCGTTTCGAGCCAAGTAACTCTGTGTTACTTGGCGATCTCGCCTACCCCGACCTCGCGGGTCGTACGCGCGCCGTCCACCTCCTGCCGCTCGGGGCGACCGAGCCGCACGGGCCGCACGCGCCGCTCTCCACGGACACGCTCATCTCCGCCGGGATCTGTGAGCGGGCCGCGGAGCGCCTGCGGGGCGACGTCGACGTCCTCGTCCTCCCCCCGCTCTCCTACGGCGTCACCCGCTACGGCGCGGCCTTCCCCGGCGCGGTCGGGATCTCGGAGGAGACGCTCGCGCGGATCGTGGCCGAGATTGCGGAGGGGCTCGAGCGCCTCGTCCTCGTGAACAGCCACTTCGAGCCCGAGCAGGTGGAGACGCTCCGGGCGACCGGAGTCCCCCTCCTCGACCTGACGCGCAGGGCGAACGCCGAGCGGCTCACCGAGGAGTTCCGGCTCGGCTCCTGCCACGCGGGCCGGTACGAGACGTCGCTCGTCCTCGCAGACCGTCCGGAGCTCGTGCACCGCGAGCGGATGGCGGCGCTCCCGGCGAGAATCGTGGACATGCCCGGCGCGATCGCCGAGGGGCGCAACGACTTCCTCTCCATGGGGATGCACGAGGCCTACTGCGGCTCGCCAGCAGAGGCCACGCCCGAGGAGGGCGCCCAGACGTTCGAGACCCTCGCGGAGCTGCTCGTCGAGCTCGTCCG
>DASTCG010000070.1:0-40291 GCA_035711385.1 Gaiellaceae bacterium
ATGGGCCAGCGCGCGACCGACACGTCCGCGATCGCGTTCAGCGACGTGAAGGTGCCGGCCGATCACCGGCTGGGCGAGGAGGGCGAGGGCTTCAAGATCGCGATGAAGACGCTCGACTTCACCCGGCCGGGAACCGCCGCCGGCGCCGTCGGGGTCGCGCAGGCCGCGTTCGACTACTCGGTCGAGTACGCGAAGACGCGGGTGCAGTTCGGGCAGCCGATCGCGATGAACCAGGGCATCAACTTCCTGGTCGCCGACATGGCGACGGAGATCGAAGCCGCCCGCCTCCTCGTCTGGCAGGCCGCGTGGCTGCTCGACCGGGGCAAGCGAGCCACGCTGCAGTCGTCCTTCGCCAAGCGGTTCGCGGCCGACACCGCCATGAAGGTGACGACCGACGCCGTTCAGATCTTCGGCGGCTACGGCTACATCAAGGAATACCCGGTCGAGAAGCTCATGCGCGACGCGAAGCTGTTCCAGATCTACGAGGGGACCTCGCAGATCCAGCGGCTCGTGATCGCCCGTGAGATCTTCTTGCCGCGTGGCGATTGAGATCGATCTCAGCGGGCGCGTCGCCCTCGTAACCGGCGGTTCCCGCGGGCTCGGCCGAGCCGACGCGCTGACGTTGGCGCACGCAGGCGCTGACGTGGTCGTCGTCGACATCCTGGTCGAGTCGGACGAGTCGGCGGCGGAGGCGTTCGGGCCGCTCGCGCAGGCGGCCGTCGCGAGCCAGATGGTTCAGACGGAGGCGGTGGCGGCCCAGATCCAGGGCCTCGGCCGGCGCAGCCTGGCGATCAAGTGCGACGTGTCGGACGCCGAGCAGGTCGAGTCCGCGGTCTCACGGACCGTCGAGGAGCTCGGGTCGCTCGACATCCTCGTCAACAACGCCGGGACGCTCGACCACCTGGGTCAGCTCGTCCATCAGGACCCCGACCTCTGGGAGCGCGACCTCCGCGTCAACCTCACGGGCGCCTTCAACTGCTCCCGCGCGGCCTGGCCGCACATGAAGGAACACGGCTGGGGCCGGATCGTGAACATGGCCTCGGTCGCCGGCACGCTCGGCGGGTTCGGGCAGGCCAGCTACTCGACGACGAAGGCGGGCCTGCTCGGGCTCACGAAGACGCTGGCGCTCGAGGGCGCCAGGCACGGGATCACCGCCAATGCGATCGTGCCGGGCATCATCGGCACCGAGGCCTTCCATTTCGGCAACCCGGAGATGAACGAGCGGATGATCAGGCGGACCGCGCTGCGCCGGACCGGCAAGCCGGAGGACATCGCGAGCGCGATCGCGTTCCTCTGCTCGGACCTTGCCGGCTACATCACAGGCGTCGAGCTCAACGTCTCCGGCGGGATCGAGCTGTTCACGTTTTGAGGTTGTGGGGCGCAACCGGCGACTCGATCGTCCGTCTGGACGAACAAGATGGCGGCGGCTGGGACGTTGCGGTCTCGCTCCAGGGAAGCGGCGCCCAGTGCCTCGCCGTCGACCCGGCCGATCCGGACACCGTCTTCGCCGGTCTTCGGGAGCACGGGCTCAGGCGGACGGGCGACGGCGGTGAGCGCTGGGACGACGTCGGGCTGCCCGAGCCGGGCGTCTTCTCGGTCGCCGTGTCGGCGGCTGACGGCGCCGTCTACGCCGGTTGCGAGCCGAGCCGGCTCTTCCGCAGCGACGACGGCGGCGAGTCCTGGCGCGCGCTCGATGCTCTGCTCGAGCTTCCCTCGCGGCCGACGTGGAGCTTTCCACCGAGGCCGTGGACGTCCCACGTCCGCTGGATCGCGCCGAGCCCGCACGACGCCGGCTTGCTTCTCGTCGGGATCGAGCTGGGCGGGCTGATGCGCTCGACCGACGGCGGCGAGACGTGGGAGGATCACCGCCCCGGCGCGCAGCGCGACGTCCACTCGCTGGCGTGGCATGGGCGTGAGCCCGGACGGGCATACGAGGCGGGCGGCGGAGGCTCGGCGTGGAGCGACGACGGCGGCGACACCTGGCACCCGGCCGACGACGGCCGCGACCGCAACTACACCTGGTCGGTCGCGCCCCATCCGGCCGACCCGGAGATCTGGTTCCTGAGCGCGAGCACCGGCCCGTTCGCCGCCCACGGCGGCCGCGACGCGCAGGCGAAGATCTACCGCCGCGCCGGAGCCGAACCGTGGCAGGAGGTCGCGGACCCCGGCAAGGCGATGCCCTACGCGCTCGTCTTCGCTCCCGACGGACGCCTCTTCGCGGGACTCTCGGACGGGCGGATCCTCGACGGCTCCGACTGGCAGCCGCTCGAGCTCGGCGGCCCGGTCGACCGGCTCCACGCCCTCGCCGCCGCGGCGTGATCGGGTTCCAGCCCACGGAGGAGCAGCGCGAGCTTCAGCGCCTCGCCCGAGAGTTCGCCGAGCGAGAGCTGCGCCCGATCTCCCGGGAGTGGGACGAGCGGGAGGATTTTCCGCCCGAGCTGCTCGCGAAGGCCGCGGCCGCCGGGCTGACCTCGTACGCGATCCCCACCGAGTACGGCGGCGGGGGCGTCGACGCGGTGACGGCGGCGCTCGTCGCCGAGGAACTCTCCTGGGGCTGCGCGGGCCTGGCCGCGACCATCCAGGCGACGATGTTCCCCGTCCGGCCGCTGCTCCAGGCCGGCACGGCCGTGCAGAAGGACCGCTACCTCCGCAGGCTGGCATCGACCGACGGCGTGCTCTCCGCGATCGGCTTCACCGAGCCCCACGCGGGGACCGATCTCGCGGCGATGCGGACGACGGCGCGCGGGGAAGGCGACCACTGGGTCCTGAACGGCGAGAAGTGCTACCTCACGAACGGCGGCATCGCCGGGCTCACGGTCGTCTTCGCGAAGGTGGACGACCGGATCGCGGCGTTCCTCGTAGAGCGGGACGATCCGGGCGTGTCCGCCGGGCGAAAGGAGCGGAAGCTCGGGCTGCGCGCTTCCTACACCGGGTCGCTCGTGCTCGCCGACGCGCGGATTCCGCGCGACCGGCTCCTCGGAGAGGAGGGCCAGGGTTGGGAGCTCGCGCTCGACTTCTTCCAGGCGTCGCGGCCGCAGGTGGCGGCGGCGGCGGTCGGGCTCGCCCACGCAGCGTTCGAGCAGGCCGCGGCGTACGCATCCGAGCGACAGGCGTTCGGCCGACCGCTCATGGCGCGGCAGGGCGTCTCCTTCAAGCTCGCCGACATGGGGATGGAGATCGAGGCGGCGCGCCTGCTCGTCTGGCGCGCGTGCGAGGCGCTCGACCGGGGCGACGACGCGAGCCTCCTCGGCTCGTACGCGAAGGCCTATGCGGCCGACGTCGCGATGCGCGTGACGACGGAGGCGGTGCAGGTGCTCGGAGGCGCCGGCGTCATGCGCGATCACCTCGTCGAGAAGTGGTTCCGGGACGCCAAGGTCTTCCAGATCGTCGAGGGAACGTCCGAGATTCAACGCGAGATCGCCGCCCGCCGGATCGGAGCTTTCGCCAGCCAACCTCCCGGGTAGACTGGCCCCCTTGTACGCCGAGGCTGGGTCGAGGGCGACGTACCTTCGCCGAAAGCGTGCTGCCCGACGGCGGCTCGCTTTCCAGTGGTCCCTTTTCCTCGGGACCGCAGTCGTCCTGGCCGCCCTTGCCTTGGGCCTCGTCTTCGCCGGGTCGACGGAGAAGCTCCCGGAAGGCGCGACAGTCTCGGGCATGGATGTCGGCGGGTTGACGACCGAGGAGGCTGTCCAGAGGCTCGAACAGAGGTACGGGGAGGTGCGGCGAACGCCCGTCACCTTCACGGCCGGGCCCCGGAGGTACCGGATCCGGCCGAACGAACTGGTCCTCGGGGTCGACTGGCGGGCCGCAGTCGAGACGGCGCGGCGCCAGGGTGACGGGTTCGCGCCGGTGCGGGGGCTACGGCGGCTCGAGCGCCGGTTCTTCGGCGGAGACATCACGCCGCCGGCCCGCGCGCACGAGGCGCTCCTCACCCACTGGCTCAACACGCTGTCACGGCGGATCGACAGGCGCGAGCGCGAGGCGGCGATCCGCTTCCGCGGCTTGCAGCCGGACGTGGTCCGGGGAGCCACCGGCAGGACCCTCGACCGCGACAGCGCGGCCCGCGTGATCATGTCCGCCCTCGTCGCCTTCGAGCGCACGCCGGTCGCGCTGCCCGTGCAGATCACACAGCCGGACGTCACCGCCTCCGACCTGGAGCCTGCGCGCCGGCAAGCGCGGACAGCCGTCTCGGCGCCCGTCCGCATGGTGAGCGGACAGACGAGATGGCGACTGCCGCGCTGGCGGATCTCGAAGCTGCTCGTGCTCCCGGCGAACGGGTCGACCTCGATCGGTATCGGCGGCCCCGGCGCCGATGCGTACTTCGAGCGGTTCAGCAAAAGCGTCGGGCGGGCGCCCCGCGACGCCGAGTTCGTCCCCGCCGGCGACCGGGTGACGATCAGGCCTTCGCTTCCCGGGATCCGCCTCGACGTCGACGCCGCGAAGAAGGCGATCCTCGCCGCCGCCCTCTCCACGGGCGACCGCACCGCCCGCCTCGTCGTCGAGAAGGCCGCGCCCGAGCGGACGACCCGCGAGGCGCGCGCCATGGGCATCACCGGCCTCGTGGGCGGCTACACGACGACGTACGGCGGGGACGAGAACCGCCTGCACAACGTCCGTCTCGTCGCGCAGCTCGTGGACGGTGCGCTGATCGCGCCGGGCGCTGAGTTCTCCTTCAACAAGACGACGGGGGAGCGCTCGCCGGAGCGCGGGTTCCTCGTGGCTCCGGTGATCATCAACGGCGAGCTGCAGAGCGGGATCGGCGGCGGCGTCTGCCAGGTCTCCACGACCGTCTTCAACGCGGCGTTCGAGGCGGGCGTCTCGATCACCGCGCGGACGAACCACGCGCTCTACATCTCGCACTACCCGCAGGGCCGTGATGCCACCGTCAACTATCCCGACACCGACCTCAGGTTCCAAAACGACACGAAGAAGTGGCTGCTCCTACGCACGTTCGTCGGTGCCTCCGAGCTGACCGTGAACCTCTACGGCACGCCCGTCGACCGCCGTGTGGAGGTCGAGACCGCACCGCTCGAGGAGACCGGCCCGCCGACGACGAAGCGGATCCCGGATCCCGAAATCTGGACGGGCGAGCAGATCACCGAAGAGGTCGGGCAGCCGTCGAGGAAGACGGCGGTGACGCGCCGGGTCTACGACCGGAACGGCAAGCTCATCTACGACACGACGTGGTCGTCGTACTACCGGGCGGAGCCGACCGTGATCCGGTACGGGACGAAGGCGCGGCCGAAGCCTCCGCCTCCGCCGACGAAGCCGAAGACGAAGAAGAATCCGCCGCCGCCTCCGCAGCCAGCCTCTACGGAGGCGCCGCTTCAGCAGCCCTGATCGCGGCAACGAGCGACTCGGGAACCCGCGTCGGCCGCAGTGTCTTCGCGTCCACGCACGCGTGGCCCGTCCAGCCTTCGGCCACCGTCTCGCCGTCGCGCTCGACGCGGTACTCGTAACGGAAGCGCGCGCCCCGGATCTCGCTGCAGCGGGTCCGGATCACGAGCCGCTCGTCGAAAGTGACCGGCCGGATGTAGCGCACGTGGACCTCCGACGTCGTCGCCTCGACCCCCTGATCCCTCAGGCCCTGGTAGCCGCCGTCGAAGCGGCGGAGGTACTCGATGCGGGCGGTCTCGAACCAGACCAGGTAGGCGGCGTGGTGGGCGATGCCCTGCGCGTCGGTCTCGGCGAAGCGCACCGTCAGCTCGAGCTCGAACCGGTAGTCGTCCACGGCGAGACTCTACGGCCGTGAGCGTCGACCGCCTCGTGGACCTCTTCCGCAACCGTGGCCCGGCGGTCGTGCTCACGGGCGCCGGCATCTCGACCGAGAGCGGCATTCCGGACTTCCGGTCCCCGACTGGCGTCTGGGCGACGTTCGATCCGGCCGAGTACGCGACGATCGACGCTTTTCGGGCCGACCCGCACAAGGTCTGGAGCTTCTACTCGCTGCGGCTTCGTGTCCTCGTCGAGGCCGAGCCCAACGCCGGCCACGAGGCGCTCGCTCGGCTCGAGCGTGCCGGGCGGGTGTCCGCGATCGTCACGCAGAACATCGACGGGCTGCACCAGCGCGCCGGAAGCCGCGACATCACCGAGGTGCACGGATCGATCCGGAGCTCGACCTGCCTGCGGTGCGGCGCCTCCTACGGGCTCGACGAGTTGCTCGGCCTGCTCGCGGACTCGGACGCGCCGGTGTGCCCGCGGTGCGGGGCGGTGGTGAAGCCGGACGTCGTGATGTTCGGCGAGCCCTTGCCGGAGGCTGCGATCGACCGCGCCCACGAGCTGGCACGCTCGACACGGCTGCTGCTGGTCGTCGGCTCGACGCTGGAGGTCTGGCCGGTCTCGCTCCTCCCAGAAGAGACCGTCGCTGCCGGCGGCGCGGTCGCGATCGTGAACAAAGGGCCGACGGCGTTCGATCACAGAGCGGCCGTGAAGAAGGATGCCGCCGCCGGCGAGACGCTGACGGCGCTCGCGGAGGCGTTGAGCTAGGCGGCCGCTCGGCGGAGCGCGCGCTCCGAGATCACCGTGCGGCAATCCCGGCAGACACGCTGCTCGACCTCGTACGGCACGCCCGCCCGCTGCCGGATCACGTGGGTCGTGACCTCGTGATGCCGGTGGCTTCTCGTTCTGCGGAGCATGTTCACGCTGGACTCAGTCGGCCTCGGCGGCCAGATGCTTAAGTGGGATTCCTCGAACTGACGATGGATACCTTCGTGCTACGGGCCTCACTACCTTCGACGGTACTGCTACCCACTTGTTTGGCGGCGACACTCGTCTTTACGGCCTCCATACAAGCTTCCGACACCAGCCGGACGGCACGTCCCTGCACAAGTGAGACAACCTCGCTCGTGAGCTCGACTCGCAGCTACGCCGCAGACGTGCGCCGGTTCGTCCGCGTCCACCGACGGCCCGAAGGAAAGGTCTTCTCGCGCTTCGCGAGGTTGAACGTGAACGGAGTCCCGACGGTCTTCGCGGCGCTCGAGTCGGTCGCCGGTCCCCGGTGCAGGGCGTCGTGGTACCGCGTGATGCTGCCGCTGAAGCCGAACGGGCAGACGGGATACGTTCGCGCGCGGGACGTCAGGCTCCGACCGGTCACGGCGCGGATCGTCGTCGACCTCTCCACACGCAGGCTGACCGTGTTCGACCGTGGTCGGCGGGCGCTCGGGGCGAAGATCGCCATCGGCGCGCGCTCGACTCCCACGCCGACGGGCCGCTTCTACGTCAACCAGCGGTTCCGTGCCGACCCGGCGGGACCATACGGCTGGGCCGCGATCGGCATCTCGGCGTTCTCGGAGGTACTCCACGGCTGGCCGCAGGGCGGCCCCGTCGCGATCCACGGCACGAACCGTCCGTCCCTGCTCGGACTGCCGGTCTCGAACGGTTGCATCCGCGTGAGCAACGCCGTCGTCGAGCGGCTCTGGGGGCTCGCTCCCACGGGGACGCCGGTGCTGGTGCAGGTCTAGGTGCGCGCCGCCGGGGTAAGGTTCTCGCGATGGCCCGACAGAAGGACCTCATGTCCCGCCTTGCCGACGCCGGCGAGGAGGCGTTCGCCCGCATGGCCGGCTCGCAGACGACGACGCGGGTCGTCGAGTCCATCGGCTCGATGCGCGAGCGCATGGACGACCTCCAGCGGAAGGTTCGCGGCATCGACGAGCTCGAGAAGCGAGTCGCGAAGCTCGAGAAGGAGGTCGCCGCGCTGAGCAAGCCGAAGACCACGCGCGCGAAGAGCACGAGCGGCACGACGGCGCGCAAGACGTCGTCGAGCCGAACCTCCGCTCGCTCGCAGACGCCGAAGAAGACGCCCTAGCGCTTGGGGACGCGGAGCCGGAGGGCTCCGGGAACGATCTCGAAGCTCGCCGGCGTCGTTCCGGGCTGCTCCCCATCCAGCTGCACGGGCAGCGGGTGCTCGCTCTCGACGGTCACGGCCCGGCCCCGGATGACCTCTGCCTTGGGGTGCGGGAGGTGCTTGCCGCGGTAGATCTTCGGCAGTTCGCGCAACACCTCGAGCTTGGAGGCGTCCTTGATCAAGAGCACGTCGAAGAGACCGTCGTCGGGCTCGGCGTCCGGCGTGACCATCATCCCGCCGCCCTGGAAGCGTCCGATCGCGACGATCACGTCCTCCATCAGCCCGCTGCGGTGCTCGCCGTCGACCTGCACCTCGAGCGGGACGTTGTGCCAGCGGGCGAAGACGGCTCCGAGAGCGACGAGGTAGGAGGTCTTCGCCCCGAGCGCCTTCGTGATCAGGTTCGCCCGCGCGGCGACCGCGCCGCTCATCCCGACGCTGCCGGCGTTTGCGAACCAGTCCGTCTGCTCGCCCCCGGGCGAGAGGTAGGTCGCGCGGCCGAGATCGAACGTGCGCGCCTCGCCCTCGAGCGCGACGCGAACTGCGTCCTCGAGCCGTTTCGGGATCCCGTGGGTTCGCGCAAAGTCCCAGCCCGTCCCGCGCGGGACGACGGCGACCTCGACGCCGTCGACGCCGCCAATCCCGTTCACGACCTCGTGCATCGTTCCGTCTCCGCCGAAGACGACGAGGAGCTCCGCGCCCTCGTCCACGGCCTCCCGCGCGAGCTTCCCGAGCTCCCTCGGGTTCTCGGAGAAGACCGCTTCGCCGCGGAGCCCCGCCCGGTGGGCGCTGCGGGCGATGCGCGGCCAGCGCCGTCCCGTCGAGCCGTTCGCCGACGCGGGGTTGACGAGAAGGACGGTGTCCAGCGGCCTACTCGGCGATGATCGTCCGCAGCGCGAGCTCGGTCATCTCGTCGACCGCTGCTCGCATCGCCTCGTCGGAGATGCGGACGAACTCTCCCTCCACGACGACGTCGCTGACCGTGAGCAGGCACCCGGCGGCGACCTTGCGGAGGGCGCCGATGGTGAAGAGGACGGCGGCCTCCATCTCGACTGCGAGCACGCCGCGGTCCGACCAGCGCGCGTACTGCCCGTCGTCCGGGTTGTAGAAGAGGTCGCTGGAGACGATCGGCCCGACGCGGACCGGCTTTCCGGCCTCCTTCGCCGCGTGGACAGCCGCGTGGACGAGCCCGAAGTCGGACGTCGGGGTGTGGGGCTCGAAGTTGACGAGCTTCTCCGTCGTCCGGTCCGAGGCCACCGCCGTCAGCGCGACGATGAGGTCGCCGAGGCTCATGTCCGGCTGGAGCCCGCCGCAGGTCCCGACACGGAGGAAGCGCGTGACGCCCAGCTGCACGAGCTCCTCCATCACGATCGCCGCCGACGGACACCCCATTCCCGTCGCCTGGACGGAGACCGGCTTTCCTTCGAAGGTGCCGGTGTAGCCGAGCATGCCGCGCTCCTCGTTCCGCCGCACCGGGTCGTCGAAAAACGTCTCAGCGATGTACTTCGCGCGGAGGGGATCGCCCGGTAGCAGGCACGCGTCGGCGTAGTCGCCGGGCTCGGCGCGGACGTGGATCGGCATGCGCGGAGGCTACTCGGTGCGCAGCGAACGTTGCGCGTCGTGGCGCCGCCTGGCTTTCCGGTCCCGGATCGCACGCAGGAGGAAGTAGCCGACGATGACCGCGATCCCGCCCCCGATGATCACCACAGGCACGGCGAAGTACGCGTAGCTGAGCCGGGTGCGAGCGCCGGTCGGAGCCGAGCCCTGAGCAGCCGGGACAAGGTCGTACGTCGAGACAACCGGGCCGCGGTTCCCCTGCGGCGGAAGCGGCGCGAAGCTGGCCACGGGGAAGATCCCGTCGACGAGCCACTTGTCGTGCCGCTTGCGGAGGTCGAGCGTGAGGGCGACCGGCCCGAGGGTAGTGCGGTTCCTGGAAGGCATGACGAGAAGATCGACGTTGAGGTGGTTCTTCTGCGAGTAGTTGATCGTCCAGCCATGGAACTTCTTGCCGAGGGCCGGATACGGGTAGACGGGGATATCGCCGCGCCGCCACTGCCCGCGTGTGGCCTGGTTGCGGAGGTTGGGCGTGGCGTAGGTGTAGACCTCGCTCGGGCGCTGGCGCTTCACGCCCGCGTTCATGAGCACGTCGATCGTCTCGTTGACCCGGCGCCGGTCGGCGCGCGTCAGGGGGACGGCCTTCTCATGGGCGGCGACGTTGTACGCCTGCTTCTTGCTGAAGACCTCCGGCGGCTCCTTCTTCGCATTCGGCAGCGCCATCGCGGCGCCGATCACGACTGCGGCAATCGCGAGCGGGATCCCGACCGCGTAGGCGAGGCGCCTCCGTTTCCGCGGCGAGCGCAGGATCGCTCTCATCGGGTCCCCACCTTTGCGCGGTGGCGCTTCGTCTTCGTCCGGCTCCCGCAGACGGACATTGCGCACCAGCGGGAGGACGAGTTCCGTGAGCGGTCGTAGAACACCCAGCCGCAGACGTCCCGTGGACAGGCCTTCAGTCGCGCCCAGGAGCCGGCGACCATCGACGAGTACACGATCGCGAGGATCCGGCCGAGGGCGTCGTCGAGGGTGGAGCCCTCGGATGCGAGCCGGGTACGGCCGTCACGCCCGAAGCGCACCGCGAGCCCGACCGCGGCGCCGGTGCGATCGAGCAGCTCGAGCGCCGCCGGGTCCGGCGGCAGACCCACGTTCGCGAGGAGGAGGTTCCGCAGCGCCTCTCGCACGGCGACCGCGCGCCGGAGGTCGGCCTCCCCGAGTGCGGGCGCTCCGTCGTCCAGCGCGCCGACTCTCGTCAGCACCTCGTGGAGGCTCGTCGGGTCGACGAGCTCCTCGATCCCGTTCTCGACGTCGACCGTGTTCACGAAGGCCTGAACCATCCGGAGAGGCTCGGGGGCCGGCTCTCTGTCGCCGGGATCCGGCAGCATGCACCCAGCGTAGCGGACCAAAAACCACCGTAGAGAGTTAGATGGTTGCACGGACGAGACGACTGATCGAACCGCGGCTCGAGCAGGTGCTGGAATTCTGCGCCGAGGATCCGATCGAGCGCGTCTACCTCGAGGAAGCGGCGATTCGCGGGCCCGGCCGGCTGCTCGCGTCGGCCGAGGACGGACGCGTGCAGGCGCTCTGCCACATCGGCGCAAACCTCGTCCCGTCTGGCCGCGGAGCCGGCGTCTTCGCCGACGTGACGGTCGCCGCGCGGCCGAAGATGCTGATCGGCAACGAGGCCGCCGTCTCCGACCTGTGGGCGGCGGTCGAGCCGCGGATGCCGGCTCCTCGAGAGGACCGGCCGGGGCAACCCGTCTTCGCGATCTCGGAGCCGCCCGCGCCGGGCGAAAGCGGGCTCCGCGAGGCGAGACGGTCCGACTACGACCTGCTGCTGCCCGCGTGCGCGGCCACGCACGAGGGCGAGCTCGGCCTCGACCCGCTCGCCACTGACGCGGAGGGCTTCCGCCGCCGAACGCTGCAGCAGATCGAGGACCGTCGCTCGTGGATCTGGACCGAGGGCGACACGATCCTCTTCAAGGCCGAGGCTTCGGCCTGGACGGCGCACGCCGTCCAGCTCCAGCAGGTCTGGGTCGACCCCGAGGTCCGGAACCGCCGCTACGGCCAGCGCGGCCTGCGCGACCTCGTTCGGCTGCTGCTCGAGCAGGTCCCGACCGTGTGTCTGTTCGTGCGGGCCGACAACCCGGCGGCGATCAGGGCCTACGAGGCGATCGGCATGGCCCGGGTGGGCACGTACCGTTCCGTCCTCTTCTAGTGGACTTGTAGTGGAACGAGCGATCTTCGTCCGGCACGGCGAAAGCGAGTACTCCGCCAAGGCGCTCGTGAACGGCGACCCTGCCGTCGTCGTCGGCCTGACCGAGGAGGGCCGACAGCAGGCCCGGTCGCTCTCCGAGCGTCTTACAAGCGAGCCGATCGACCTCTGCGTCGTGACCGAGTTCGGCCGCACGCGGGAGACCGCCGACCTGGCGCTCGGAGACCGTCCCGTGCCGCGCGTGATCCTGAGCGACCTCAACGATCCGTTCTACGGGTCCTTCGAGGGAGGACCGCTGGCCGAGTACCGCAAGTGGGCCGGCAGCCACGGCCCGCTGGACGTCCCTCCGGGAGGCGGCGAGGCCCGGGCGGCGATCGCGAAGCGGTACGCGCGGGGCTTCCGGTTCCTGCTCGACCGCCCCGAGGAGACGATCCTCGTCGTCTGCCACTCGCTGCCGATCGCCGTCGCGCTGGCCGCGGCGGACGGGCGGGTGCCGACCTCGAAGATGCCGCTCGTGACCCCCGCGGAGCCGCAGGTGATCTACGAGCCGATCCTTCGCGCGGCGGTCGAGCGGATCGACGCCTGGATTCAGGACCCGGTGTACCGGTGAAGCGGCTTCTTCTCGTCGCCGTCGCCTTTTGGCTCTTGCGGTGGGCCGTGCTCATGCTGGCCGCATACCTCGAGCAACGGCGCCCGGCGCGGCAGCCCTGAGGAGGGCGGCCCTGGCGCCGCCCTCCTCCCGACTCTCTACGCCAGTGCGGCGCAGAGCTCGCCGACGGTCCCAGTTCGTCTCACGAAGGTGACGGTGCCGAGATCGATGGTGAACCTGCCGTCGAATGTCTCCAGCGTGGGGCCTGGCCTGCCGAGGAAGCCGGCCTCACCGAAGAAGAGCCACTTCCCCACACCGACGAGCGTCGACCCGTCCGAGCTGAACATCGCCGGGCCGGAGATGTTCAGTGAGATCGTCTTTCCGGTCTCGAGGTTCGTGACAGCGACGTTCAGCGTTCCGGTGATGATCACCGATCCGTCGGAGAAGATCTTCGCCGTGCCGCGGTTCGTGGTTTCGGCGACCCGCACGGCGAAGTCCTCGCAGTACTGGCCGGTGGACTCGCCGAACGGCGCCGGCTCGATGATCGGCTTGTCCGCAGCCGCCGAGGGCGCAAGCGCCAGCGCGCTGAGTACGGCAACCGCCGCAGCGAGCAGTGACTTACGAGGCATGAGAGCCCCTTTCTCCCCCCGTGTCGTCACTGGTTGTCGTGAGCGACAAGTTTCCTCTGCGCGCCCGGGCGAGTCAACCAGGCCGCCCGGGAGTACGCTGGCGGCTATGGACGCAAAGGCGTTCCGCGCCAGGGTCGAGCAACACATTCGACGGCACGAGCTGATCCCGTCCGGGGGCCAGGTCACCTGCCTCGTCTCCGGCGGCGCCGACTCGACGGCGCTGTGGCACACGCTGCGGGAGCTCGGGTACGGCGTCTCGCCACTCCATGTGAACCACGAGCTGCGGGGAGCCGAGTCCGACGAGGACGCCCGCTTCTGCCGCGAGGTCCTGGACGCCGAGGTCGTCGAGGCGCCGGGCACCACCGAGGCGGAGCTGCGCGACCTTCGCTACTCGATCGCGACCGACCGCTTGCGGGCGACCGGCCACACGGCCTCCGACCAGGTGGAGACCGTCCTCTACCGGCTCGTCTCGAGCGGGACCCCGGGAGGGATCAAGGCGAAGCGCGAGGACGGCGTCGTCCGCCCGCTGCTCACGGTCTGGAGACAGGAGACGGAGGCGTACTGTCGCGCGATCGGCCTGCCGTACCGCACCGATTCCTCCAACGCGGAGACGAAGCGCGGGCTCATCCGCGAACGGATCGTCCCCCTCCTACGCCAGCTGGACGAGCGGGCGGAGCAGAACCTGCTCGCGCTCGCCGAGGGCCGGCCGAGCCGCCTCGACGCCCTGCTCGAGAACGCCGACGGGTCGGCCCGGATCGACCTCGGGGGAGGGATCCAGGCGATCCGGGAGTACGACCGAGTCTGGCTCGAGCGCGGCCCCGTCGACCTCCGGGGCGAGGTTCGGTGGGGCCGCTGGAGGATCAGCTCGTCCCTGCCCGGGCTCAAGGTCCGCGGCTGGCGGGCGGGGGACCGGCTCGCAGGCCGGTCGAAGAAGCTTCAGGATGTCTTCGTGGACGCGAAGGTTCCGCGCTCGGAGCGAGAGGCGTGGCCGCTCGTGGTTCGAGGCGACGAGGTCGTCGCGGTCCCAGGCATCGTCGAGGCGAAAGGAGTCGAGGCTGAGTACGTTCGAGACTGAGGTCGAGCAGGGCATCGCGGAGGTCCTCATCGAGGAGGACGCGCTTCGCGAGCGAATCGCGGAGCTCGGCTCCGAGATTTCCGCCGACTACGCAGGCAGGGACCTCCTGCTCATCGGCGTCCTGAAGGGAGCGGTCTTCTTCATGGCCGACCTGATGCGCCACATCACGGTCCCGTGCGAGGTCGACTTCATGGCGATCTCGAGTTACGGCGCGTCGACGGACTCCTCCGGCGTCGTTCGCATCCTCAAGGACCTCGACGAGTCGATCGAAGGGCGCAACGTGCTCGTCGTGGAGGACATCATCGACTCCGGCCTCACGCTTTCCTACCTCAGGCGCACGCTCAGCGCGCGCAATCCCGCCTCGCTCGAGATCTGCGCGCTGCTGACCAAGCCGGAGCGTCGTGAGGTCGACGTGCCGGTGCGCTACACGGGCTTCGAGATCCCGAATCGGTTCGTGGTCGGATACGGGCTCGACTTCGCCGAGCGGTACCGAAACCTGCGCTACGTCGGCGTCCTCACGGAGGAGGCCGCAATTGCACCCTGAACTCGTCCATTCACCCTATTTGGGGCACGTTTGATCTTTAGGCACGCTGCTACCCTCCCGAGATACCGCCAATGAACCGCTTCTTCCGCTCTGCGCTCTTTCCACTGATCGTCATCGTCCTGCTCGTCTACCTGGCGAGCCAGACGCTGATGAAGGACAAGCCGAAGGAGAAGGTCACCTACTCGCAGCTCCAGGAACAGGTCCAGACGGGCAATCCGCCGATCCAGGAGATCGTCGCGAACCCGAGCAAGCAGCAGCTGACCGTCCAGTACGAGGGCGACAACGGCGGGGCCGGCAAGAAGATCAAGGTCGCCTACCCGAGCCCCGAGTCGCTCGCGTCGTTCGAGAAGGTGATGGAGCAGAAGCACGTCAACTTCGACTCGAAGGCAGTCGGCGGCTCGCCGTGGTGGTCGCTTCTCACCTCGCTGCTCCCGTTCGTGATTCTGATCGCCTTCTGGATCTTCCTCATGAACCAGGTGCAGGGCGGCGGCTCGAAGGTGATGAGCTTCGGGAAGTCGCGGGCGAAACGCATGACGCCCGACTCGCCGAAGATCGGCTTCAAGGACGTGGCCGGCGTGGACGAGGCGGTGGAGGAGCTCCACGAGATCAAGGAGTTCCTCGAGAACCCGAAGAAGTTCCAGGCGCTCGGAGCGCGGATTCCGAAGGGCGTCCTCCTCTACGGGCCGCCCGGCACCGGCAAGACGCTGCTCGCGCGCGCCGTCGCAGGCGAGGCGGGAGTTCCGTTCTTCTCGATCTCAGGCTCCGACTTCGTCGAGATGTTCGTCGGCGTCGGCGCGTCGCGTGTCCGCGACCTGTTCGAGCAGGCGAAGCAGGCGGCGCCGTGCATCGTCTTCATGGACGAGATCGACGCGGTCGGCCGCCATCGCGGTGCAGGCCTCGGCGGCGGCCACGACGAGCGCGAGCAGACGCTGAACCAGCTCCTCGTCGAGATGGACGGCTTCGAGCTGAAGGACAACATCATCCTGATCGCGGCGACCAACCGGCCCGACATCCTCGACCCGGCGCTCCTGCGCCCCGGCCGTTTCGACCGCCAGATCGTCGTCGACCGGCCCGACCGGACCGGCCGCAAGAAGATCCTCGAGGTGCACGCCAAGGGCAAGCCGATCGACAACGAGGTCGACCTCGACACGCTCGCCGCCGGCACACCAGGCTTCACCGGCGCCGATCTCTCGAACCTCGTGAACGAGGCGGCGCTGCTCGCGGCCCGCCGCGGCAAGAAGACCATCGGGCAGGAGGAGCTCGAGGAGGGCGTCATGCGGGTGATCGCCGGCCCGGAGAAGAAGACCCGGCTGCTCTCCGAGGAGGAGCGCAAAGTCACCGCCTACCACGAGATGGGCCACGCCCTCGTCGGCCACTATCTGGATCAGGACACCGACGTCCACAAGATCTCGGTCATCTCGCGCGGCCAGGCGCTCGGCTACACGATCTCGCTCCCACGTGAGGACCGATACCTCACGCGCAAGTCGACGCTCATGGATCAGCTGGCCGCGACGCTCGGCGGCCGGGCGGCCGAGGAGCTCGTCTTCAACGAGGTCACGACGGGCGCCGCGAACGACCTCGAGAAGGTCACACACACCGCCAAGCAGATGATCATGCGCTTCGGCATGAGCGAGAAGCTCGGCCCACGCGTCCTCGGGCGGAACCACGACATGCCGTTTCTCGGGCGCGAGATGGCGGCCGAGCCGGACTATTCCGAGGAGGTCGCGCGCGAGATCGACGAGGAGATCCGGCGCGTGATCGAGGAGGCGCACGACCGCGCGCACCAGGTCCTGAAGGACCACATGGAGGAGCTGCACCGCCTCTCGGCGATCCTCATCGAGCGCGAGACGATCGACAAGGATCAGTTCCTCCGGCTGCTCGAGGGGGCCGCCGAGGAAGAGGTCTTCCCGGAGGAGGAGACCGCGCCGGCCGAGGAAAAGCCGTCCCGCGAGCGGAAGCCGGCGCCGAAGCCGAAGCCGTTCCCGGTTCCCGGGGCGATGATGCAGCCGCCGCCTCCGGATCCCGCCAAGAGCTAGCGGCTCCGCGCACGCCCCGCCTAGGCTCCCGCGATGCGGGATCGGTCCGCGTACCTGCTCCTGCTCGGGATGGCCGTCTGCTTCGGCGGCACCTGGCCGGCGGGGAAGCTCGCCGTCGAGGAGGTCGAGCCGTTCACGGTCGCCGCCGCGCGCTTCACGATCGCGACCGTCCTGTTGGCCTTCTGGGTCGGTTTGCGGCACGGGCCGATCCGGGCGCCGGGCCGGGCGGACCTGCCCCTCGTGATCGCCATGGGGGCCACCGCCGTCGCCGGCTACAACATCTTCTTCCTCTACGGCCTCGAGCTGGCGCCGGCAACTGACGGCGCGATCATCGTGCCGGGGTTCGCGCCCGTCTTCACGGTTCTCCTCGGGTGGGCCGTGCTCGGGGAGCGGGTCTCGCGCTCCGTCGTCGCGGGCCTCGCCCTCGCCTTCGCCGGTCTCGTCGCCGTCGTCGGGCCGGGCGGGTCGATCGACGCCGATCGCCTCGCGGGAGCGGCGCTCTTCGTGGCCGGCGCCTTCTGCTGGGGGATCTACCTGCTGATCGGGCGCCCGGCGATCGCGCGCTTCGGCGCCGTGAGGTCAACCCTGTACGCAACGGCGACCGGCACGGCGATGCTGATCCCGTTCAGCCTCGCCGAGCGCGGGTGGCGCGACCTCGAGAACGCCGAAGCCGACGGGTGGCTTCCGATCCTGTACCTCGCCGTCTTCGGGACGGTGGTCGCGTTCGTCCTCTTCTACGAAGGCGTAAGCAGAATCGGGCCGGCCCGCGCCGCGTCCTTCGCGATGCTCGTCCCGATCTTCGGCGTGCTCTCGTCGGTCGCCCTGCTCGGCGAGAGGCTCCGGATCAGCCTCGTGGTGGGCGGCGCGGCGATCATCGCGGGGCTCTGGCTCATCCAGCGTCGTTAGAACCCCGTCAGGCAATCACCGGCGACGCTCCGGTTTGTCGAGGCGGCACCATCGGGTAGAAGCCGCCCATGCGGTTCCGGCGTGGGGCCCGGCTCGACACGGGTCAGGTAACGGACGCTCGCGGACGCCGGATGGCGCCGGGCGGCCTTGCCGTGGGCGGTGGCGGTATCGGCATCGCGGCCGTCGTCGTCTACCTGCTGATCACGCTCCTGTCCGGCGGCGACAGCCTCGGTCAACTGGCGCCGCTCGACGAGCAGCAGGTCGGCCGGGGCGACACGCCCAGCGAGGTCTCGCGTGACTGCCGCACGGGCGAGGACGCGAACGAGCGGCAGGACTGCCGCATCGTCGCCGTCGTCAACTCGGTCCAGCGTTTCTGGGACGGCGTCTTCACGCGGAGCAATCGGCGGTACCCGTACGTCGACACGGTCTTCTTCACCGACCAGGTGCAGACCGGATGCGGCTTCGCCACCTCGGAGGTAGGCCCCTTCTACTGCCCGCGGGACCAGCTGGTGTACATCGACCTCGGCTTCTTCGACGAGCTGCAGTCGCGGCTCGGCGCGGGCGGGGCGCCGTTTCCGCAGGCGTACGTGATCGCCCACGAGTACGGCCATCACGTCCAGAACCAGCTCGGAGTGCTCGACCGGATCGGCAACGACCGCCAGGGGCCTGAGAGCCGGGCCGTGCGGTCCGAGCTCCAGGCGGACTGCTACGCCGGCGTGTGGGCGGCCAACGCCGTGGAGACCGGTCTGATCGAGGAGCTGACCCAGGCCGACATCAACGAGGGGCTGGACACGGCGGCCGCGATCGGCGACGACCGCATCCAGCAGCAGACGCAGGGCCAGGTCAACCCGGAGAGCTGGACGCACGGCTCGTCGGAGCAGCGGCGGCGCTGGTTCTCGCGGGGCTACGAGGAGGGCCGCCCCGCCGTGTGCGACACCTTCAGCGGCTCGATCTAGCTCCTAGGCTTTCGGCATGTCGATCGAGCGCCGGTTTCCCCGGCCGTCCGTGATGGGGATCGTGAACGTGACGCCGGACTCGTTCTGGGACGGCGGCGTCAACGTCCGCGCGGGAGACGCGGTTGCCTCCGCGCGCCGCATGCTGGACGAGGGAGCAGCGATCGTGGACGTCGGCGGGGAGTCGACCCGGCCCGGCGCCGGGCCGGTCTCCGCCGAGGACGAGCTGCGGCGGGTGGAGCCCGTGCTCGAGCAGCTCGCCGGCGCTCCGGTCTCGATCGACACGGCGAAGGCAGCGGTTGCGAGCCGCGCGCTCGAGCTCGGCGTCGAGCTCGTCAACGACGTCACGGCTCTGCGCGGCGACCCGGCGCTCGCACAGGTCGTCGCGGCCTCGGGCGCCTATCTCTGCCTCATGCACATGCAGGGAGAGCCGCGCACGATGCAGGCGAACCCTCGCTACGGCGACGTGGTCTCGGACGTCAAGGCGTTCCTCGAGGAGCGGCTCGAAGTCGCCGTCGACGCCGGAGTCCGCGAGGACCGGATCTGCCTCGACCCCGGAATCGGCTTCGGGAAGACGGTCGAGCACAACTTCGAGCTGATCCGGCGGCTGGACGAGCTCGTCGCCCTCGGGCGGCCGGTCGTCGTCGGCTTCTCCCGCAAGAGCTCGCTCGGGAAGATCCTCGGTGACCCCGAGGCGAAGACCGGGCCGCTCTCGGCCAGCATCGCCGCGGCCGTCACGGCATACGAGCGAGGCGCCACGATCCTGCGGGTCCACGAGGTCAAGGAGCACGTCGAGGCCCTGGCGGCCGCCAAGGCGGTCGTCGGATGATCGTCGAGCTCGTCGGCCTGGCGGTGTTCGGCCGCCACGGCGTCGAGGACGAGGAGCGACGGGTCGGGAGGACCTACCTCTACGACGTCGCGCTCGAGGTCGCAGAGCCGTCGGAAGACCGGCTCGAGGCGACGGTCGACTACCGCGCTATCGCCGCCTGCGTGCGCGAGGTCTCGGACGGCGGCGAGTTTCGATTGATCGAGGCCTTGGCAGTCGCGGTCGCGGACGCGCTCGCAGCCCGCTTCCCCGCGAAGAGCGTCCGCGTCCGCGTGCGGAAACCGGGGATCGCCCCGGCCGGGCTGCCCGTGGAGTGGTCGGCAGCTACCGCGACGCGCGAGAGCTGACCGCGAGCGTGTACCGAGCCGAGAGCACGCCCCTCGCCGGGAAGACGTCGAGGTAGGCGTAGTAGCCGCGCCTGCGGGCGTTCTCGATGCGCACCGTCTCGGGTCGCCCGCCGCGCTTCGCGCTCACCATGAGGAGATCGTGTCGCCGGGCCCGGCCGCGCTCGTAGACGCTCCGCGTGCCGACCGCCCAGGCCGTGAGCGTCAGATCCGCCGTCGGGTCGATCCGTGCCGTCACCGTGCTGCGCGGAGGCACCCAGAAGCGGTAGACGTCGTCTGGATCCTCGGCCGCATGCACCCGGGCGGCCAGCGACGCCCGTCGGCGCCCCGGTGCCGTCAACGGCCGGGCTGCGCTCCGGAAGATCCCGTTCGCCCTGATGTGATCGACGTCGTCGTTGGGCTCGAGCGGGTCGACGGGCGGCAACGGCCGGGTGAGCGCACGCGGAATGTCGAGCATCCCGTGCCCGGTCCGCGGATCGAAGCCGGCCGGCGGAAGGTCGCGGGCGGAGTTGCGCATGAGGTCGAAGAGCTGCGTTTTCTCGATCCCGCCCCGGACCGTCCAGACCCACGCCGTCGCGGCGGCGACCTGGGGCGAGGAGAAGCTCGTCCCGTTCACCGTCTGGTACACGGTCGGGTCGGTCGGGTGCTGCCACGGGATGCTCTCTCCCGGGGCCGCCAGGTCGACCGCGGCGCTCGAGCTCGAGAACGCCGACGGATGGTCGTTGACGTCGGTCGAGCCAACGGTCAGGACGTGTGGAAAGTCCGCCGGGAAGATCGGCGGATTCTCGTTCAGCCGCTCGTTCCCGGCTGCCGCGACGACGATCGTCCCGCGCCCGAAGGCGTTCATGATCGCCTCGTACATCGCGCGGGACGGCTCGTCCCCGCCGAGGCTGAGGTTGATCACGCCGGCGCCGGAGGCCGCCGCCCGGCTGATCCCCTGGACGATCAGCGACTCGGAGAGGAACCAGAGGTCGAACGACCGCAGCACCGCTTGGGGATAGACGCCGATCGCTCCCACGCCGTCTGCCGGCGCCGCCGCCGTCGAGGCGACGATCGTGCCGTGGTACTCCTCGCCCCCCGGCAGCCCGACGTCCTGCTCGTTCAGCGCGATCGTGTTCGGGCGGTTCTTGAACTCCATGTGGTTCGGATCGAGGCCCGAGTCGACGACCGTCAACGGGACGCCCGGGCCAGGCGGCTCCGCACGGTCGGCGCCGGTTCGGTAGAGGTGCCAGCCGATCTGCGGCGTCGCCAATGGATCCGTGCCGGGGAGGTGCGACTCGCGGGAGACGGGGCGATCCGGCTCGGCGAAGCGGAGAGCGCCGGAGCGCCGCAGGGACGGGATCAGTCGCTGCGCCGCCCGGCTCGGCAGGCGCCAGATGTGGAGATCCGGCGCCACGACCGTCCCGCCGCGCGCGGCGACGGCACGCTCGGCCCGCGCGTCGGCGCGAAGGCCGAGCATCGTCGAGCTGTAGTCGCCGAGCGCGGCGACCTGGCGATCGGTGGGCACCCGGGCAAGAGGTACCGCCTGCGCCGGAGCCGGCGCAGCCACGACGAGCAACGCCAGCAGGACCCCGACACGGCGCATACAAGCAACGATAGCGGCGTCATGGCCGTTGTCTACGTCGGCCTAGGGGCCAACCTCGGCGACCGGGAGCGCACGATCCGCCTCGCGCTCGAGCGGCTGGAAGCGCACGAGCAGATCGCCGTCGAGCAGGTGTCGTCGCTGCGCGATACGGATCCCGTCGGTCACGAGGACCAGCCCCGCTTCCTGAACGGCGCAGTCCGGCTCGAGACCGACCTCGATCCGCGCGAACTGCTCTCGGTACTGCTCGACCTCGAGCGCGACCTCGGTCGGACGCGCCACGGGCCTCGCTTCGGCCCGAGGACGATCGACCTCGACATCCTCCTCTACGAAGACCTCGCGTTCGACGAGCCGGGTCTCCGGATCCCGCATCCGAGGATGGGCGAGCGGCTCTTCGTCCTCGACCCGCTGCTCGAGCTGGACCCCTCCCTGGAAGCGCCGGGACTGGGTCGGCTGCAGGCCGTTCGCGCAGGACTACAATGACTCGCATGTCGCATCTCGACGAGCTCGACGAGTTCGAGGCGGAGCTCGAGCTTCAGCTGAAGAAGGAGTACACGGCCGTCTTCGGGCTTTTCCGGTACTGCGTGCTCACGCAGGACGCGACCTACCTCTGCAACACCCTCGACCTCCGCTACGTCCCGCAGCCGAGCTACCCGTTCTTCCACCTACGGATGGAAGACGTCTGGGTCTGGGACAAGAACCGCCCGACCCGGATGATCCCGCGCGCCGAGGTCTACACCTCGAGCGACGTGACGGTGGAGGAGCTGCGCGGGGAGGGCGAGGAGCCGAAGCTCACTGCAGAGGCTCTCGCGGAACGCCTCGGCGAGCCCCTCCGCGGCGAAGAAGACTAACCCTCTGGCGCCACCGGCCGGCAGCTGGACTGAGCCGGGCGCAGCCCGGCTCCGCCGTCTGCCTCGCGGCGCTCGCGGCACGCTGCTCTCCGGGGCCGTGTTAGAAACACTGTCCCCTCCGGCATCGCACCGCGAGCACCACGCCGGAGGCGCCAGTCTGTAGCGATGCTTCTTGCAGTCGACGCGGGTAACACGCAGACCGTCTTCGGGCTGTTCCGGGACGGCGAGCTCGCCGACTACTGGCGCGTCGCCACCGAGCGCGACCGAACCGGGGACGAGCTCGGGGTGCTCCTGGCCGGCCTGGTCGACCTCGACACGGTCGACGGGATCTGCCTCAGCTCGACCGTGCCACCGCTCGTCCACTCGTACGAGGACTTCGCCGGGCGGTGGGCCGGCGCTCCGATCCTCGTGGTCGGCCCCGGGTCGAAGACCGGCATCCCGATCCGGTACGACGACCCGCGCGAGGTGGGGCCGGACCGGATCGCGAACGCGGTCGCGGCGCTCGAGCGCTACGGAGCGCCGGCGATCGTCGTCGACTTCGGAACCTCGACGAACTTCGACGTCGTCTCGCCGCAGGGCGAGTACGTCGGCGGCGTCCTCGCGCCGGGGATCGAGGTCTCCATGGATGCGCTCTTCGCACGCGCAGCGCGCCTCTTCCGCGTCGACTTCTCGGCGCCGGAGACCGTGATCGGAAAGACGACCGGCGCGGCGCTCCAGTCCGGGCTCGTCTACGGGTTCGCCGGCCAGGTGGACGAGATCGTCGCGCGGATCCGCGGTGAGCTCGGCGCCGAGGCCCCCGCGATCGCGACCGGCGGCCTCGCCGACCTGATCGCTCCGCACGCCCGGACGATCGAGAAGGTCGACCAGCTCCTCACCCTCGAGGGACTGAGGATTCTCTGGGAGCGGAATCGGTAGGGGGCGGCTCGCGCCGCCCCCTACCGCGCTAGGCCCTCGCCTCCGTCCGAAGGGTCTCGGCCCGCGTGTTCACGATCGTGCGGTCGGCGCGCCGGTGGTACTGCTCGCCGAGCAGGCCGCCGAGGACGCCGCCGACGAACATCGCCACGATTCCCGCGATGCCGCTCGCGATCGCCGTCGTGGTGAAGGCGTCTCGGTCGAACCACTGCGGGAGATCGACGTTCTTGAAGACGTCGTACTCCGCGCCGGCCCAGGCTCCGAGCGCACCGAGGATCGCGGCGAA
The DNA here is from genome assembly GCA_035711385.1 of Gaiellaceae bacterium. Taxonomy (GTDB): domain Bacteria; phylum Actinomycetota; class Thermoleophilia; order Gaiellales; family Gaiellaceae; genus JACDAN01. Next base: position 23,140 of record DASTCG010000070.1, read on the forward strand.
GATCAGCGTCCAGATCCCGGTCGCGAAGCCGTTCCGGGCTCCGTCGTACCGGGCCATCCGCCCGGCGGCCCAGCCGCCGATCAGGTACGCGACGAAGAGCACGGCGACGCCGCCGATCAGGCTGCCGTTCGAGAGATCGTCGGCGTTCTTCTCCAGGCCTGTCTGGTAGCCGACGACGCCGAAAGCGGCGCCGACGAGGCCGGCGAGGATGATCACCGTCGAGAGCGCCGTCAGCATCCCGACGAGGCTCGCCGGGACGTCGATCCCGCCGAACCGCTGGCGGGCCGCCTGGATGCCGGCGTACGGATCCGGCTCGGCCCGTCGCTCGGTCCGGGTCTCGACCGGCTGCGCGCCGTCGACCTTCTCGTCGACCCGCGTCTCGCTCTCGTCGACCCGCGTGTCGCGTGTTTCGCTGGTTTCGGTTGCCATCTGGTGCACCCCTTTCTCGAGGGACGAGATGGGTATTCCCTATCGGGCGCGCGGCGAATCCCCTAGAGGCCGGCCCTAGCCGCCGCCGTAGATCGAGATCGGGAGGTCGAGCTCGACCTCGTCGAGCTGCGGATGCTCACGCTCCAGGCGGGCGAGGACGAACTGCGCTCCGGGTGCGGCGGCGAGCAGCCGCTCCTCGACGTCCGCGATCGCCGGCAGCTCCACGAGCTCCTGCTTGAACGCGCGCGGGAAGCGGCCTCGGCCGAGGTACCACCCGTAAAACTTCTTCAGGAACCCGGTCGCCTTCCGCTCGCCGAGCTCGCGTACCGTCTCGCGCATGAAGAGGACGAGCTCGGCGACGACCTCCTCGCGCGTCGGCGTGTCGTCGGAGTCGCCGACGATCTCGCGGATCGCCCACGGGTTCCCCTGCGCGGCGCGCCCGATCATGACCGCGGCTGCCCCGGTCGTTGCCAGCACCGCCTGCGCCTTTGCGCGCGAGGTCACATCGCCGGACGCGATCACCGGAACGTCCACACGCTCGACCAGCTCGGCGGTCAACGAGTGATCCGCCTGCCCCGTGTACATCTGCTGTGCAGAGCGGGGATGGAGCGTCAGGGTCGCCGCGCCCGCGTCGACGAGGCGGGGGCCCAGCTCGAGGCAGGCGCGCGAGCCCTTCTCGAGGCCGCGCCGCATCTTCACGGACACCGGAACCGAGACCGCACCTGCGACCGCCCGGACGATCGCGGCGGCGCGATCGGGATCGGCGAGGCACGTGGCGCCCGCGCCGGTCTTGGTCACCTTCTTCACGGGGCAGCCGAAGTTGACGTCCACGAGGTCGGCGCCGGCCGCCTCCACCATCCGCGCCGCCTCGGCCATCGCCGCCGGGTCGCCGCCGAAGATCTGGATCGCGAGGGGATGCTCGTCGGAGGCGATCCGCAGATAGCCGAGCGTCCGCTCGTTGCGGTGCTCGAGGCCGGCGCAGCTGACCATCTCCGAGCAGACGAGGCCGGCGCCGTACCGGCGGCCCTGGCGGCGAAATGCCTGCACGCTGACGCCCGCCATCGGCGCGAGCACGACGCGGGTCGGGATCTCGACGGGACCGATCCGCCAAGGAGTCCGGAGATTCACCTGCACAGAGCGAGAAAAAGGTAGCCCACGACCATTGACGTCGTCAGTCGGTGCCGCTACCATGCGCCGCTCGCGACGGCCCGTTTCGGCCGGCGCTTTTTTTGGGTCAAGGAGGCCATCGACGTGAAAGAAGTGATCCTCACCCCCGAGGGTTACCAGAAGCTGAAGGACGAGATCCAGTACCTGTCGACCGACAAGCGCCGGGAGGTCGCAGACCGGATCCGGATCGCGCGCGAGTTCGGCGACATCAGCGAGAACGCCGAGTACGACCACGCGAAGAACGAGCAGGCGATGCTCGAGCACCGCATCGCGCAGCTCGAGGAGCGCCTGGTCTCCGCGCGCGTGATCGACAAGAAGGAGATCTCCAAGGACGTCGTCAGCGTCGGCTCCAAGGTCCGGCTGCGCGACGTCGCCGCCAAGGAGACGGTCGAGTACCACATCGTCGGCTCTGCCGAGGCGAACCCACTCGAGCAGAAGCTCTCGAACGAGTCGCCGGTCGGTCGGGCGATCCTGGGCAAGAAGAAGGGCGAGACCGTCGAGGTCACCACGCCTCGCGGCAAGCCCCTGAAGTACAAGATCCTCGAGATCAAGGCCGCCTAGGGTTTTCGCGCCCGCGGAGGAAGGATGTGGGCGTGGCCTTCCTCTACTTCGGCGGGCTCGGGTTCGTGGCCGGTCTCGGGATCGGGCTCTTCGCGGCAACCACCGGCAGGCGGGCGCTGCTGCTCGTGGCCGTCGGTGCGCTTCTCGTCGCCGCCGTGTTCGCACTCGCGTGGCTTCGTGCGCCGCACAGCGCCGAGGACGCCGACTACAGCTGCTCCGACTGCGGCCAGTGGCTGGGGCGCTGGTGGGAGGGTTGGCTCGTCCTCTTCTTCGGCGCCCTGAACTGGATCGGCTGGACGATCGGCGTCGTCCTCGCCCGCGGCCTTCACGCCGGAAACGCCGCCCGGCGCGAGCTTCGCGAGCAGCGTGGAGCCAACTGACTCGTGTTCGAGCGGTTCACCGAGAGCGCACGGCAGGTCGTCGTCCTCGCCCAGGAAGAGGCGCGTGCGCTCAGGCACGGCTACATCGGCACGGAGCATCTGCTCCTCGGGCTCCTCCGTGAGAACGGACGCGCCGCGACGACGCTCGGCGCCCACGGCGTCGCGCTCGAGCCGGCGCGTGCGTGGTTCGCGGGGAACGTGGGCCGAGGAGACGAGGAGCCGCCGGCCGGCCAGCTGCCGCTCACCCCGCGGCTGAAGAGGATCTTCGAGCTCTCACGTGAGGACGCCGAGAGGCTCCACCACCACGCGATCGGCACCCAGCACCTGCTCATCGCCCTCTTGCACGAGGGACAGGGCGTGGCGCTCCAGGCGCTACGCGATCTCGGAGCTCCGCCCGAGGAGGTGTGGATCTCTGCGTTCCGTCAGCTCGGCGTCGACGCGCCGCCCTACGTCCCGGCGGGGCTGCCGAGGGTCGAGGAGCGTGCGCACGGCATGTCCGCCGCCCGGCAGATCCCCACGGTCGCCCTGGCCGCCGGCGCGGCGTCGTTCGCGGGTGGGGTCATTGTCGGCTGGCTGATCTGGGGCTAGGAGGGTTCGGGGAAGGATCGGCTGTGCCGCCGGGCTGCGCTGAGCGACCCTCCACCAAACCCTCCACGTAGACTCGCGCGCCATGAGCGGCCTGCCCAAGCGGTTTCCGGACCGCGTCGAGATCGCGTCGGTCCGGGCCGAGGCAGAGCCGCTCGAGGCCGGAGAGGAGGCGCAGGAGTCCCGGCGGATCGCCGGCCGGGTGCTGGCGCGGAGGGACATGGGGAAGCTCGTCTTCCTGGACCTCGTCGACCGCTCGGGCCGGATCCAGCTGCTCTGCGCCCAAGAGCGGACGGGGCCGGTCGACCTCGACCTCGGCGACATCGTCGGCGCCGAGGGGCGGCCGGCGAAGACACGACGCGGGGAGCCGTCCCTCGCCGTCGACGAGTTGACGCTGCTCGCCAAGATCCGGCGCCCGCTGCCGGACACCTTCCACGGCGTGCAGGACACGGAGACCCGGTACCGGCAGCGCTACCTCGACCTGCTCGTGAACGAGGAGTCCCGGCGGGACACGGTGATCCGCACGCGCATGGTCGCCGCTCTCCGCCGCCGCCTCGACGAGGCGGGGTTCGTCGAGGTCGAGACGCCCGTGCTCCAGCCACGGTACGGCGGAGGCTTCGCCGAGCCCTTCGTCACCCACTACAACCACCTCGACCAGGACTACTTCCTCCGGATCGCAGACGAGCTCTACCTGAAGCGCCTGATCGTCGGGGGGCTCGACAAGGTCTACGAGATCGGCAAGGACTTCCGCAACGAGAGCGTCTCCTACAAGCACAACCCCGAGTTCACGATGCTCGAGTGGTACGAGGCCTACGCCGACTACCACGACACCATGGACCGGATCGAGCAGCTCGTGCCCGCGGTGGCCGAGGACGTGCTCGGCACGACCCGTGTGAGCTTCCGGGGCCACGACGTCGACCTCGCCGGTCCCTGGAAGCGGGTGCGGCTCGTCGACGCGCTCGAGGCCGAGGGGCTCTGGACGCGGGACCCCGACGAGCTGCGCACGCGCCTCCACGAGCACGGCGTCGACACGGCGGCCGACAGGAGCTGGGCGCAGCTCGCCGACCACGCGCTGAGCGCGTTCGTCGAACCCGGGCTCGTCGAGCCGACGATCGTCCACGACTACCCCGTCGAGCTATCGCCGTTCGCCCGCGCGACCGACGACGACCCGACGCTCGTGGAGCGCTTCGAGTACTTCGTCGGCGGCATGGAGCTCGGCAACGCGTTCAGCGAGATCAACGACCCGAACGAGCAGGCGGAGCGCTTCGCCCAGCAGGCCGAGCAGGCCGGCGGTGAGCAGGGCGATCCGGACTACGTGGAGGCGCTCGCCTACGGGATGCCGCCGACCGGCGGCCTCGGGCTCGGGATCGACCGGCTCGCGATGGTGCTCACGGGTCGGGAGGCCATCCGGGACGTCATCCTCTTCCCCGCGCTGAGGGAGCGCTCGTAGTGGAGACGTCGACGCTCGTCGACAGAATCGTGACCTTCGGAGTGGTCCTCGCGGCGCTCGGGTTCGCCTGGGTCACCGTAAGCCAGTTCTCCTACGTCTTCGTCTTCGACGCCGACGTGGGCGCGCTCAACGCGGACGCCGAGAACAACGCGTTCTCGTGGGCGAGCTCCGTCGTGACGTTTACGGGCGCCTTCGTGGCCGTGCTCCTCGCGGCCGTGCTGGAGGAGCAGCGCGGCCGCTTCCTCCTTCTCGGCGGGACGCTTGCGCTGTTCTCCTTCGACGACGCAGTCCAGCTCCACGAGGACGCCGGGACGCGCGTCGCCGACGCGCTGAACGTCGACGAGTCGTACACGTACGGCATCTGGCCGGTCGTCTTCTTCCCGCTGCTCGCTTTCGCCTTCTTGCTCCTCTGGCACGTGGCTGCAGGGCTGCCGCAACGGGCGGCAACTGCGCTGCGGATCGGGCTGGGCCTGCTCGTCCTCGCTGTGCTCGCCGAGGGGCTCGCATCGTTCTGGTACGCGTCTGGCGAGACGGCGGAGACCTTCGGCGGGGCCTTCGAGATCGCCATCGAGGAAGGAAGCGAGCTGGCCGGCTGGGTGCTGGTCGGCGCCGGGCTGACGGCCGCCGCCTGCCGAGCGCTCGCCGACGCGGTCCGGACACAGGCGGCCTGAAGGCGGTTCCTTGCCGGCGGGTACGGCAGGACTCCTCGAACCCTCAGCCGGCCTCGCGCCTCCGGAGCTGGGGGTCGAGCTCCCCGCGGTCGATCAGCAGACGGAGCCGTTTCAGGCGCGTGAACCGGTCGCCCTCGAACTCCTCCAGCGTCAGCCCGGCCGCCCGGTAGGCGTCCGCGAGCTCCTCAGCCCCCGCCCTTGCGGTCCAGCTGAGCTCGAGGTCCGGAAAGGCGCGTTCGAGCTTGTCGAAGCTGACTCGGTAGCTCCTCGGATCCGGGTCGCCCGATCCGGCGTATTCGACCTCGGAACCCTCGATCGTCTCCTGGACGATGTCGCCGAGCTCGCGCACCTGGTAGTTCTCGTCGTTCCGGCCGACGTTGAACGCCTCGCCGCGAATCACGTCCTCGGGCGCCTCGAGGGCTGCGAGGGCGGCACGGGAGATGTCCTCGACGTGGATCAGCGGCCGCCAGGGCGTGCCGTCGCTCATGATCTTGACCTTGCCGGTCGTGAAGGCCCAGCCGACGAGGTTGTTCAGGACGAGGTCGACGCGCAGCCGGGGCGAGACGCCGTAGGCGGTCGCGTTCCGCATCGACACGGGCGCGAAGTCAGGTCCGGCGAGGTCGGCGAGCGCCTCCTCGGAACGCACCTTCGACTCTGCGTACGCGGTCAGCGGCTTCAGGGGGGCCGATTCGTCGACCGCCTCGTCGGACGACGTCCCGTACATGCTGCAGGACGAAGCGAAGACGAACCGACGGACTCCGGCCTCGCGGGCGGCCTGGGCGAGCGAGACCGTGGCGCCGAAGTTGATCTCGCGCGTCAGCTCGGGGCTGAAGTCGCCGAGCGGGTCGTTGGAGAGCGCAGCGAGGTGGACGACAGCCTCGAAACCCTCGAGCTGGTCGGGATCGACGTCGCGGACGTCCCGCTCGAGCATGTCCAGCGGTCTCGTCGGCGCCGACGCGAGGTCGCAGCCGCGGTAGAGGAGGCTGTCGAGCCCGACGACCTCGTGACCGGCATCGGCGAGCAGCGGCCCGCACACCGAGCCGATGTAGCCGTGGTGGCCGGTGAGGAGAACCCTCATCCGCCCCGTCGTGCGCGCGCAAGCGTTTCGTGGCCGATGCCGATCATGCGTCCTGGGAAGGGTACGGCCCGCGCACGTCCCTTCCTGCAGGGTGCGAGCGGAAAGGGCTGAGGACGACCACTGCCTAGAGCGAGCCGGCCGCCGCGCGGAGCTCGTCGAGCTCCAGCGTCTCGGTACCGACCTTCCCGACTGCCACGCCGCCCGCGGCGTTGGCGAGACGGGCCGCGTCCTCCAGCGACGCGCCGCAGCCGAGCGCGAGGGCGAGCGTGGTCACGACGGCGTCGCCCGCGCCGGTCACGTCGAAGACGTTCCGTGCGCGCGACGGGATCTCGACGGCGGGCCCGGTGCCGTCCGGAAAGAGCGACATGCCCTGCGAGCCGCGCGTGATCAGGAGCGCGCTCTCGCCGAGGGTCTCCGCGAGGCGGACGCCGACCTCGGAGAGCTCGTGGTGAGCGTCGCCGTCCAGCCCCGCCGCCCGCTTCGCCTCGTGGACGTTGGGCGTCACGACAGTCGCGCCTCGGTACTTCGCGTAGTCCGATCCCTTGGGGTCGGCGACGAGGGGCTTCCCGAGCTCGTCTGCGAGCGCGATCACCCTCCCGGCGAGATCGGCGGTCACGACTCCCTTCGCGTAGTCCGAGAGGACGAGCGCGTCGGTTTCCTCGATCCGGCTCTCGATCCAGGCGACGACCTCGTCGGCGACCTCGGGCGAGACCGGCGAGGAGTCCTCGGAGTCGGCGCGGACGACTTGCTGGCTCTGCGCGACGATCCGCGTCTTCGTCGTCGTCGGACGGGAGCGATCCAGCGCCAGCCCCGCCTCGACGCCCGCCTCGGCGAGCGTCGCCCGGAGGAGGCGGGCGCTCGTGTCGTCCCCTACGACGCCTGCGAGCCTGGCCGTGCCGCCCAGGCCGGCGACGCCGGAGGCGACGTTCGCCGCGCCGCCGGGGACGTACGTCCGGGTGCGGACCTCGACGACCGGAACGGGCGCCTCGGGCGACACCCGTCGCACCTCGCCCCAGATGTACTCGTCCAGCATCACGTCGCCCACCACCAGGACGGACGTCCCCTGGAAGCGCTCGAGGAGCTCGATCACGCCGCCCCTACCTCGGGGCGGAGGATCGCCGCCGTCACGTCCTCCCAGCTCCGTGCCACATGGTCTGCGTCGTGCGATCCAGGGTCGCCGCGGAGGGCGAGCAGGATCGTCGTGCAGCCCGCGCGCCCGCCGGTCTCCACGTCGACCGGCTTGTCGCCGACCATGAACGAGGCGGCCACGTCGAGCCCGAGGTCCTCGGCAGCGCGGAACACGAGCTCCGGCGACGGCTTCCGGCACGAGCAGCCCTCGTCGGGCGCGTGCGGGCAGTAGTACGCGCCGTCGATCCGGACGCCGAGGTCCTGGAGGACGGCCACGAACCGGTCGTGTACGGCGTCGGCCTGCTCCGGCGTGACGAGCCCCCGCCCGATGCCCGACTGATTGCTGACGACGACGACGGCGAAGCCGCGGCGTGCGAGCTCCGCCAGGGCGTCGACCGCGCCGGGGATGACGGCGACGTCCGCCGGGTCGCGCGGGTAGCCGGCGTCCCAGATGACGGTGCCGTCGCGATCCACGAAGACGGCTCTACGCGCCATCGCGGATGCGGGAGACGATCTCCGTCGTCGAGGTGCCCGGGACGAGCGGGATGAACCGCACCTCGCCGCCGTACGAGTGAACGAGGTCGAGCTCGGGGATGGGCTTGCCGTTCGGCGGCGCGTAGTCCGCGCCCTTCACGTGGACGTCGGGCCGGAGCCGCTCGAGCGCCGACTCCGGCGTCTCCTCCTCGAAGACGACGACGTGGTCGACCGTTTCGAGCGCGGCCAGGATCTCCGCCCGGTCGGCCGCGGGCAGCAGCGGGCGGCCCGGCCCCTTGAGCGCCGTGACGGCCTCGTCGCCGTTGACGCCCACGACCAGCACGTCGCCGAACGCCCGCGCCTCCTGGAGGCTGCGGACATGGCCGACGTGAAGCAGGTCGAAGCAGCCGTTCGTCCAGACGACGGTTCGGCCCTCGCGCCTCCACTGATCTCGGAGAGCCAGCAGCTCGTCCCAGTCGAGCACCTTCGGAGCGCCGGGACCCTCTCCGTCGCCGGAGAAGAGCAGCTGCTCGACGGCCTCGCAGATCGCATGCTCGAGGGCGAGGTGGCACTCCTGGATCCGCGGGGTGCTCTCGGACGGCACCACGATCGCGACGTCGGCCGCCTCGGCGAGCGCGCCGCCGTCGCCGCCGGTGAGCGCCACGACGCCCAGGCCTTGCTCGCGCGCCGTCTCGACCGCGGCCAGCACGTTGGCGGAGCCGCCGCTCGTGCTGATCGCGAAGGCGACGTCGCCCCGCCGGCCGAGCGCCTCGATCTGGCGGGCGAAGACCCGCTCGAAGCCGAGGTCGTTGGCGACGGCGGTCAGCGTGGACGTATCGGTCGTCAGCGCGATCGCCGGGAGCGCCCGTCGGTCGGTCGAGAAGCGGCCGACGAGCTCGGCGGCGAGGTGCTGCGCGTCCGCGGCGCTGCCGCCGTTCCCGAAGAGGAGGACCTTCCCGCCGCGCCGGAAGCAGCCGGCGATCGCCGCCGCCGCTGCCGCCGCCGGCGCCGCGCACTCCCGTGCCAGCTCGTCGCGGAGGCCCGCGCTCTCGCCGAGCGAGCGGGAAAGGGCGTCCGCGAGCTCGTCCACGCGGCTCATGTTAGGCGGGCTCGGGCGCGGGAAATCCGAGCAGCGTCTGTGTGGCGTCGAGCACCTGCTCGACCGAGATTCCAAGCATGCAGTCCTCCCGGCGGCCGTCGTACTCGGAGCCGAGGTCGAGGAAGCCGCAACCCTCGTAGGTCGAGTTCACGGAGCGCGAGCGCTCCCCGAGCGGGCCCCAGCGGGGCTCGGCCGTGGGGCCGTTGAGCGCGACCGTCGGGGCGCCGACGGCGGCGGCGAGATGCATCGTGCCGGTGTTGACGCTCACGACGCCGCGACTCCGAGCCAGGATGTCGAGCACCTCGCGGATCGTGAAGCGCCCGGCCGCGCTGACCACGGGCCGCCGGAGCGAGCCGCAGTCCCCGGCGAGCGCCTCGGACCGCGCGACATCCGCGCGGCCACCGGTGAGCACCACGGCGAGCCCCCTGGCCGTGAGCGCCTCGGCGAGCGCGCGCCACCGGTCGAGCGGCCACTCCTTGAGCTCGCTTCGGTAGCCGCCGGGCCAGAGGTGGAAGACGACGTAGTCGCCTTCGGGAAGCCGGTCCGGCGCCACCTCGCCGGGAGGCTCGAGGCGCGGGAGCGACGTCGACTCGACGCCGATCGGCTCGAGGATCCGCCGGTAGTTCTCGAGCTCGTGCACGTCGCCCGAGTGCGGGACGGCCGCGTCGTAGGCGTAGTGGCGGAACTGGCCCGGCGTCCGGAACCCGACCGTGTAGCGGGCTCCCGAGAGGGCGGTCTCGAGCGCCTCGACCCTCGGCCAGGCGCCGAAATCGAGCAAGACGTCCACGCGCGTCTGCCGCAGGCGGCGCACCGTCAGCCAGGGGCGCGAGATCGGGACCGAGACGACGTCCGAGACGCCTTCGATCAGCTCCGCGGTCGTGGCGTTGTCGAGCCCGGAGAAGAACACGATCTCTGCCTCGGGAAGCGCGGTCGCGAGGTCGCGGACGATCGCCGAGAGCAGCACCGTGTCCCCGATCGCGTAGGCCTTGAGGATCCCGATGCGGCGGATCTCCTCCGGCGGGGTCCGCTTCCTTCGGACCACGCCGGCGGCGCGGACGACGGGGATCCCCGCATAGCGGTCGAGCGTCCGCAGAGTGGCGCTGCCGCGCTCGCTCATGGTCCGGTGGGAGTTCGGGTCGCGACCGCCGGGGCCTTCCGAAGGCGCCAGTACCGCTCGTCGGCCGGCAGGACGGAGGGGTCGTCGACGTGTCCGCGAGCGGTCGAGAGGTGCGGAACCTGGCTCGTATAGAGGCTGATCCGCGCCGCCTTCGCCTCCCGGTTCACGGGAAGCGTGACGAGCTCGGCTCGCACACCTCGGACAGCACCGACGCGCTCGGCCTCGGCGTCGGCCGGACCGCCCCAGCGATACGGGAGCTCCTCGTAGAGCAGCAGCTGCCCGTCTGCCGGGCTCAGCGCGTCCAGCACTACGTCCCGGACGTACTCGTGACCGGGATGCGGCCGTGGGCCGGGCTGCGTGAGCAGGCCGCGGCGCACGAGCTGCCGCCTGATGAGCCCGGGTCGCCAGCCGGCGCAGGCCGGGAGGGCGACCGTGGCAATCGGCCCCTCCTCGGCCGCCCAGGCTCTGACCTTCGAGGCGAGCGTCTCGGCGTCGGTTGCCGTTCGCTCCCCGTCCAGGTGCTGGTCCTCGAGCAGCCCAAGCAGCTCGAGGTGCCGAACGCACGGTTCCAGCGCGCGCCGCTCCTCCTCGTTTCGCGCCGGAACGCTCTCGTGTGACCCGTCGAAACCGGTCTTGACGTCCCACCAGCCGCGGCGCGGCGTCTCGGGGAGCCCGGTGAACACTGTGAGGACATCGACCGGCCCGGGCGCCTCGATGAGCGCAGAGCACGACAGGGCCGCGTCGTCCTGGTGCGGGGCGACGACCAGGATGGGACCGAACTGCCGACTAGGATCGCCGCTCAATGGAGCCCAGGTTGACCGTCGTCATTCCCTGCCTGAACGCCGCCGACACGATCGGCCGGCAGCTCGACGCGCTGGCGCGCCAGCAGCTGGCAGCGCCGTGGGAGGTGGTCGTCGCAGACAACGGCTCCACCGACGGGACGCCGGAGATCGTCGACCGCTGGGCGGGCCGGCTCCCGGAGCTCCGCGTCGTCCACGCGTCGGAACGGCGGAGCGCCGGACACGCGAGAAATCGGGGCGTCGAGGCGGCCCGGGGAGAGTCGGTCGCCTTTGCCGACGCCGACGACGAGGTGGGCGAGGGCTGGCTCACGGCGGTGGGAGACGCCCTCGGAGAGCACGAGTTCGTCGCCTGTCGCCAAGACGACGAACGGCTGAACGAGCCGTGGGTCCGCGCGGCGCGGGAGCGGAAGTTCGTGGCCGAGCTTCCGACGCTCCCCTTCCCGCCGCACCTCCCGTACGCGGGCGCCGGAACGCTCGCGATCCGGAAGCAGCTTCATCTTCGTGCGGGCGGCTTCGACCCGTCGCTCGACCTGGAGGATCTCGACTACTGCATCCGCGTTCAGCTCCTCGGGCCCCGGCTGCAATTCGTGCCCGAGGCGGTGATCCACTACCGGTACCGCAGCTCGCTGAGTGAGATCTTCAGTCAGTCGTACGCCTACGGACGCGGCATGGCGGCGCTTCAGCGAAAGCACAAGCCACCCGGGATCCGGTTCCCGGGGCAGCGCAAGTGGCTCGTGAAGGGCTGGAAGCCCTTGCTCCTCGAGCTGCCGAACGCGCGGCGGCGCAGCGGGCGCGCGCGACTGGCCTGGATCCTGGGCGGGCAGCTGGGACGGTATCGCGGCAGCCTCGAGCATCGCGTTCTCGCGGTTTAGTGCCCTTCCAGGCAATCCACCAGCATTACCTGAAGGGGCACTAGGAGTAGCCGCGCAGGGAGCCGCGGAGCGCGGCCGTCGCCTCACCGTCCCGGCGCGCCCGGTAGTACGCGAGACGCGCGACGATTCCGGCTCGGATGAACATCAGCGTCAGCCCGGCGCGGACGCGGCCGAGGTGGCGGCGGATCATCGCCGCCTCCGCGCGGCCGACTCGTTCGGCCCGCTCGCGATCGCCCCAGTCCTTCGTGGTCGATCCCCGGCCGATGTGGACGAACTCCGCGTCGGCCACGAACCAGACCTTCCAGCCGAGGCGGCGCGCCCGCCAGCAGAGGTCGAGGTCGTCCGCGTACATGAGGTGACCCTCCTCGAAGCCGCCGAGCGCATGCCAGAGCTCGCCGCGGACGAGAAAGACCACACCGCTCGCCGCCTGGATCTCTCGCGAGTCTGCGTGGTTCCAGTGGGTGCTCCAGGCCGGCTGCCATCGGTTCGGGACGAGGCGGCTCAGGCCGGAGGCGCGCACGAGTGCGACTGAAGGCGAGGACAGGGGAACCACCTTCGGCTGGAGCGTCAGATCCTCGTTGAGGACTCGTGCCACGGCGATCCCGATGCCGGAATCGTCGAGGGCACGGTGCATGGCGCAGACGCTCCCGGGTCGGTGGACGAACGCGTCGTTGTTGACGAACAGGTACGAGTCGCCCGGCAGGCGGCGCGCGCCGAGGTTGGCGGCGCGCGCGTAGCCGATGTTCTCCTCGAGCGGCAGCAGGTGCACGCCCGCGCCGAGCCCCTGCCGCAGCCGTTCGAGGCTGTCGTCTGCCGAGCCGTTCTCGACCACGACGATCCGTTCGGGAGGGAGGCCGTCTGCGACGAGAGCCGCGACCGCCCGGAGCGTGTACTTGGGCGTTCCGTAGTTCGCGATCACCGCACTCACGCCGTCGAGCTCGGCCATCGCGTCAGTATGAGCGGCCCTGCGGCGGCTCGAACGTCCCGGACAGGATCCTGCGCGGGTTCTGTTCGAGCAGCAGGTCGACGACGCTCGGACCGACCTTCTCCTCGATCAGGTCGGCGGCCTGCCGGAGATGCACCCGCCGCCGCCGGACGCCGTGCGCGTCGCTTCCGATCAGGTCGGTGCGTCCGGTGTCGACCAGGCGCCAGGCCGCGGCGGTGACGTCGTCGCCCCACCTGCCGATCAAACTCGGGGCGACGACCTGGATCAGGGCGCCGTGGTGCCGCGCCTCGTCGATGAGACCGATATGGCGCTGTACGGCGCGGCAGCGCTCGGGGTGAGCGAAGATCGGCAGGAGGCCGGCCTCGGCCAGCCAGGCGCTCGCCGACGCGAAGAACGGCGCCGGCGAGTCGTGCAGTACCTCGACCAACGCGAAGCTGCCCGCGATGCTGCGGCGGCGCAGCTCGTCCGGCGGCGCCGACACCGCCAGCGCCGGGTGGACCTCGGCGGCGAGGGCGAGGTCGAAGTGCGTCCCGGAAGCCTCGAGCGCGGACGCGAGCGAGGCGAACCGCTCGACGGCCGACTCCCAGGGGAATGGAAACATCCGGGCGTAGTGCGGCGTGCAGACGACGCCGGTGACGCCGTCGGCCGCCAGCGACTCTGCGAGCTGGATGGCCTCGCGTTGATCGGCCGGGCCGTCGTCCACGCCGGGAACGAGATGGCAGTGGGTGTCGATCACCGCTCTCTCCCGAGGGCCTCGAGGTACACCTGCTCCTGTTCGTCGAACCAGTGGGCGAAGTCGGTCGCGTTTCGGACCGGTCCTACCGCCTCGACGGCGCCGCGCCAGACGTCCGGATCACGCAGTCGGGCAAGCGCGGCGACGATCCCCTCCGGAGTCGGCTCGACGGGTAGGGCGCCCGGGAAATCGACGAGCGCCTCGGCAAGCCCGCCTCGCGGCGAGACGAGCACCGGCCTTCCTCCCCAGTGCCAGTCGAGCATGGCCCAAGGCGGTCCGCCGGGCTCCGGCCAGACCGACGGGATGATGCCGGCGTCGCAATCGCGAAGGAAGCTCTCCTTGACCCCTGCATCGACATAGCCGTCGTACTGGAGGTTCGGCAAGGAGTGCGCAGCCGCCTCGACCTCGGCCTGCAGCCGGCCCTCGCCCGCGATCCGCACGCTGATGCCGAGTTCGGAAAGGGCTGGAACCGCCGTTAGAAGCTTGTCGATGCCCTTGCTCGTTGCGAGCGCGCCGATGTAGCCGACCGTCTCGAGCTTCGTGCGTGGCGGGGGCAGCGGCTCTGTTCGAGGACTCTTGGTCGGGTGGCGCAGGACGTGGAGCCGGGCATGGGGGAAGAGCCGTGCGTGGCGGTCGAGCAGGTACTGCGATACGCCGAGGACGTGCGAGACCGCCGTACCCCAGCGCCCGACGCTGCGGGTGCGGAGGCCACAAAGCAAGGGATGCGGGCTGCACGGGTTCCCGTTCGCATCGAGCAGCGTCACGCGGGGGCAGAGCAGATGGTAGTCGTGAAGCGTGTGGACGACGGGCACGCCGGCCCGCCGCGCCGCCTCCCAGATCCCGGTCGTGATCCCGGGCAGGTTGTGCGTGTGGATCAGATCCGGCTCCGCCCACTCGATCGCCTCGGCAAGTGCCCGCGTCGGGGTGGAGACGAGGTCGTCGAGATGATTCCGTACGCGGCGAACCTGGCTCGTTCGCCAGTCGGTGGAGTGGAGGGTGCGGGTGTGGTCGGGGGGCAACGTGCTCGGCCCTGGGAACGCCCGCAGGAGGCGGACCTCAGCGCGGCGACTCGCGAACTCCTCCGCGAGCTTGGCCACATAGCCCTCTGTGCCGCCGACGGCCTCGTCGGTGCCGTGCGAGCTGACGAGGAGGAGGCGGAAGGCCATCAGCCCACACCCGGCCGCAGCGAGAGGAAGAGTTTGCACAGCTCGCGGGCGGTCCTCGTCCACGAGTACCGCGCCGCGGTCGACGCCCCTCGAGTGCGCAGCTGGGAGCGTGTCGCCTCGTCGCCGGCGACCCTCGCGATCGCGTCCGCCCAGGCGGCCTCGTCGTCGAGAGGAAGCAGCATCGCGCCCTCGCCGGAGACCTCCCGGATGGCGGCGATGTCAGTGGCGAGCACCGGGCATCCGCGCGCCATGGCTTCGAGCGGGGTGAAGCCGAACCCCTCGTACCGGGAAGGGTGGAGGAGCGCCGTGGCGCCTCGGTACAGGCGGTCGAGCTCGTCGTCGGCCGAGCCGTCGCGAAGCTCGATCCGGCCCCGCTTGTCCGAGCGCTCGATCTGCTCGGCGAGCTCCCGGTACCCGTCGGCCGGCCTGCCGGCGAGGACGAGCCGGCCGGGGACGTCGGCCCGGTCGAAGGCGCGGACGAGGAAGGTGACGTTCTTCTTCGTGCTCAGGTCGCCGACGTAGAGCAGGTAGGGGTCGGCCGTCTCGTCGCTTGTCTCCGCACCGGCCGGCGGCGCCAGTCCCGGCCCCGAGTGAATCACGTGGATCTGCCCGGCCGGGACGTCGAAGTGGCGCAGTGCCTCGTCCTTCGTGAACTGGGAGACGGCGACGACGGCGGCGGCGCGGCGCAGCGCCCAGGGCCAGAGCCGGCGCTTGTAGGCATGGCGGATCCGCCGGAACCCGTACACGACTCCGGCGTCGTGCATCGTCGTCACGAAGGGGCGGCGTGGCCGGAGCAGAGGGCCGCTGAGGTCGAAGAAGTGGACGAGGTCGGCCGGAGTGTCGGCAACGAGCACCTGCTCGAGAGGCACCCGCACCGGGCCGCGATCCACCTGCCGCAGCCGCAAGCCGAGCTCTCGCACGCCGAGGTTCCGGGGCGACACGCTCGCGGCTCCCGCCGCCGTCGTCACGAGGGTCAGCCGCAGCTCCGGGAATTCGTGTGCGACCTCGTCGAGCGCCCGGGAGAGCGCGACGGTGTAGCGGGAGACACCGGAGCCGCCGCCGGCGAGGAGTGCTGCGAGGGAGATCCTCAGCGCGGCCGGCCGTTCATCGTCACACCGGGCCTGGCGCGAACCCAGCTGTGCAGAAGCCCCAGCCGGGTGACGGCCTCCTGGAACCGGCCGTACAGCGGGCGCCTGGTGCGTGCCGTGCCGCGGTAGCCCTCGCCTCGCTTGAGCAGGAACGGCTTGCCCGTCTGCACGACTTCGAACCCGGCGAGCGGGAACAGCCGCCGATAGCCGGCGAGGTTGAGGATCCACCAGAGCGGCCAGCCCGGGCCCTCGAGCCGCGCGATCGGCTGCGTGGGGTGGAGGGCGGTCAGGAGCGGAGAGATCGTGTCCGCCGAGAGGAGCTCTCCGCGAAGGACCCGGCGCACGGACGCAAGCGCGAGGACCGGATCCCGAAGATGGAGAAGGAGGCTTCCGACGAACGCGAAGTCGAACTCGCCGACCTCCTCGGACCGAAGGTCGTAGACGGGGAGCTCCTCGAGTCTGACGTTCGACCGCAGGGCCTCCTTCGCGAGGAAGAACCCCTTGTGGTCGCCGATGTCGTGTACGACCTCCCACTCCTCTTCGTCCACGAACGCCGGCCAGTCGAGGAGCTCGCGCTCGGGAACGTCCACGGCCACCACCTCGTCGGCGCCGCGGCGCTCCATCTCGAAGGCCCAGAAGCCGTCGGCTGTGCCGACGTCCAGGCAGCGCTTCCCCTTCAGCGACGGCGGAAGCGGAACGTGCTGGAGCCCCCGCGGATTGTCGAAGATGCCCGGTGTCCTGATCCCGCCGGGAAGCTCGATCGTCTGGTGCCACCGGATTCCCGCGACCGCGCCGCCCAGCTCGTCGTTCGAGGTGTTCGCCGCGCCGCTCACGTCGCTCGAGCCGGGGTTCTCGGCCGGTCGGGCGGGCGGAAGGCGTCGGGCGTGTCCTCGACCGCGGCCGCCAGCGTCACTCCGACGATCAGCAGACCGAGGAACGCGGTCGGGAAGCCGCTGAAAGATTCGCGCGTCACGGCGTCGAGCAGGAGGATCGTGAGGAAGCTGAGTGTCAGCCAGCCGGTCCGTTCGCCCACGCGCGTGGCGCGGTACCCGAGCACGACCAATCGGCCGAGGAGCATCAGCAGGGCGGCGAGGCCGACGAGGCCGATGTCGGCGACGGTCGCGAAGTATCCGGAGTCGACCACGGATCCCTCGTGCTCGCGCGCCTCCTCCGCGGTCCGGCTGATCGAGAAGGTCGCGCGCTCGGCGGCGGTGCCGACCTCCCCGACGCCCTTGCCGAGCGGGAGGTCCCAGGGGTTGTCGAAGACGACTTTCCACGCCTCGGTCCGGCCGTTGATCGTGATGTAGACGGAATCGCCGCCGCGCACGGTCCTGCGTTGCTCGGCCTGCTCCCCGGCGATCAGCACGATCGCAGAGGCGATGACGATCGCGGTCAGGAAGCCTGCCTG
>DASTCG010000071.1:0-40800 GCA_035711385.1 Gaiellaceae bacterium
CGCCCTCGAGGACTTCGAGGGCGCCCTCGTCGTCGTCAGCCACGACCGTCGCTTCCTGGAGTGTCTCGCCCTGAGTGCGACGGTCGAGCTGTGAGCGGGCGCCCCCAGGCCTGGAGCACGCAGGTCGGGACGCGCGCGCGACTCGACGCCGGGGGATGCTCGGCGCGGTAGGCGGCCGGCGAGAAGCCGAACGCGCGCCCGAAGCTCGTCGTGAAGGACCCGACGCTTTTCAGCCCGACGGCGAAGCAGATCTCGGAGATCGAGCGGTCGGTGTTGCGGAGCAGCCCGGCGGCCCGCTCGAGTCGCCGCGTCAGGAGGTACCGGTGGGGCGTCTCGCCGAACGCCCGGCGGAACTCGCGGCTGAAATGTGCCTCCGAGAGCCGCGCGGCGCGCGCGAGGGTCGGCACGTCGAGCGGCTCTCGGTAGCGGGCGTCGATCAGGTCCTTCGCGCGAAGGAGATGCCGCGCGGGAGGCCGGATCGTCACCATCGGGGCAGTCAAGCCTCCGCCAGCTGCCCCACGCGCATCTGGTTGCCGGACGGGTCCCGGAAGCCGGCGTCGACGCCGTACGGCTGCTCGGTCGGCTCCTGCGAGAACTCGACGCCGCGGTCCCGGAGCTCCTCGTAGGTCGCCCGAACGTCGTCCGTCTGGAAGAAGAGCCCGCTCGACGCACCCTTCGCGACGAGCTCCTTCAGCCTGGCGGAGGTCTCCTCGTCGAAGACCGGCGGGCCCGGCACGGCGAGCAGCGTGATGGCGACGTCGTCCTGGCCCGGGACGCCGACGCTGAGCCACCGGAAGTTGCCCATCTCCGGGACCGTCACGTCCTCGCGGAGCTCGAGTCCCAGCTTCTCCGTGTAGAAGTCGAGGGCCTCGTCCTGGTCGAGCACCCAGACGCCGGCGTGGGTGAGCTGCTTGATCATCTCGTGTCCTCCTTCGGTCGTGTGGTCGAAGGTCACGCTAGTTCGCGGTCTTCCCGCTGTCTTCTCGAAAACTGCTGTCGTGCTAGAGCTGCTCGCGGAGGCTCTCGAGCGCGGCCCAGCGGGGATCGCTCCGCTCGTCCTCGTGCTCATGGGGGTTCTCGTTCAGGTCCTCGCCGCAGACCGGACAGAGGCCTGCGCAGTCCTCCTTGCAGAGGATCTGCTCCGGCAGCTCGAGGGCGACGGCGTCGCGGGCCCACGCCGACAGGTCGAGGCGGTTCTCCTCGACATACGGCGTCCGCAGCTCCTCGGCGTCCCCCGGGCTCGTCGCCTGGTACTCACGGGCTCTCACCCGCAGGTCGACGACCGCGTCCTTCAGGCAGCGGACGCAGGGGCCGTGGAGCCTGGTGCGGAACCGCAGCTCGAACGTCGTGCCGCTCGAGCCGCGGCTGATGACGAGCTCGGCCGGCACCTTCTCGGGCACGGGCAGGTAGCGCTGGCCGCCGAGGTCGAATGGCGCCAGCTCGATCTCCTGCTCGTCCCGGTGCTCCTCGCCGGGACGGAGCTTTGCCTGTCTGAGGTCGAAGGTGGTCACTTCGAGCCAGGGTAGCGCTCGTCTCGCTGCTGCTCGGCGATCGGCTCGAAGAACGCGAGGGCCTCCTCCTCCGATGGGTGATTCCGGATGTTCTCCTCGGCGAACCGGGCCGCCTCCGGCCAATCCGAGGCGGTCACGCGATCGGCGAACGCCTCCTGGTCGTAGGCGGTCTGGCGGAGGACGACGTCCGGCCCGAGCTCGAGCCAGTGCGCACCCGGCCCGCCGTACGCGAGCCCGACGCTGCCGGCGTTGACGACCCGAATCCCGTCCACGGTCCGGTCGAACTGCATGTGCGTATGCCCGCAGACGACGACGTCGGCCCGAACGCCTTCGAGCATGTCGCGCAGCCACTCGTCCGGCGTGGTGCGCAGGATCATCTCCTCGTCCCCGCGAGGCGAGCCGTGGCAGAAGAGGACACGGCCGACGCCGGCCACGTCCAGCTGGACGGTCTCGGGGAGCGCGGCGAGGAACTCCCGCTGCGGCTCGTCGAGCTGCGCGAGCACCCACTCGTCGACGAGCCCTCCACCGGGGCCGCCGAGCAGCTCTCGGTCGGCGTTGCCGCGGATCGCCAGCGCACTGCCCGAGGCAAGTAACAGCGTGTTACTTGCCTCGTCGGATCGGCTGGCGGCCTCTCCACGAGCGGCTTCCGCCGAGCCGTGAGGAGCTTGCAACACAGTGTTACTTGGCCCGACGAGCTCGCGGATCCGGTCGAGCGTCTCCGCGGGCACGGGCCCCGCCGCGAGATCGCCGCCGAAGACGAGGGTCGCTTCGCCCGCCTCCGCGAGCACGGCCTCGAGCGCGGCCGGGTTGCCGTGGACGTCGTAGAGCGCGGCGACCCGCGCCACGCCGGACGCGCTACTCGTACGGCTGATCGTCGTTCGAGGAGGAAAGCGGCGCGATCCCGGCCACGACCGTCTCCTGCGAGCGCTCGTGGAGCCGCTCCCGTCCGCGCTTGACGGCGCCGAGGAACTTGTCGAGGTTGACCTCGAGCGTCGAGAGGATGCTGTCGGCCCAGTCCTCCATCTCGAGCCGGGTCTCCCGCGCCTGCCGCTTGGACTCGTCGATGATCTCCTGCGCCTGCCGCTCGGCGAGCTTCACGATCTCGGTCTGCGAGGCCTCGCGGACCGCCTGCTCGCGCGCCTCGCCCAGGATCCGGTCGCACTCGCGCTTGGCCTCGGCGAGCATCTCCTGCCGCTCCTTGACGATCCAGCGGGCCTGCTTGATCTCCTCCGGGATCGTCGCCCGCATCTGGTCGAGGATCTCGTAGATCTCCTCACGGTCGATGCGCACCTGATCGGTCAGCGGCACCGCCTTGGCGTTGTGCACGAGGTCGTCGAGCTTGTCGATGAGAACGAGGACGTCCATAGGCTGGAGTGTACTGAGCATCCCGGCCGCCCTCGCGATTCTGGGTCAGGTCGGGGGAGCCGGGCTCCGCCCGGCGGTGGCCGACCGGCCAGGATCGCGAGGGCTACTCGGAGGGGCTGACGGGGGCCCCCGGGCGGCCGTCGCCGTAGAGCTCGCGAAGGCGCCGGGCGACGGCCTCGGGCACGAGCTCTTCGACGTCTCCGCCGTATGCCGCGATCTCCTTCACGCCGCTCGAGGAGACGAAGCTGACTTCCGGGCTGGCCATGACGTACACGGTCTCGATGTCCGGGGCGAGCGTCCGGTTCAGCTGGTTCATCTGGAACTCCCACTCGAAGTCCGAGATGACCCGGAGGCCCTTGACGATCACCTTCGCGTCCCACCGGCGCGCGAAGTCGACGACGAGCTCCTTGAAGACGTCCACCTCGACGTTCGGCACGTCGGCCAGCGCTTCGCGGATGAACTGGACTCGCTCGTCGACGGGGAACATCGGCTGCTTGTGCGCCGGTTGCCCGACGACGCCGACGACGACGCGGTCGAAGATCCCGGCGGCCCGCCGGATCACGTCGACGTGACCGTTCGTGACGGGGTCGTACGTGCCGGGGGAGATCGCTGTGATCAATGCTCGAAGAGGGTCAGCCGCGCGGAGCCGTATCTCCGGCTCGTCCGCTTCGAGAGCGGGAGCTCCGGCTCCTCCTTGACGTGGGTCTCGACCACGGCCAGACCGTCCTCCGCCAGCACGGCAGGCAGGTAGAGAGCGATGCGGTCTTGCATGGAGGAGTACATGCGGTAGGGCGGATCGAGCAGCACGAGATCGTACTTCCTGCCCGCGGCCGCCTCCTCCGCGAGCACCTGGATCGCATCTCTGTGGAGGAGCGTGGCCCCGGTCAGGCGCAGCTTCTGGACGTTGTGCCGGATCGCGTTGTGCGCAGCCTGGTCGGCCTCCGCGAACACCGCAGAGGCTGCGCCTCGGGAGAGCGCCTCGAGGCCGTACGCCCCCGAGCCGGCGAAGAGGTCGAGGACGGTCGCGCCCTCGACGGGCCCGATGAGGTTGAACGCCGCCTCGCGGACCCGGTCGCCGGTCGGCCGGGTGTCGTGCCCCTTCGGCGCGACGATCTTCGCCCCGCGCTTCTCGCCGGCGATGATCCTCACGCCGCCGGCTCGCGGTCGGCGAAGAGGCGGTCGACCTCGTCGTTCAGCGGCCCCTCGTGGTCGACGAGCCCCTCCGCGACCTCGCGCGCCCGCTCGAGCAGGTCGCGGTCGGCCCGAAGCCGCGTGAACCGGAACTCGGAGAGCCCGGCCTGGCGGGTCCCGAGGAGCTGGCCCTCCCCGCGCAGCTCGAGATCGACCTCCGCGAGCTCGAAGCCGTCCGTCGTGCGAACGAGCGCCTCCAGCCGCCCCACCGCGTTCTCGGTCAGCTCCTCCTTCGGTCGCGAGATCAGCAGGCAGTACGACTGCTCCGCCCCGCGACCCACCCGGCCGCGCAGCTGATGGAGCTGCGCGAGGCCGAAGCGATCCGCCTCCTGGACGATCATGATCGTCGCGTTCGGGACGTCCACGCCGACCTCGATCACCGTGGTTGCGACGAGGACGTCCAGCTCCCGGGCCTTGAACTGCGCCATCAGTTGACGTCGCTCCTCCGGCTTCAGGCGTCCGTGGAGGAGCCCGACGCGGTAGTCGCGCAGCTCGCCCCTGCGAAGGCGCTCGGCCTCGCGCTCGGCGGCCCGGGCCAGGCTCGTCTCCGTCTCTTCGATGAGCGGACAGACGACGTAAGCCTGGCGGCCGGCGTCGAGGTGCCTGCGGAGGCGCTGGTAGGCGGCGCTCGACCGCTCCTCGGTCACCCACGCCGTCTCGATCGGCCTGCGGTTCGCCGGCGGCTTCGCGATCTCCGTGACCGACAGGTCGCCGTAGACGGTCAGCGCGAGCGTGCGCGGGATGGGCGTCGCAGTCATGTGGAGGACGTGCGGGCGCCGGCCGGTCGCGAGCGCTGCGCGCTGCTCGACCCCGAAACGGTGCTGCTCGTCCACGACCGCGACGCCCAGGTCTCCGAGGTCGGCGCCCTCCTGGATCAGCGCGTGGGTGCCCACGACGACCTGCGCGGTGCCGACGTCGTGTTTGACCGAGCGCGTGAGCAGAGCGACCGGGACGCCCAGCTGCGCGCAGATCGGCTCGACGGTGAGGAAGTGCTGCTCCGCGAGCGTCTCCGTCGGCGCCATCAGCGCGCCGCGGCTCCCCGCCTCGACCGCACGCAGGAGCGCGTAGAGCGCGACGACGGTCTTCCCGGACCCGACGTCTCCCTGGAGGAGGCGCTCCATCGGTCGCTCGCCGGCGAGGTCGGCGTCGATCTCCCGGATCGCGCTCTCCTGGCTCGGCGTCAGCTCGAACGGGAGGAGCGCCCGATAGCGGCCGACGAGCTCACCCGGCTGGCCGAGCGCGGGCGCGCGGTCCTCGTCGCGCCCCTCACGGCGTCGTGCGAGGCCGACCTGGAGCGCCAGCAGCTCGTCGAAAGCGAGCCGTCGGCGCGCCTGCTCGCCCTGCTCCTCGCTCGCCGGCCGGTGGAGCGCGACGAGGGCGTCCCCGCGCCCCGGGAGGCGGTCACCCGCCTTGACGGCGGCCGGGAGCGGATCGACCACGTCGCCCGCGTAGTCCAGGGCCTTCCCGACCACCTCGCGGAGCTTCTTGACCGTGATCTCCTCGCTCGCCGGATAGACCGGGGCGAAATCGGCCGTGGCCGCGACGCCGTTCACGTCGTAGGAGCGGACCGTGAACTCGCTGCCCTTCAGGCTCCCGCGCAGCCGAACGTGCGTCCCCGGCCGGAGCCGGTCCTTCAGCCAGGCCTGGTTGAACCAGACGGCCGTGATCTCGCCGGTGTCGTCGGCGACCCGCGCCTTCACGAGCTGGAGGCGCCGCGCGCGCTGGACGCGAACGCTGAGGACCTCTCCCGCGATGGCGGCCTCGTCCTCGCCGAAGAGGTCGGCGATCGCAAGCTCAGGGGCGGCGGGCTCGTAGCGCCGCGGCCGGTACTCGAGGGCGTCGCCGATCGTGCGCAGCCCCAGCGCCGCGAGCCGCTTCTTGACGACCGGCCCCACGCCGTCCAACGTCTCGAGCCCGAGCTCGAGCCGTTCGGGGCGGGGACTTCCGCGAAGGCGCGGCCACGATGCTGGCGCGTCCGCGCCGGCGAAGCCGCGCAGCGGGGTCAGGCGCTCTCCGCGGCTGCGGGCTCCGCGCTCTCGGGCTCGTCCTCGAGGAACTCGACCTCGAGCCGCTCGATCCGGGCGCCCTCCAGCTCGATGACGGTGAACCGCAGCCCGTCCCAGACGACGTCGTCTCCCCGCTCCGGGCCGCGCCCGAGCTGGCCGAAGACGAAGCCGGCCAACGTATGGAAGTCCTCTTGCGGCATGTCCCGTCCGAACTGCTCGTTGAAGTCGTCGATCGGGAAGGTGCCGTGGACGCGGATCCGCTTGTCGTCGATCCGCTCCACGGTCTCGTCGGGCAGGTCGAACTCGTCCTCGATCTCGCCGACGATCTCCTCGAGGAGGTCCTCGAGGGTCACGATTCCCTCCATCGCGCCGTACTCGTCGACGACGATCGCCATGTGCTGGTTCGTGCGGCGGAACTCCTTGAGCATGGCCGCGAGATCCTTCGTCTCGGGAACCATCGGCGCCGGGCGGATGAGCTGCTCGACCAGGATGTTCTGGAAGCCGCCGTTCGCCATCGCCGAGAACAGGGCGCGGACGTGGAGGATCCCGACGATGTTCTCCAGCGACTCCCGGTAGACGGGATAGCGGGTGTACGGCGAGTCGATCACCGCTGCGAGGCACTCCTCGGGGGGCAGGTCGACCGAGAGCGCCACGACCTCGGGCCGCGGCACCATCACGTCGGCGACCTCCTTGTCGGCGAAGTCGAAGACCTTGTAGAGCATCTCCTGCTCGTCTTCCTGGAGCTCCCCATGCTCTGCCGACCGCGACAGGAGCATCTTCAACTCCGCTTCCGAGTGGACGGCACCCTCTGCACCGGGCGGCTCCAGGCCGAGCACGCGCAGGAAGACGTCCGACGAGGACTGCAGCACCCAGATCAGCGGCTTGAAGACCCAGAAGAACAACCGGACGGGACCGGAGACCGCGAGCGCCACTGACTCCGAGTGCCCGAGCGCGACTCCCTTCGGGACGAGCTCACCCACGACCACGTGGAGGTAGGTGATCAGCAGGAACGCGATCAGGACCGCCGCAACCGTGGCCACGACCGGGTCGAACACCCGCGCGAGAACGGGCTCGCCCACGGCACCGATGGCCAGGCTCGTGGCGGTCACGCCGAGCTGCATCGCCGCGATGAACCGAGGAGGATCTGACGTGATCGCGAGGGCCGTGCGGGCGCGCCGGTTTCCCGCCTCCTCGAGCTCGCGAAGCCGCGTCCGCCGTGCGGTGACGAGGGCGTACTCGCCCGCGACGAAGAACGCGTTCAGAAGCAGCAGCGCGGCGACTGCGAGAAGCTCGAGGAAGAGGGTCACGCCCCGCTCTCCGGGGCGCGAGTACTAGGCGGTCGGTCGTCGTCCAAGGATGTCCTCGGATTATAGGAACGACCACGACGACACCGGGGCGAACGTGTGTTCTACAATCTCACGATGGGCGTCGAGTACCGCGAGGAGCCCTGTCGCAGCGCGCTGAACCGGGTCAAGGGAATGGCGTTCGAGTGGTCGCTGAACCCGTACATGGGCTGCGTCCACCGTTGCACGTTCTGCTACGTCCGGGCGTTCGAGCTCCGGGCCGACCGGGCCTCCGACGACCGCTACGGCACGTCGATCCGGGTCAAGACGAACGTCGTCGAGGTGCTGCGCGGGGAGCTCGCGCGCCCGTCCTGGGAAGGCGAGACCGTCGCGATCGGCGCGGCCACCGACCCCTACCAGCCTGCCGAGGGGCGCTACAAGCTGACTCGCGGCTGCCTCGAGGCGCTCGCCGAGCGCTCGAACCCGTTCCAGCTGATCACGCGCGGCCCGATGATCGTCCGCGATGTCGACGTCCTCGTCGAGGCGGCGAGGAGGGCCAAGGTGGGGATCACGTTCTCGATCCCGACGCTCGACGAGGAGGTCTGGCGGAAGACCGAGCCGAGCACGGCGCACCCCCGACAGCGGCTACGGGCGCTGAAGACCCTCGTCGACGCCGGCGTCAAGGTCGGCGTCGGCATGGCGCCGATCCTCCCGGGCATCTCCGACCGGCCCGAGCAGCTGCGCGAGGTCGTCGCCGCGGCACGTGAGGCCGGGGCGACCGGAGTCTGGGCGAACGTCCTCTTCCTCCGGCCGGGGACACGCGAGCACTTCCTGAAGTGCGTGGCCGAGGACTTCCCGGAGCAGCTGCCGCACTACGTCGAGCTCTACCGCGGGGGCCGCGCCTACCTCCCGGCGGACGAGACGAGGCCGGTGCGCGAGGAGGTCTCGGCGCTCGCGAGGGAGCTCGGGGTGCGCGACAGGCGGAGGATCAGGCACGACGGCGCCGAGCGCCACGAGCAGCTTTCCTTCGCCGTCTGACAGGACTTCCTGCGAGCCACCTAGAATTCCACGCCCGTGTCGAACAACAACGACGGCCGTCCGGAGATCACCTGCCTGATCGTCGACGACCACGAGGTCGTCCGCGAGGGGCTGCGGCTGTCGCTTTCCCGCGCGCCGCACATCCGGGTGATCGGCGAGGCCTCGGACGGCGCCTCGGCCGTCTCGCTCGCCGAGCGCCGAAAGCCGAACGTCGTGATCATGGACGTCCGTATGCCCGGCATGGACGGGCTCGAGGCGACGAAGCACCTGAGCGAGCGAGTGCCCGAGACGGCCGTGCTCATCTTCACGGCCTACAGCGAGCGCAGCCTCCTGAGCCGCGGCCTCGAGTCCGGCGCGAAGGGCTACATCCTCAAGGAGGCGCCGCACCAGACGCTCGTCAAGGCGATCGAGAAGATCGCCGCGGGGGACGGCTACGTCGATCCGGCCCTGATGCCGGCCTTCCTCCCGGGGAAGGGCGACGACATGCTCACCGGACGCGAGCGGGAGATCCTCCAGCTCCTCGCCGACGGCATGTCCAACGCGGACGTTGCGGCCCGGCTCTTCATCAGCCAGGAGACGGTGAAGAGCCACGTGCGCCACATCCTGACCAAGCTCGAGGCGGACACGCGGACGCACGCGGTGGCGATTGCGCTTCGCGAAGCGATCATCGACTAGGTCCGCGTTGCTCGTCGGGCTCGTCGCGGCCGCCGCGCTCGTCGCGGTGCTCGGGTCGGCGTCCGACAACGGGATCATCGGCTTCGGCGCGCTGGCCGTCGCGATCGTGGCCGCGGCGGCGCTCGCGATCCAGCTGCTCCGGAAGCAGGAGCAGGAGGCGGAGCGCTCCCGCCATGCCGACCAGCTGATCGCCGCCGAGCAGGACGAGCGTCGGCGGCTCGCGCTGTTCCTGCACGACGTGCCGGTCCAGGCCATGTCCGGCATCGCGCTGATGCTCGACGGCGTCGACGACGCGATCGACCGCGGCCGGGTCGACGATGCGAAGGCGATCCTGCGGAAGGCGGTCGCGAGGCAGCGGGAGACGATCCGGGAGCTCCGCGACCTGTCCTTCGCGCTCGAGCCTGTCGTCCTGCGCGACCAGGGGTTCGGGCCCGCCGTCCAGGCGCTCGCCGACCAGGTGGAGGAGTCCCAGGGCGTGCGCGTCGACCTCGACGTCGACCGGGGCAGCGCGCTCGCCGACCGCGCGCAGATCGTTCTTTACCAGATCATCCGCGAGTCGCTCGACGCCGCGCTCAGGCGAGGCCCGCCCACACGGATCTCGGTCGCCATCGGCGAGGTGAACGGCGGCGCCGTCGAGACGGTGATCACGGACGACGGCTCCGGCGAGCGCCGGCGGCGGGTCTTCGAGGCGCTGGCAGAGCGGGCGCGCACGCTCCAGGGCAACGTGGAGGTCGACCACAGCTCCGACGACGGCGGCACTGCCGTTCGGATCACGCTGCCGCCCTACACGGCGGGCAGTTAGGGTTCGCGCGCGATGGCGGACACGCACCTCCTCTTCGTCTGGAAGGCGACGGGCTACGAGCTGCGCGAGCGGGAAGGGGAGCCTCCGAGCGTCGGCGCCGTGCTCGACCTCGAGGAGGGCCGGCAGCAGGTGAACCGCCTCGCGCCGTCGCCGATCCCCGGTGACGGCCGGCGCTGCGCCTACCTCCAGCCCGCCGGCTAGGGCTAGCCGGCGGCTGACTCGGCGGCGGCGAGCCCGAGGACGAGCGCGGTCGCGAGCCCGCTCGACCAGCCGCCCGTCGAGATGCCTCCGACGTCGGCGCCTGCCGCGTAGAGGCCCTCGACCGGGTTGCCGTCCGCGTCGAGGACGCGCGCCCACTCGTCGACGCGCACCCCGCCGAGCGTCTGGGTGACGGCGGCACGCACGAGCACGCGCACGCGACCGTCGCGCTCCTCCACCGGCGCGCCGGCTCGACGGGCCGCGTCGATCATCTCCGCGACCGTCCGCTCGCGCACCTTCAGCGCAAGTGACTCCGGCCCGACCTCGTACCAGGCGCGGCCGCCCGGCCAGGTGGCGATCCGCTGGACGAGGTCGATCTCGGACCAGCTCGGCTCGCCGTCGAAGCGCTCGGCGCCGTCCTCTGACGTCACGGTCGCGAACCGGCCGTAGAGCTGCGCGAGCCTGACGAAGTCCTGCTCGGAGACCTCGTCGACCGCAGCCATCGCACGGCCGTAGAACTCACCGAGGTCCCCGGCCGTGCCGGCGCCGAGCGAGCGCGCGAGCTCGAGGCCGTCGCCCTCGCTCCAGGGGTTGGCTCGGAGGAGGAGGCCGTGCTCCCGGGAGAGCCGTGCCGGGAAGCCGCCGGTCGCCAGGATGGTCGGCTCAGCGGTCGTCTCAGGGAAGCGGATGTCTCCGGCGAGCGCCTCGACGGCTCTCCGCGGGTCGAATCGCGCGCCGACCGTGAGCGGGTTGCCCGTCTCGCGCGTGACCAGCTCGACGCCCTTCGTCTCCAGCCAGTCGAGCGCGTCGTCGAAGCGCTCCAGGATCAGCCGCTGAAGCACGGGGTCGCCGCCGGGGCACTGCTCGCGAAAGAGCTCGAGCGAGCGGTAGCGCCACGGGAATCCGCTCGAGAGCAGCATCGAGCCGCCGGCGCGCGTCCCCTTCTCGTAGACGACCGGCTCGGCGCCGAGCTCACTGGCGCGCGCTGCCGCGACCAGACCGGCCATCCCGGCCCCGGCGATGCGCAGGACGGCTATCGCAGCGCGAACGTCGGCTTGTGCTCGACGTACTCGAGCCGCACCCGCTCGGGGAGCCAGACGAAGACCGCCAGCGTGTTCGGCGCGTCGACGAAGTCCTGCACCTCGATGTCGCTGTCCTCGGCGCCCGCGCGGTGATCCTCCGCCGAGTCGACGAGCACCGCGAGATGGTTCAGGAGCGGCCTCTCCGGGTCGCCCGGCTCGCCGGCGTGGAACTCGACATACGCGCCGGCGACCTCGACGCGGGGAGCGCCGGACTCGCCGGCCTCGACCGCCTGGAATCCGTAGTCGCGGTACCGCTGCGCCGTCCCCTCCGGATCCGCGGAGAAGAGCGCGACGTGGTCGAGGTCGTAGTCGGTCTCGGTCGGCGCCTCGTGGAGGCCGAGGACGATGCCCTCGCCGAGATCGAGGAGCGCCGTGCCGTCGGCACGCTCGACGGCGACCTCGTCGGGCAGCTCCGCCAGCGCGTCGCCGAGGTCGTTCACCCGAAGCGAGACGTGCTTCAGCGCGCCGCGCTCGCGCGGCCCCTCGGCCTCGAAGAGCGTGAGCTTGCCCTTGCGGGCGTCGGACCCGACCAGCGTGAACCGGTCGGTCCGCTCGATGACGTGCATCCCGAGGTGGCTCGTGACGAAGTCGGCGATCCGGTCCCGATCGGGGAGCCAGTACGCGACGTGGTCGAGGGTCTTGGGTCTCACGGAGCCGGGAAGGATAGTCTCCCGGCCCCGTGTCACGGCGGGCGATTACTTCCTGCGATCGACCGCCCGCTGCAGCTGCTGCTTCGTCATCTTCGAGCGGCCCTCGATGCCCATGCGCTTGGCCTCGTTGTAGAGCTGCTCCTTCGTGCGGCCTTTCGCCCGGTTCGTGCCGGAGCGCCGGCCGCCGCGCCGGCTCGACGACATGTCCTGTCGGGACGTCCTGGAGGACGACCGGGCCTCACCGGATCGGGCGCGCTCCTTGTTCACGGTGCGCGCGGCGATCTCCTTCGCCCGCTTCGTCGAGGCGCCGCCCTTCTTCTCACTGTCCTTGATGTGCTCGTACTGCCGTTCTCGCTTGTTGCTCCATGCCTGCTGGGGCATTCGACCCTCCTTTCCGACAGAGGGGTCCGTACCCGGTTCTCCGGAGCGGTTAACGCTCGTCGAGCGGCGGGTTCTGGACGTTGTGCTCGGTCGCGTACTCGTCGACGAGCGGGTTGACCACCTCGGGGCCCTCGCCGTACGCGTAGTTGATCTTGACGAACGGCTCCCACTTGTCCGGGAGCGCGTCCTCGGGGAAGATCGCCTCGACCGGGCACTCCGGTTCGCAGGCCCCGCAGTCGATGCATTCCTCGGGGTCGATGATCAGGATCCGCTCGAATTCGTGGATGCAGTCGACCGGGCAGACATCCACGCAGGAGAGGTCTTTGATGTCGATACAGGGCTCGGCGATGATGTACGTCACGCGGGGCGATCCTAGCTATGGGATCAGTGTTTCGACGATCTCTGCCGCCCGGTCGGCAAGGGCCGATTTCGCTACCACCTGGTCGAAGCCCGCCTCGTGCGCCCGCCGCAGGCCGTCGGTGTCCTTGTGGCTCGAGAAGCCGAGGATCGGGATGTCGGGATACGTGTCCGCAACCTCGTCCGGATCGATGCGGCCGATGTCCGCGATCACGAGGTCGGGCGGGTCGATCGAGTCGCTCGTGACGAAATGGTGGCCGTGGAGGCTCGCCTCGAGCTTGCCGCGGATGAAGAGGTCGACGCCTTCGAGCAGGATCGTCGCCACGACGTTTCGAGGGTAACACTCCACCCTGTGGACGCGTGGTTACGGGACGGTCTCGAGCTCATTCGCAACGGGCGGTACTTCGAGGCGCACGAGGAGCTCGAGGAGGCCTGGCGGGCGGCGGATCCGTCCGAGAAGGACTTCTTTCAGGGCCTCGTCCACGTGGCCGTCGCCTGGCACCACGCGGGCCGCGGCAACCGCCCGGGTTGCGAGCGTCAGCTCGCGAAGGCCGCGCGGCGGCTCGAGCCGTTCGCTCCTCGCCACCGGGGAGTCGACGTCGGCGGGGTGCTCGCCTCGGTGGCCGAGGCGCAGCGCCGGGTCGAGACCGGGTCGCTCGACCTGCCGGCGCCGCTGCCTCGCTAGCGCGCCGGGCCGTTCGAGCCGTGTCCCTAAGTGCCGAGCCCCAGCGGGCCGAGCGCCCAGTCGAAGCCGACCCGGATCCAGCCGTCTCGGTGGAAGAAGAACGCGAGGCCGAGCAGGACGAGGAAGGCGCCGCTCACGACCCGGATCGCGACGTAGTGGTCGCGGAGCCAGCGGAAGGCGCCCATCGCCTGGACGAACGCGACCGCGGCGAGGACGAAGGCGAGCGCGAGCCCGGCCGAGTAGGCGGCGAGGATGGCCGAGCCCTGGAGCACTTCCTCCGCACTCCCGGCCAGCACGAGCACGGACGCGAGCACGGTGCCGATGCAGGGAGCCGCGCAGACTGCGAACGCCGCGCCGAGGAGCACGCCCGACCCGCGCTTGCGGGCCCCGGTCAGCAGCCCCGGCGCGACGAGCCGCTCCGGCCACGGCAGGAGCCCGAGGAAGGCGAGGCCGAGCACGACCAGGATGAACCCCGCGAGCTCCGCGCGCCGGTTCGCGTCGAGGACGCCGCCGACGGCCGCGGCGCCGGCGCCGAGCGCGACGAAGACCGTCGTGAAGCCGAGGATGAACGGGATGCTCGACCGCGCGACGCGCCTCCCCACCCCAGCCTCGCCGAGCCGGTCGGCCTCGACGGCCGAGACCGCCGAGAGATAGCCCGGGACGAGCGGCAGGACGCACGGCGTGATGATCGACAGCAGGCCGGCAACGAAGGCGACCGGGAGCTCAGTGGCCGTCACCGTGCGTACGTTCCCTTCTGGCCGCGCGAAAACCGCGCAGACCAAGGACGCAGGGAGGCCCCATACCGAACGAGGTATGGGGCCGACTGAGGACGCCGGTATGTGCGGATTTGCAGCCGGCCCGAAGGACAACCGTACGTGCGGTGACGGCCACTAACCATCGAAGCGGGCGAGCTCGCGGTCGAGGCGGCGTTCGAGCTCAGGGTCGAGCGGCGGCCGGCCGTTGGCCGTCGCGGCCGGGACAGGAGTCGGCCGCTGACGGCTCCAGCGCCAGACCAGGATGGAGATCACGGCGGCGCCGGCGAGCAGGCCGATCACCGGCAGCGCCCAGGCGAGCCAGTGGAAGCCCTTCCGGGGCGGGGCAGCGAGGACGGCCGGGCCGAACTGCGCAACCAGCTCGTCCTTGATCTGGCTCTCGGGCACGCACGCATCGGCGCGCCGCTGGATGAAGCGCTTGATGTCGCGCGCGACCGGTGCGTCGGACTGGTCGAGCGTCGTCTTGCACTGCGGGCACATGACCTGCCCCTCGAGGTCCGCCAAGGAGGGACACGCGGCCGACGCCGGGGCGGCGAAGGCGAGCGCGACCACTGCCACGAGGAGAAGCCTCATGCCTCGAGCAGCTCCTGCACGCATTCGTCGTACCGTTCGCGGTTCCGCTCGATGTGTACGCCGCCCACGAGCCGCTCGCAGACGAGCGTCCCCCGCCGGTCGACGAAGAACGTCTCGGGCGCCGCCTCCACGCCGTAGGGGGAGATCGTGTTACCCGGCCCGTCGTACGCGAGCGGATAGCTCATCTCGTTGTCGCGCGCGAAGCGCTCGGCGGCCGCCTTGACGTCGTGGAAGTCGACGCCGAGGACGACGAGCCCACGCCCCTTGTACCGGCGCCAGGTGCCCTCGAGGACGGGCGCCTCCTGCTTGCAGGGGTCGCACCAGGAGCCCCAGAAGTTGACGACCACCGGCCGCCCCCGGTAGGCCCGAAGGGAGATCTTCCCCGGCCCGTTCAGTCGGTCGAGCCGGAAGTTCGGCGCGCTCACCTTCTCGCCGCGCTCGAGCTTCCGCGCGGCGCCCTCGTCCTGCGTCGCGAGCTTCCAGACGAGAAGCACGAAGAGGCCGCCGACGAGCGCCACCGCGAGAGCCTGGCCCGCGAGCTTCAAACGGGCGTTCACCCCGTAGAGGCTAGATCAGCGCGCGCTAGGCGGCGACGATGAACACCGGCGTCCCGACCTGCACGCGGCCGAAGAGCCACTCGGCCTCGGGAATCCGCATCCGGATGCACCCGTGCGAGGCGGAGTAGCCGATCGAGGCGCTGTCCGGCGTCCCGTGGATGCCGACGCCGGGCGCGCTCAGGCCCATCCAGCGCGTCCCCAGCGGGTTTCCCGGGCCCGGCGGGACCGGCTTCTCGCCCTTCGCCCAGTCGGAGTCCGGCGGATACCACCACGGATGCCGCTGCATCGTCACGATCTCGAAGCGTCCGAGCGGCGTCGGGTACGACGACTGGCCGGTTGCGACGCCAAGCCGCTTCCACAGGCGCATCCCGTGGAAGAGGTTGAGCACCTTGGACTCTCGGCGGATGACGATGATCGGCCCGTAGCGGGCACGCGTCATGCTCGGCTCGACGCGCGCGGCTTGGAGCTTCACCGACCGGCGATGAGTGCGCAGCGCGGCGACGATCACGCGGACGGCGGCACGCTGGCGAATCGCTCGTCCGGCCTCCTCCTTGGTGATCCAGGGTCGGAGGTGGCGGAGACCGACCAGCTCGGCGTTCCGGACCGGCTTGTCGAACCGCTTGCCGAGGGCGCGGACGTACCGCGCCACGCCGCCGGAACGGATGCGCACGAACAGCGGAATCCGGGCACCTGGCGACGCGCGTCGCGCCTGGTCGACCGCGAGCTTGATGCGTGCCGTGGTGCCGAGGCGCTGCGGGGTGACGAGCACGGAGCGACGGGCGAAGACGAGGGTGAGCGCCTGGTCGAACTCAGCCTTCACGAGCGCGGTCGCGCCCTGCGGGGTGAGCCCGCCGACCTCCACCTTGCCGATCCAGACCCGGTCCGGGATCAGGTCGGCTTCCACGGTCCGGGTCGTGGTCGTCGGCGCCGTCGTCGTCGTGCCGGTCGTGGTCGGGAGCTGGGAGAGGCCGGGCGAGGCGACGACGGCAGCGGCGAGCAGGCCTGCGGCCGCGCACGCAAGCACGCCGAAAACGGCCGTTATCCCACGCCGCATAGCGCGCCAGTCTAGGGAAAGCTCCTGCTATCGGTCCGGAGCTGTGGGCAGCGGCTCCTCCTCGAAGCGACCGCCCTCGACCGCGAAGTCGACGATCATCCGGTCGGTCACCCACTCGACGGGAGCTCGGTCGTCCGTCCACGGGTCCTCCGAGGGCGCGATCGGGCGCATGGTCGAGCGCAGGTCGGCCACCAGGGGCGCGACGTCCTTCGGCGCCGGCCGTCCGGTCCCGGACGGCTTCCCGTTCTGGCCGATGACGATCTGGTTGAACCGCAGCGGCTGCCAGCCCACCGCCCGCGGCAGAACAGTTGCGAGGGTGCCGCCGACGTGCTTCGCGAGGTCGTGGTCATCCGGCGTCGTCGCGACGTTCAGGGCGACGATCCCGCCCGGCGTCAGGTGCTTCCGCACGAGCTGGAAAAACTCCTTCGTCGCCAGGTAGAAGGGCACGTACGGCGGCCTGTAGGCGTCGACGATGATCACGTCGTAGCGGCGGTCGGTCCGGCGCAGGAACTCACGGGCGTCGGCGTCGTGCACGGTAAGGGTGGGGATCTCCCCCATCCCGAAGAAGCGGCGGCCGGCCGCGCTCACCGCCGGGTCGAGCTCGACGCCGTCGATCTGCGCGGACGGGTAGTAGCGGGCGTAGGCGCGGGCCGCGGTGCCCGCGGCGTTCCCAAGCATCGCCACCCGCTTCGGCTGTCGCCCGAGCAGATCGACGACGGCGACGTATGTGTCCCACACGCCGCCCGTCAGCACCGTGTCCCGCCGCCAGACCGAGTGGGTCGCGAGCCCCTCGTCGAGGTACAGCCTGCGGACACCGTCCCGCTCGACGACCTGGATGAACTGGTAGCGGGACTCGTCCTCGTAGAGCACGCCGCTCTGAGCCTTGACCGCACCCGGCGGGATGAGGAGCAGTGCGGCGAGGGCGGCGGCGAGCACGAGCCAGCGACGCCCGAGGAGGACGGCGCCGCTCGTGCCGATCAGCGCCGCGGCAGCGAGCAGCGTGCGCTGCGTGCCGATCGCGGGGATGGCGACGAGCGCGGAGAGGAACGTCCCGAGCAGGCTGCCGAGCGTCGAGACGGCGTAGAGGCGGCCGGCGACGGTCCCGGCGGTCTCCACCGCCCGGATCGCGAGCCGGACTGCGAAGGGCGCCACCATCCCCATCAGGGTCACGGGCGGCACGAAGAGGATCAGGACGCCGAAGAAGGATCCGATCGCCGCACCGGCGGAGACGCGGTCGAGCCCTTCGACGGAGAGATCGAGAATCGGACGGGCGACGAGCGTCGCGACCGCGATCAGGCAGGCCGCGGAGACGACCACGAGGCCGAGCGCCCGGGCCGTGGGGTACCGGTCGGCCAACCGGCCGCCGAGCCAGTAGCCGACCGACAGCGACGCGAGCGTGAGCCCGATGACGTTCGCCCAGACGATGGTGGAGTTCCCGAAGTACGGCGCGAGCAGCCGCGATGCGCCGATCTCGGTCGCGAGCGTCCCGACGCCGGCCGCGAAGACGACGCCGATCAGCGCCGACTGGGAGATGGGTTTCACGGCGTCTTCTTGACCACCACGACCGCGGAGTCGTCCGCGAGCCCTCCGCCGGCGAAGGCCCTCGAGTCCTCCACCACGGCCCGCGCCAGCTCGGCTGCAGGCAGGTCGCGTAGCTCGGCCAGCCTCCGGTCGAGCCGGACGTTCCCGTACAGGTCCGCCCCGACCCGGGACTCGACGACCCCGTCCGTGAACAGGACGACCGCGGCGCCGGGCTCCAGCGTTGCACGCGACTCTTCGTACTCCTGGTCGGGAGCGATTCCCAGCGCGAGCCCGTGCACCGGCAGCGCGACGACCGTGCCGTCCGGACGGACGAGCCGTGGCTCGGGATGGCCGGCGCTGGCGCACGCCAGCTCTCCGGTGACGGGATCCACGGTCAGGCAGACCATCGTCACGAACTTCCCCTCCTCGACCTCGTCGAGCACGACCTGGTTCGCGATCCGCAGCAGCTCGGACGGCCGGGAGTGCTCGCGGGTGAGCGACCGGAACACGAACTTCGTCATCGCCATGTCGGCAGCCGCGTCGATCCCCTTGCCCGTCACGTCGCCGACCGCGACGGCGAGCCGCCCGTCCGGGAGGACCGTGTAGTCGAAGACGTCGCCGCCCACGTCGAGGCGAGCCGAGGACTCGTACACGCTCCCGATCTCGAGGCCCGGGATCGCCGGCGGCTGCGCCGGAAGCAGCGAGCGCTGCATCGCGTCGGCGAAGTGCACCTGCTGCTGGTAGAGCCTCGCATTGTCGATCGCGAGTGCCGCCTGCGCCGTCAGCGAGCGCACCGCTTCGAGCTTCTCGGCGTCGATCGGCCGTTCCGGATCGAGCGAGACGAGCGTCAGCGACGCCATGATCTCGCCGGAGGCGACGATTGGGACTACGGTCGCCGTGGAGCCGCGCTCGAGGAACGGCCGCAGCAGCTCGTGGCCGCCTCCGAGGCGTTCGGCCTCCGCCGGCGTCAGGACGCCCGCGGGCCTGGGCGCGAGGCGCTCGAGCGGCTGGTCGCGGCGCAGGATCGGGTCGAGCGCGACCGCCAGCCTCGGATCCGGCACGTGCACGGCCCTCGGGGAAAGGACGTCGCCGCGCGCGTTGGGCATCCGCAGGACGGCGGCGTCCACGTCGAGGAGCTCGACGGCCGTGCGCGTGACGGCGCTGACCGTCTCCTCCAGTGAGAGGCTCTCGGAGAACGAGCGTGAGATCTCGTAGAACGCCTCGAGCCGGCGGGCGGCGAGTCGCTCCGACTTCAATGCCTGCTCCCGGTCGTGCGCGAGCCGGGCAGTCTCCTCGTGCAGGCCCGCGTTCTGGACGGCGGCGGCGAGCTGGCCGGCGAGGGGGGCAAGCAGCGAGGACTCGTTCTCGCCGAGCCGGCGGGTGCCCGGTAGATATGCGACGAGCAGGCCGATCAGCTCGCCCGCCAGCCGGAGCGGCACGACGACGGCCGCCTCGATGCCGGCCTCGGCGACCGCGTCGTGCACCGCGCCGAGTCGCGGGTCGCTCCGCAAATCCCGCACCTCGACGACCGGACGGGTGCGCAGGCGGCTGACGATGAGGTCGAGCAGCCCGTCGGCGACCCGGAGATGCGGGCCGGCGAGGCCGCGCTCGACGGCGGTCTCGAGGCCGCCCGCGCTGCGGAGGTACACGGCGGCACGATCCGTCTCGAGCAGCTCGCCCACGCGGTCGACGGCCGTCTCGAGCGTGTGCGAGAGCGAGAGCTCGGCGATCGCCTGGCCGACCACGGCGAGCAGCGCGCGGCTTCGCTCGAGCTCCTGGGCGAGCTCGCTCGTCCGCTCGGCGAGGCGCAGCGCGTGTGCGGCCCGGGCGCCGAAGGTCGCGAGCCGCCGCAGCTCCTCGTCGCTCGGCTCGTCTCCCGGCTCGAAGACGAGGCGGAGGCCGCCGACGGGTGGTTCGCCCAGGCGGACGAGCACGATGCCGTCCGGGAGCGACACGCTCGACCTGCCCTCGAGCTGCGCCTCGGCATCGCGCACGGCGCCCTCGGCGTCCGCGAGGTCCTCGGGCCGGCCGGCCGAGCCGACCCCGCCGCCGTGCGAGCGCCAGAGGATGCAGGCTCGCGCTCCCGTCGTCTCGAGCGCGAGGCGGGCGATCCGCTCGCCCGTCCGGGCCTCCTCGGCGACCGCCGCGAGCGCGCGACCGGCAAGGTCGAGCGCCGCGTCCTGCGACGGCGCCCCAGTCCGGCCGCCCGGGGACTCGACGGCGCGGACGAGGAGCGACGCATGGCTTGCG
Organism: Gaiellaceae bacterium; assembly: GCA_035711385.1. Taxonomy (GTDB): domain Bacteria; phylum Actinomycetota; class Thermoleophilia; order Gaiellales; family Gaiellaceae; genus JACDAN01. The sequence goes on from DASTCG010000071.1 coordinate 19,953, forward strand.
ATCACGCGGGCGAGCAGCGCCTCCGTTGACGAGAATCGCTCTCCCGGGCGAGCCAGCTCGAGAGTGACGACGGCGCGGCCGGCAGTGACGACCGGGCAGACGAGCGCGCGTGTCGCGCCCCAACGGCGGCCGAGCCGACGGATCGCCTCGGGGAGGGCGTCGTCGTCGGTGAGCTCGGCGGCGCCGATCGCGTCGGCCGCGATCCGGGAGCCCTCGAGCTCGGCCCTGAGGGCGGGGGACGCCGCCCAGACGCCGCGTGTCCTGAGCTCCTCGCCGTCCTGCTCCGCGACCCGGATCACGGCGAGCGTCGCGCCGGTTCCGGACGCAGCCGCGGCTGCCAGAGCCGCCAGCGCCGCGTCGAGATCCTCGCCGCCGGCGAGCTCCTGGCCGACGGCGGCAACGCTCTGGAGCGCAGCCTCGGAGACGCTCTGCTCGCCGGGTACCACCACGAGAGTTTTATAGAGTGCCGCGCATGGCCGAGCCTGCCCGGCGCCCCGAGGCCGAGGACGAGCCGCCTCTTTCAGACCCCATCGCGGTCGAGCGCGCGTACCGCTTCCACAAGGCGCGACGCCGCCACCGGCAGGAGCGGAAAGAGGAGCGCGCCCTCGCGCGCCTTCGCTTCCTCGCGGTCCTCCTCTCGCTGATCGTGCTGACGGCGTACCTCTCGCTCGTCGTCTGGCGCCAGATCGAGCAGCTGTTCGGCCTCTAGGGCACGAACGCGCCGACGATTGCGGATACTTCCCGCCGTGCAGACACCCGAGCCCGACCCATCCGAGACCTACGAGCCGCAGGAGCCGGCCGATCGGTTCTCACCGGATGCCGTCTGGCTCTGGGGCGCCGGCGAGCGGCTCACCTGGGTCGCCGGCTTCACCCTCGCCCTCTCGATCCTGATGGGCTGGTACGTGAACAGCTCGGGCGACCTCACAGTCGCCGTCATCGGCTGGCACACCGGAGCGATCGCGAAGATCGTGCTCCTGATCGGGCTCGCCGTCGTCGCCCTGCACCTCCTCCACGCGGCCGGTATCGAGCTTCCGGCCACGGTGCCGGAGAGTTTGGTGGTGATCGTCCTCGGCGCGCTGGCGACGATCCTCGTGCTGATCCGCGTGATCTCGATTCCCGACGACTTTCAGCCGGCGAGCCGTGGCATCGGCATCTGGATCAGCCTGATCGCCGCCCTCCTCGTCATCGTCGCCGGCTTGCTGCGGGCGTCGGAAGAGCTCTGACGCCGCCGGGCGCACTAGGCCCGGAGGAGGTCCTTCGTGCGCGTGATCAAATCCTGGGGGTTGAAGGGCTTGCCGAGGAAGCCCTGAGCGCCGCGGGCGAGCGCGTCGTCGTCCGAGCTCTCGACCTGGCCGCTGAACATGATCACCGGAATCGAGCCCAGGCCGTGGCGCTCCTGCATCCGGCGCAGCATCTCCCACCCGTCCACGCGGGGCATCATCACGTCGAGCAGGATCAGATCGGGCGGCTCCTCCTCGAGCGCCGCGAGGCCTTCCTCGGCGCTGGCCGCCTCGCGCACGACGTAGCCGTCCATCTCGAGATTGACGCGGACGAACTCACGGATCCTGGGGTCGTCGTCCACGATCAGCACGAGCGACGAGCCGCGTGCGCGGGTGCCCGGACCGCCGCCGGATCCGGACACGAAGGCGTCCAGGTCACGACGCCGGTAGCGCCGGTGTCCGCCTGGCGTGTAGAAGGCGGGGAGCCGGCCCAGGTCGGACCACTTCCGGATCGTGCTCTGCGCGACGCCGAGGTACTTGGCGGCCTGACCGAGCGTCAGCCACTCGTCGCCCTCGTCGCCGCGCGGCCGGCGTCGTGCGCGTCCCCCGATCTCCGCCACGGATGAATCTAAACAAACCTGCTTCTATCTCGCCGGAATTCGCTTACGGCTGGGTCGTAGCCGTGCTCGCCTCTGTGGCGGGCCGGGTCTGTGTCTGCGTCCACGGCTCGATCGTCGAGAAGCTCGTGACCGGCGTTCCGGCCTGGGGCCGGTCCTCGAGCGCCTGGCCGACCGCGACGCCGAGCGCGAAGACCACGACGACGACAGCTGCGCGAATCAGCCAGCGGACGACGGCGGCGCGGCGGCGGCGGCGCCTTCTCGGGGAACGGGCAACGGTCACGGCGAGTAGTCGGTGGCTCCGCGCGCGTAGAGGTGAAACGCGGCATCCTGCGCGACCGAGAGCTTCGACGCCCACCCCGGTCGTGCCGCGCGCTCGCCGACGGCCTCGAGCACCCAGCCGTCGTCGCCCGCGTACACGTCGGCGAGCTCGGCGAGCGTGAAGTTCTCGCCGATGCGCCGGCGGAGCGCCTCCGTCACGGCCTCGACCTGCTGCAGCAGCACCTCGTAGGCGTCGGGGTCGGATGCCGACGCAGCGAGGCGTCGGCCTCCCTCCTCCCACTGGTGCCTCGCGGCGTGCACGTAGGTCGCCACTGGGCTCACCCCATCTCGAGCGTGCAACAGCGGTCGGGCCAGAGCGGCTCGATCTCGGCGGCGATCCGCTCCCCCAGCTCGTACCCGGGCCTGGCGAGCGCGAAGGCGACGTGAGCGTGAAGGCACTTCAGCCTGGCCGGGTTGGCCGTGCCCCCTATGCCGAGGTCGAGCGACTCGCCGTCCTCCTTCCCCACCTTGCCGTCCGCGAGCTCACGGCGGATCGCGCGCTGGTCCTCAGTCGCCAGCTCGAGACTGCCCGAGAGCCGCTCGTCCCGCGCCGCGAGCGCGCTCCAGCGCTCGTTCCCGCCCGCCGCCTCGATCCTCGAGACCGCGGCAACCAGGTGACGGCAGGTCAGGTAGAAGGTGGTCGGAAAAGGGTCGCCGGCGCTGTCGTAGGGCGCCTGGACGGTGACCGCGGGTGCGCCGAAGGGGCAGCGGACGGCCACGCGCAGGAACGCGCGCGGTTCCCGCCCGAGCTGGCGCTCGACGATGGCCCGGTCATCCACCGCCTCCGATCCTAGTGCCGCCGCCGGTGATGTCCCCCCGTCGCAGGGGGACGATGGCCAAGCCGGTCAAGGACGCAGGAAGCCTCGATGCTGGGGAGCATGGGGCGACCGAGGACGACGCCCGGCGCCGGTCAGCGTTCGCCGGCGGCGGCACCTCTGCCGGCTCGGGCGCGCCACTGATCGATGCCTTTGACGATGAAGAGCCGCTCGCCCGGCTTCACGAGACCGAGCCGGCGGGCGCGCCGAGCGAGCGCCTCGGGTGTGTCGGACTCCGCGACCTTGCGTGCCAGCTCGTCGCGCTCGGCCCGGAGCGACCGGACCTCGGCGGCCCGCTGCTCGAGCGAGGAGCGCGTCTCGACGTAGCTCTTCAGCGGCCGGTAGTAGAGGAGGCCGACGACGAGGATCGTGGCGACCGCGAGCCAGCGGGCGATGGGTGGACGGCGTCGGCCGCGGCGGGGCGGCCGCCTGGGTCGGGACCGGGACGGCATCGCCGACGGGTTCGGCGCCGGCGACCCTCCTCCTACGCGTAGCTGAGCTTGATCATGTCCGTCGTGCCGGGAATGTTGACCGCGGTTCCCGCCGTCAGCACGACGAGGTCGCCCGGATCGACGAGGCCGGACTCGCGGCCTTTCTCGAGCGAGCTGGTCCAGAGCTCCTCGACGTCCGCCGCCTCGGGAAGCCGCATCGGCGTCACACCCCACTCGAGCGCCATGTGGTGGAGCGCCGGAACGTGGTGCGAGAGGCCGATGATCGGGCGGCGCGGGCGCAGGCGGGCGACGATGGACGCCGTGCGGCCAGTGAACGTCGGGACCAGGATGGCCTTCGCGCCGAGCGTCTCCGCGAGGTCGCAGGCCGCGTTCGACATCGCCTGGCCCACCGTCGGCTCGTCGCCGGGCTGGGGGAACTGATGCCGGTACTCGATGCTCGGCTCGATCGTCCGCGCAATCCGCTCCATCGTCCGAACCGCTTCGAGCGGATACCTGCCGATCGCCGTCTCCTCGGACAACATCAACGCCGAGGAGCCGTCGAGGATCGCGTTCGCGATGTCGCTCGCCTCGGCGCGGGTCGGCTCGGGCAGGTTGACCATCGACTCCAGCATCTGCGTCGCCGTGATCACCGGCTTTCCGCGGTCGAGCGAGGCGAGGATGATCCGCTTCTGCAGGAGCGGGACGACCTCGACGCCGATCTCTACCCCGAGGTCTCCGCGCGCCACCATGATCGCGTCCGACTCCTCGAGGATCGCCGGAAGGGCGTCGATCGCCTCGGCCTTCTCGATCTTCGCGATCACGTGCGCGGGCGCATCCGCCTGCCTGATCAGGCCCTTGAGGTCGCGAACGTCCGCCGCCGAGCGGACGAAGGACAACGCGACGAAGTCGACCCCGAGGTCGAGCGCGAAGTCGAGGTCGTCCGTGTCCTTGCGGGTCAGCGCCGGGATCGGCACCGGAACGCCCGGCACGTTCACGCCCTTGTGCGACGTGACCGTGCCGCCCACCACGACCTCGCAGCGAGCCCGCCCGGCGCTGACCGCCTCGACGCGAAGCCGGACGAGCCCGTCGTCGATCAGCACTTCGTGCCCCGGCTGGAGCACCTGGCCGATGACCGCCGGGAGGACGGGGAGCTCGCCGTCGCGGCTCCCGTTCTCGGCGCCGGTGACGACCACCTCGTCCCCCTCGCCGAGCTGCATCGGCTCCTCGAGCTCGCCCACGCGGAGCTTCGGCCCCTGGAGGTCCGCGATCAGCGCAATCGGGTGCTCGACCTCCTCCTGGGCCTTCCGGACCATCTGGGCGTACTCGGCGTGCTGCTCGTGCGTCCCGTGCGAGAAGTTGAGTCGGGCGCCGTTCATGCCGGCCTCGGCCAGCGCGAGCACGCGCTCTTCCGTCGCGCAGGAGGGCCCGAGCGTGGCCACGATCTTGGTGCAGCGCGGCACGGTCGTGCTCATCTGCGTCAGCGTAGCCTCAGAGAGATCGACCGCTCGCTCGTTCGCGAGCCGTTCTCGGCCGAGATCTCGAAGACGACGAGCTGTCCCTGCTGCGGACGCTCGACCTCGTACGGGACGGCGAAGCTGAACGTGCCCCGCGTGCCGCTGCCGGACGTCGCCGTCACGAAGTCCTTCTTCAGGATCGCGCCCGCTGCGTCACGGAGCTCGTACTGGAAGTTCGCCTCGAAGGTGTTCGCCGTCCCGCTCGCCTCGAAGCCCGGCTCGACCTCGTCACCCGAGAGCGGCGACTCGACGAGGATCGCCGGAGTCTCGGCCTCGAAGGCGGCGCGCCCGACCGGGCTGCCCCCGTTGAACGAGACCCGCTTGACCGTGGGGAACTGGGTCAGCGTGTAGGTGAGCTGCGCGAGGGCCTTGCGGTTCGTCACGCGGGGCTCGAGCTCGATGACCGCGACACCGTCGTTGATCGCCAGGCTCCTGAGCCTCGTCCCCGGCGGGATCGCGGTCGTGAGCCCCGTCTCGGTGCCCTTGAACAGCTGGTGGATCGTGTTCGTCGCGATCGCCGCGCCCGTGATGTGGCGCCGCTCGGGCCAGACCTGGCCCTGCTCCAGGAAGTAGACCGCGACCTCCGCCGGCGCCTCGCTCGGAACCGACGACGACGCCGTCTCCGTGACCGTCTCGCGCACGGTCACGGTCGTGGTCTCGTCGTCGCCGCCGCAGCCGGCAAGCAGGAGCGCGAATGCGAGGCTAAGGACGGTTAGGGAACGCATCCCAACCCGGATATTCGGCGTCCGGGCCCAGCTCCTCTTCGATGCGGAGCAGCTGGTTGTACTTCGCTGTGCGGTCGGTCCGCGACGGGGCTCCGGTCTTGATCTGCCCGGCGTTCGTGGCCACTGCGAGGTCGGCGATCGTCGTGTCCTCCGTCTCGCCGGACCGGTGGGAAATCACGACGCCGTAGCCGGCCGCCTTGGCCAACGCGATCGCCTCCAGCGTCTCCGTCAGCGTCCCGATCTGGTTCACCTTCACGAGGATTGCATTCGCGACGCCCGAGTCGATCCCGCGGCGGAACCGCTCGACGTTCGTCACGAAGAGGTCGTCGCCGACGATCTGCAGCTCGTCTTCCAGCTCGCTCGTGAGGGTTGCCCACGCCTCCCACTCCTCCTCCGAAAGCGGGTCCTCGACGGCGACGAGCGGGTGCTCGCGAGCGAGCTCGCGGTAGAGCTCGATCATCGCGGCCGTGTCCCGCGTGACCCCCTCGCCCTCGAAGCGGTAGCTGCCGTCGTCGAAGAGCTCCGTGGCGGCGACGTCGAGCGCGATCCCGACCCGGTCCCGATGGCCTGCCCGCTCGGCGGCCTCGAGGACGACCTCGACCGCGGCGTCGGTGGACGGGAGGTCGGGCGCGAAACCGCCCTCGTCGCCGACGGCGGTCGTCAACCCGCGCTCGTCGAGCAGCTTCTTCAGGTGGTGGAAGACCTCGACACCGACACGGAGGGCCTCGTGATAGCTCTCGCACCCCGCCGGAACGACCATGAACTCCTGGACGTCGATCGCATTGTTCGCGTGGGCGCCGCCGTTGACGACGTTCATCATCGGAACCGGCAGCACGTGCCCCTCCTCGCCGCCGATCCAGCGGAAGAGTGGCACGCCGGCCTCGCCGGCGGCCGCCTTCGCCACGGCGAGGGAGACGCCAAGGATCGCGTTCGCGCCCAGCCGGCCCTTGTTCGCGGTCCCGTCGAGGAGCACGAGCGCAGAGTCGATTCCGGCCTGGTCCTCCGGGTCCCTGCCCCTGATCGCGGACGCGATCTCGCCGGTGACGTTGCGGACCGCCGTCGTGACGCCTTTGCCGAGCCAGGCTCCGGGGTCGCCGTCCCTGAGCTCGACGGCCTCGAACTTGCCGGTCGAGGCCCCGGAAGGCACCGCCGCCCGCCCCATCGCTCCGGATTCGAGCACGACGTCGACCTCGACCGTGGGGTTGCCCCGAGAGTCGAGGATGGTGCGGGCTCGGACCTCGGCGATCGGCGTGCTCAGCGTTCCCTCTCCTTCGCGGCATCGAAGTATCGGTCTTTCTCCTCGAGCGTGAGGCGGCCGAACTCCTCCCCCGCGTCGGCGGCAAGTTGCTGGGCGCGCTCGACGCGGGCGGCGAACCGCTTCGACATCGCGCGCAGCGCGAGCTCGGGATCGACGTTCAGGCGACGGGCGACGTTGACCGCCGCGAAGAGGACGTCACCGAGCTCCTCGAAGAGCCGGTCGTCCGGCTCCTCCTCCGGGGCCGGCTCGCCTGCCTCGGCGATCGCCTCGCGGAGCTCGCGGAGCTCGTCGTCGAGATCCGCCAGCGCGCCGTCGACGTCGGGGTACTCGAACTCGATCGCGGCCGCCCTGCGCTGCAGCTTTCGCGCATAGAGCAGGGCCGGCAGCGTCTCCGGGACGTGGTGAAAGATGCCCTCCCGCTCCTCCTGCTCCGCTTTCAGCCGCTCCCAGTTCTGCCGGACGCGGCCCGGCGTGGCCGCGTCGATCTCGCCGAAGACGTGCGGGTGCCGGCGGACGAGCTTGTCGTGGATTCCTCGCGCGACGGACTCGAGCGAGCCGGAGCCCTGCTCCTCGAGGAGCAGGGCGAGAAAATACGTCTGAAAGAGCAGGTCACCGAGCTCATCCTCCAGCTTGGCGCCGTCGTCGTCGAGCGCGGCCTCCGCCACCTCGTAGGCCTCCTCGACCGTGTGCGGGACGATCGTCCTCGCCGTCTGCTCGCGGTCCCACGGGCAGTCCCGCCGCAGGCGTTCGGTCAGTCGCTGGAGATCGAGAAGCGCGTCAGCGAGGGAGCCGGCGGCGCCGCTAGCCGGATTGCGAGTCGTTCGTCGCCTTCGGCTTGTATCCGACCTGGTAGGTGGTCTCGTCGTTCAGGTCCTTACGCATGTCGGAGACCCACTTCTCCATGTCCTTGTTGCGCTTCTGCTGAAGGAGCTGCTGCCGGATCGCTTCCTTGACCTGATCGTACGGCGTCGACTGGCTCTTCTTGATCGGGCCGAGGGCCTGGATGACGTGCCAGCCGTACTGCGTCTTCACGGGCTTCGAGATCCCGTTGTCCCCGATCGTGAAGGCGACCTGCTCGAACTCGGGGACGAGCTGGCCCTTCGTGGCCACCATCTTCCCGCCCTGGTTCTTCGAGGAGGGGTCCTGCGAGTACTTCTTCGCGATCGCCTTCCAGTCGCCGCCCGCCCTGAGCTCGTTGTACAGCCGGTCGGCAAGCGCCTTGTCCTTGACGAGCACGTGGCGGACCTCGCGGGTCTCGGGCGTGCCGTACTGCGCCTTGTTCTTGTCGTAGTAGTTCTTGACGTCCTGGTCGGAGACCTTCACGTCCTTCGTGACCTTGTTGAAGATCGCCTCCTGGATGAGGTTGGCGCGGATGATGCCGCGCGCCTGTGCGGGGCTCAGGCCCTGCTGCTTCAGCTCCGCCTCGAACTTCTTCTTGTCGCCGCCGTGGCGCTCCTTGATGTACTGGTCGATCCGCTTGTCGACCGCGTCGTCGCTCACGTCGATGCCGAGCTCGTCCGCTTTGACCTCGAACTGCGTGCGCTGGACGAGGAACCGCATCGCCTGGTCGCGCAGCTGGACGTACTCCGGCGTGCCGACCTTCGGGAACGGCCGCTTCTGCGCCTCGTAGCTGCGCTTCGCGTAGGCGATCAGGTCGTCGAACTCCGACTTCGGGATCGTCTGGTCGCCGACGACGGCCACGGAGTTCGCGGGCACCGAGTCGTTGCCGCCGTCGCTGCCGCAGGCAACCGCGAACACGGCGATTGCCAAGACGAGAACTGCCGTAGAAAAGACCCGTTTCATGAAAAAGCGCCCGCTTACGCTGCGCGACGCGTGTCGAGGATAGCATCGACCAAACGCACTGCCCCCGCGAAAACATCGTCTCTTAACGAGACCTCGCTGCGGGCCGTCGTGTAGATCGCCGTGTCGACCCGGCTGCGAAGCTCGCGCAGCTCGCCGGAGCCGAGGACGAGCGGCCCGACCGTCGCCCGGCCGCCTCGGAAGACGAGGTAGTCGGCGCCCAGCTTGGCGACTTTGATCCGCACCTCCTGGATCGAGAAGAGGTTCGCGACGGGCTCGGGGAGCGGCCCGAACCGGTCGACGGTGGCCGCCTCGAGCTCCCGCAGCTCGTCCTCGGTCTCCACGAGCGCGAGCCGCCGATGGAGGTCGATGCGCAGCGCCTCGGAGTCGACGTACGTGTTGGGTACGTAGGCGTCGACGCGCGCGTCCACGCGCACGGGCCGCGCGGTGGGCCTCCGCTCGCCCGAGAGCTCCGCCACCGCCTCGCCGAGCAGCTCCACGTAGAGCTCGAACCCGAGCGCCGCGACGTGGCCCGACTGCTCCGCGCCGAGGAGATCGCCGGCGCCGCGGATCTCGAGGTCGCGCATGGCGATCGCGAAGCCGGCTCCGAGCTCGGTGTGGTCGGCGAGGGTCGCGAGCCTCGCGCGCGCCTCCGCCGTCAGCTCGGACGCGTCGGGATAGAAGAGGTAGGCGTGGGCGAGCTGGTCGGAGCGGCCGACCCGCCCGCGGATCTGGTAGAGCTGGGCGAGTCCGAGCGCGTCGGCCCGCTCGACGACGAGGGTGTTCGCCTGCGGGATGTCGAGGCCCGACTCGATGATCGTGGTCGAGACGAGGACGTCCGCGTCACCGCGGAGGAACGAGAGCATCCGGTCCTCCAGCTCCCGCTCCCGCATCTGGCCGTGGCCGACCGTGATCCGGAGGCTCGGGAGAAGGGCCTGGAGCCAGGATGCCCGCTCGTCGATCGTCTCGACGCGGTTGTGGAGGAAGAAGCCCTGCCCCCCGCGCGCGACCTCGCGCTCCAGCGCCTGCCTGACGAGGTCCTCGTCGAACTCGCCGACGTGTGTCCGGATCGAACGCCGGCCCTCGGGCGGCGTCTCGATGATCGAGATGTCGCGAAGGCCGGAGAGGGACATGTGCAGCGTCCGCGGGATCGGCGTCGCCGTCAGCGCGAGGACGTCAACCTCCAGCCGGAGCTGACGGAGGAGCTCCTTCTGCGCGACGCCGAAGCGCTGCTCCTCGTCGACGATCACGAGCCCGAGCTCCTTCGGGATCACGTCGCGGGAGAGGACACGGTGGGTGCCGATGAGGACGTCGACCTTCCCCGCCGCAAAGTCGGCGAGCACCTGCTTCGTGTCCTTCGCGCTGCGGAAGCGGGAGACCATCTCGACGGTGAGCGGGAAGTCCCGATAGCGCTCCCGGAACGTGTTCCAGTGCTGCTGGGCGAGCACCGTCGTCGGGACGAGCATCAGCGTCTGCTTGCCGTTCAGCGCGACGGCGAAGGCGGCGCGGACGGCGACCTCCGTCTTGCCGAAGCCGACGTCGCCGCAGACCAGCCGGTCCATCGGCCGCGGGGCCTCGAGATCCTCCTTCACCGCCTCGATCGCCGCCCGCTGGTCGTCGGTCTCCTGGTAGGGGAAGCTCGCCTCGAGCTGCTCGAGGTACTCGTGGCGAAGGTCGTAGGCGACGCCCTCCGCCTGCTGGCGCTGCGCGTAGAGCCGGAGGAGCTCGCCGGCGAGCTCCCGGATCCCCTCGCGGGCCCTGCTCTTGAGGAGCTGCCAGGCCTTGCCGCCGAGCTTGGAGAGCGCGGGCGCGCCGCCGTCAGCGCCGATGTACCGCGAGACCTTGCCGAGCTGCTCGTGCGGGACGTACAGCCGGTCGTCGCCGCGGAACGCGAGCAGGAGGTAGTCGCGCGTGACGCCGGCGACCTCCTTCGTCTCGAAGCCGAGGAGCTTTCCGACGCCGTGATCCTCGTGGACGACGTGGTCGCCCGTGCGCAGGTCGGCGAACGACTGCAGCGCGCGCCCGACTCGGTGCTCGGCGCGGCGCGGCCTCCGGCGGAAGACCTGGGTGTCGGGCAGAAGCGCGATCCCGAGCTCGCGCCAGACGAAGCCGCGGCGGGCCGGCGAGACCGCGTAGAGCAGCTCGGCGTCGGCCGGCAGCGTCTCGCCCTCCTCGAGCAGGCGCGCCTCGACGCGGCGCAGCAGGTTCTGGTTCCGGAGCGCCTCGCCGCGGTGGGCGAACGCGACGACCGTCCGGAGGCCGCCGCGCACGAGCGAGGCGAGCTCCTGTTCCGCTTCGGCAAGGCCACGGGCCGCGATCGCGGGGCGCTGGGCCTCGAAGGACACGGGCTGACCGGTCGGGAACGGATCGAGCTCGGCGGCGCCCTCGAGCGGCTGCGACGGCAGCTCCTCCTCCTCCCAGACGGCGCGCACGGCGTCGGGCTGCCAGACGAGATCCGGAGGTCGCGTGAGCGGCGAGACGAGGTCGTCGGGGACCGGCGGCGGCTCGTCGCCGGAGAGCGTCGGCTCGGCGAGATCGGCGAGCCGCTCCGCGGCTGGATAGATCACGGCGTGGTCCACGGCGTGGAGCGTCCGTTGCGTGAAGGGCGAGTACGCGCGCATCGACTCGATCTCGTCGCCGAAGAGCTCGATGCGCAGGGGTTCCCGGCCGGTGGTCGGGAAGACGTCGACGATCCCCCCGCGAACGGCGAACTGGCCGCGCTCCTCGGCCCGCTCGACCCGCTCGTACCCGGCGAGCGCGAGCCGCTCGGTCAGGTCGTCGCCTGCATCCGCGGGGAGCCGGACCGGCTCCGGGCGCTCGTCGGGCGGTGGGAGGCCTTCGGCGATCGCGGCGGCGGAGGCGGCCACGAGCCCACCTGCCGCGAGCACGTCGAGCGCGCGGGATCGCTCGCCCACCAGGTGCGGCGCAGGGTCGAGGCCGGACTCCCACCGCACACCTCTGCTCGGGAGGAGGGCGACCCGGTCCTCGCCGAGGAACCAGGCGGCGGCCTCGGCGGCGTCGCGAGCATCGGAGTCCTCGGGAAGGACCACGACGAGTCCCCGGTCGAGCCGGAGGTGGAGCGCGGCGAGCACGACCGGGAGCGCCGGCTCGGAGACGCGCGCCCGCGGGCCCTTGCGATCCGCGGCCTCGACGGCGAGGCCGCTGTGCGTCTGGGCGATCTCGCCGGCGAACGCTTCGAGGCGCTCGTGCTCGGCGAGCTCCTCGGCGACGGTGTGTAGCACCGGACGGTCCACGACGAACGCCGGAACGGCCAGGTTCCGGGGGGCTCATGGTACGCAGAGGGACAATCCTCGCGATGGAGAGGCTCTCGATACGCCGGGCGGTTCGAGCCGACGTGGAAGCGCTCTTCGCGATCCATCGCGAGAGCGCGCTCGCAGCGTACGTCCACGTGTTTCCGCCTGACCGCTATGCGTTTCCCGCTGCCGAGATGCGTGCCCACTGGGCGGCGGCCCTCGGCCAGCCGCAGCAGTCGGTGCTGATCGCCGAGCGCAGCGGTCTGGCTGTCGGGCTTGCATCCGTCTCCCCGGGCTGGCTGCTGAACCTCTTCGTCGTGCCCGCCGAGTGGGGACGCGGGGTGGGCGCGGCGCTCCACGACCGAGCAGTCGAAGCTCCTGCGTACCCACGCGGACACCGCGCGGCTCTGGGTCCTCGAGGAGAACGAGCGGGCGAGGCGCTTCTACGAGGCGCGCGGCTGGCGGGACGACGGCGGGCGCACGCGCTCGAGAGTTCCGCCCCACCCTGTCGAGCTCAGGTACGCGCTCGGACTCGGGACGGGAACGGCACCGCGCCCATCCCTAACCCCCACCCACCCGAGGGATGAAGGCGAGGCTAGCGGCCGAATGCGCGCCGCTTTGCGCCGATGCCGAACCGAAAGTGCGTCACGGCCCGCCGAAGATGACCTGCTCCATCGGCTCCGGCGGTTCGTGCGCCGGAGGCTCGACGCCGGCCGCCGAGAGGGGCCGCTCCAGGTACGCCCGCGCCTGAAGGGTGAACAGCTCGGCGTAGAGTCCGTCGCGGGCCATGAGCTCGTCGTGGGAGCCCTCCTCGACGACCCGGCCCTCGTGCAGCACGTAGATCCGGTCGGCGGAGCGGACGCTCGAGAACCGGTGCGAGATCAGGACGACCGAGCGGCCGTGGAGGAGCTCGCGCAGCCGCTCGAAGAGGTTGCTCTCGGCCCGCGCGTCGAGAGACGCGGTCGGCTCGTCGAGGATCACGAACGGCGCGTCCCGGAAGAACGCCCGGGCGAGCGCGATCCGCTGCCACTGCCCGATCGAGAGGTCGAAGCCGCCGGAGAACTCGCGGCCGAGCATCGTCTCGTACCCCTCGGGGAGGCCGGCGAGGAACTCGTGGGCATCCGCGCGCACGGCCGCCGCGATGATCTCCTCGAGCTCGTCGATCCGCTCCTTCCGCCCGAGCCCGACGTTCTCCCGCGCCGGCAGGAGGTAGCGCTCGAAGTCCTGGAAGATCACGGCCACGGCCCGCCGGAGCTCATCCGGGTGCACGTCGGCCACGTCGGCGTCGTCCCAGCGGATTCGGCCTCGCTCGGGCCGGTACAGACCGGCGAGCATCTTCGCGAGGGTCGTCTTCCCCGAGCCGTTCTCGCCCACGAGCGCCACGACCTCGCCCTTGCGGATCTCGAGCGACACCCCGTCGACCGCAGCTCGGTCGGACTCGGGATGCGTGAAGGACACGTCTTCGACGGACAATCGGTCGAAGCCGTGCGGCGCGGCGCGCGACCCCTCCGCTGCCACCACCTCGGGCTCGAGGGTCAGAAACGACGAGTAGTCGCGGACGAAAAGCGTCGCCTCGTAGAGCGAGGTCGCGCTCATGTGGAGCGACTGGAGCCGGTTCGCGAGCTGGTAGAGGCCGAAGATCGAGGCGCCGGCCGTCGCGAGACTCATCCGGCCGCTGACGTAGAGCCACGAGAGCATCGCGATCGTCGCCACGGTCACGGCGGAGGACAGGAGCGAGCCGAGCAGCGACCTCCCGGTCCGGCGGCGGGCGAGCTTCCTCAGCTCGGCGATCCGCGCGTCGTAGAGACGGTCGTACCGCTGCCGGAGGAAGCCCGCGAGGTTGAACGCGCGCACCTCCTTCGCGGCGTTGCGGCCCATCAGCACGTTCTGGAGATAGCTCCGCTGCCTATCGCCAGGGGTCATGCCGCGGCTGAAGTGGTACAGGTCCTTCGTGTTCCGCGAGGCCACGATCCAGAGCGGCATGTAACCGACCAGGACGAAGGGCAGCAGCAGCGGCTGGAGCGCGGCCAGTGCGAGGACGATCCCGACCGAGCCCACGAGCGCGCCGACGATCCCCAGCAGGCCGTTGACCGTCTGCATCGCGCGGTACTGGCCCTGCGCGCGCGCCCGCTGGAGCCGGTCATAGAAGTCGGGCGACTCGAAGGCGAGCAGGTCGATGCGGGTCGAGACGTCGATCACACGGTCGAGCGCCCGGCGCCCGACGAGCTCGCCGAGCACGCGGCTCTGCTCGTTCTGGATCGCCTGGAGGAGGTCGATCGCGACGGTGATGCCGACGAGCGCGACCAGCCAGGGCGCCAGCGCGCTCAACTGGAGATCGCCGTTCGTGCCGAGCACGACTTCCAGCATCCCCTTGCCGACGAAGAGCTGGACTGCGACGCCGACCGCAGAGATCACCTGCAGCAGGGACGTAAGTCAGAAAGATGTTCCGGCCGGCCTCCCACGCGAGGCGGAGCGAGTCGCCCAGCAGCTCGGGGAGGTCGCGCCAGGTTCCCTCGGACCCCTCCGGGTGCATGATCTCCCACCACGTGCGGCCGCGACGCGGATCCGGCGCCTTCTCGTCGCTCCGGCGCGTACCGGCGCCGTCACCAGCGTGCACGAAGACGCGATACGCCACCGCCTAGTTGTACCGGCGCTGCGTCTCCTCGAGGCCGTCGCGGCCCAGCGTCTCGACCGCATCGGCCGCGCGCCCGACGAGCTCGTCGACGTCCACCTCGTCCTCGAACGGGGCGAGGACGTAGTCGGCGACACTCCGGCGATCGCCGCGGCCAGGCCGGCCGACGCCGATGCGGAGCCGCAGGAAGTCGTTCGTTCCCAGCGACTGGGCGATCGACCGGAGGCCGTTGTGACCGGCGAGCCCGCCGCCGAGCCGGGCCTGAAGCCGTCCGGGCTCCAGGTCGACGTCGTCGTGGACGACGAGGAGATCCGTCGGATCGACCTTGAAGAACCCCCGGGCGGCGCCGATCGACCGTCCGGACTCGTTCATGTACGTCTCGGGCTTCAGCAGTGCGAGCCGAAGCTCGTCGAGTCGAAGCTCCGAGAGCTGGCCGGAGAACTTGCCGCGGAACGATCCGCCGTGGCGGCGCGCGAGCTCGTCCACCACCAGCCAGCCGGCGTTGTGCCGCGTGCGCGCGTACTCGCGGCCGGGATTCCCGAGGCCGGCGACGAGCAGATCCAGCGTCGAGGCCCGTTCGCCTCGACGGAGCAGTCGCATCTAGCCCTCGGTGGACTCTTCGGCGGCCGCTTCGGCTCCGCCCTCGGCCGCTGCCTCCTCGGCCGCGCCTTCGGGCGCTTCCTCGCCCTCCGCGAGCTCGCCCTCCTCGAGCTCCTCCTCCGTGACCTCGACCTCCGGCTCCTCGACGCGGGTCGGCACCGTGACGGTCGCGAGCACGGTCTCCTCCGGGTCGTCGAGGAAGGTGACGCCGTCCTGCCTCGCGACGTCGACAAGCCGCAGCGTGTCGCCCATCTGCATCTCGGAGATGTCGACCTCGATCCGCTCCGGGATCTCCATCGGCAGCGCCTCGACGTTGATCTCACGGGTGACCTGCGAGAGCACACCGCCCTCCTTGGCGCCTGCCGACTCACCGATGAGCTCGATCACGACCTGAGCCTGGATCGGCTGGTCGAGGCGGACCTCCTGGAGGTCGATATGGGCGATCCGGCCGGTGATCACGTCCTGCTGGAAGTCCTTCAGAATCGAGGCGTGGGTCGTCTTCTGCCCCTCGACGACGACGTCGAGGATCGCGTGGAGGCCGGAAGGGCCCGTCAGGACGCGGCGCAGGTCGCGCTCGGAGACGCAGATCGCATGCGGCGTCTTCCCCCGCCCATAGAGGACGCCGGGGATGAGCCCCTGCTTGCGGAGCCGCCGCGACTCGGCCGAGCCGCGCGACTCGCGCTCCGCAACCTCGAGCCTGATTCGTTCACCTGCCACGGCGCGGCAGTGTAGCTAGGAAGGGCAGCGGGAGCCCAGCCGCGCGGCCGCCTCGCACATACCTCGAGTGACGAGCCGGTACCACCAGTCGAGCCGGGGCGGATGATCCGCCGTGCGGTACTCCTCGGCCGCCGCGGAGAGCGCGCCGCGCTCGTCGAACGGTCCACGACGCCTCACGACCCTCCAGCCGTGTTGGCGCGGAAGCGCGACCAGGACGGCTCCGATCGGCTCGTCGGCGTGCTCGAGCGTCTCGAGGATCTCGTCCCCCGGCCCCTGCGGAAGCGCGAGCGCCTCTCTCACGCCGCCGAGGTGGGCGAGATAGGGGATCGCGTAGGGAACGAGGAGCTCGTCCGAGCCGCCGCGCAGTTTCGCGGGGACCTCCGTCGGCAGCAGTCCGAGCTCGCGCGGGTCACGGAGCGCGCTGGGCGGCGCGACGAGGACGAGGAGGCACACCACGCCCACCGCTGCGACGTCGACAACGCTCGGCAGCCGGCGCGCCAGCCAGGCGGTGCCGACACCGATCGCGGCCGCCCAGAGCGGTAGGCCGTAGAACAGATGGCGCGGGGAGAGATCCGGCTGCGATCCGGCGGGGACGAGGACGAAGAGCACCGGCGGGACGAACAGCAGGACGGTGAGGAACGCCGCCGCGGGCTCCTCCCGCGCGAGCACGACGATGCCGAGGATCCCGAGGGCGCTCGCCGCGAGCAGGACGAGACCGTCGCCGCCCGCGAAGGAGGACAGCGCTGCGACGAGCTCGCCCCAGGCGTCGGCCGGAGTGGCGAGCGCCCGGCCACCCTCGCCGACCGCGGAGCGGTTCGCGAGGCGGAGGTCGGCGAGCACGAAGGGGATCGCCGCGGCCGCCGCGATCGCGACCGCCAGAGCGTCCCGAAGCGTCCGTCGCCTCCAGAGCACGATCGCGGCGACCAGCTCGCCGAGGGCCGGGATCAGCCCGTAGGGGTGGACGGCAGGAAGGAGCCACGCGGCCGCCGCCGCGGCGGTCACGGCGCCGCGCGTCCGCAGCCGGGCGGCGCGGACGAAGAGGTCGAAGGCGAGCGCCGCGACGAGGACGTAGAGCGCGTACATCCGGCCGAAGCTCCCGTAGACGGCGAGCGCGGTGGAGGACGCGGCGACCGCCGCTGCCACGAGCCCGGCGGCAGTGCCGCCCAGCCGGCGGCCGAGGTCGAAGCAGAGCGGCACCGCGGCCACGGCGCACGCGACGGATAGCCAGCGCAGCGCCTCGGCGCTCGTGTCGATCCAGAAGACGGCGTGCGCGAGGAGGAAGTGAAGCGGCGCCCCGCCACGGTCGGCCATGACCGTGTCGAGCAGCTCGCCGACCGGCCGCATCGAGATCAGCCCGGCGACCGCCTCGTCCTCGTAGAACGGCTTCCCCTTTACGTCGGGCGCAACGCGGTAGAGCAGGAGGCCGCAGAGCGCCGCGACCGCCGCGCTCTTCAGGAGCGGGGCTCGCGAAGACCTGATTCGCGGAGGAGAGCTCTGACGAAGATCGCCGTGGGCGCCGTCGCCCCCCGAAGGCAGGCGTCTTCCCGCCCGGATCTCGGCGGACATGCCGCGCAGTATGGCCCGGTGGTCAAGCGTTTTTGGCGCGGAACGAACGTCGCCGGGAATCGACGATCACTGCGACGGGCGCATGCGACGGACCCCCGCCTCGAATGCGGACATTTACCGATGCGGACTGGCGAGCCGAGGCATAGCGTCGATTTGTGGCGATCTGCGCGAAGTGTGGCGCGGAGTTGCCTCCGCGCTCTCGTTATTGCGGCGCCTGCGGAGCTCGGGTGGAACCAGCTTCCGAGCGCGAGCTGCGCAAGCTGGTGACTGTCTTCTTCTGCGACCTGGTCGAGTCGACCGCCCTGGGGGAGCGCCACGACCCCGAGCTCGTCCGCCACGTACTGAGCCGCTACTTCGAGGCGATCGAGCAGCTGATCGTCGCCCACGGCGGCACAGTGGAGAAGTTCGTCGGCGACGCGGTGATGGCGATCTTCGGTCTGCCGACGGCGCACGAGGACGACGCGCTGCGCGCAGTGAAGGTCGCGGCCCAGCTGCAGGAGCGGCTGCCACCCCTCGCCGAGGAGACCGGGTTCGCGCTGTCGTTCCGGATCGGAATTACGAGCGGCGAGGTCGTAGTCGGAACGGGCCAGACACTCGCAACCGGCGACCCGATCAACGTCGCAGCGCGCCTGGAGCAGGAGGCTGCGCCGGGCGAGATCCTCCTCGGCGCCGAGACAGTCCGGCTACTCGGCACCGCGATCGAGACGGAGTTGCTCGCGCCGCTCGAACTTCACGGGAAGGCAAGCCCGGTCGAGGCGTCGCGATTTCGCCGCCTCGTGGCAGAGTCCGGGCGGGAGCCGCCGCTGTTCGTGGGTCGGGAGCGGGAGTTGGCGCAGCTCGCGGCCGCGTTCCGGCAGACGGTGCAGCAGCGCGAGCTCCACTTGCTCACGGTCCTGGGCCCGGCGGGCATCGGCAAGTCGGCGCTCGCGGCCGAGTTCCTCAGGTCGCTCGACGGTCGGGCGAGGCGAGCGTGCGGGCGCTGCCTCTCGTATGGACAGGCCCTCAGCTATTGGCCGCTCCTCGAGGTGCTGCGCGAGCTCGGCGAGCCTGCGGCGCCGGCGCTCGAGCGGCTGGTCGAGGGCGGTGCGACCTCGCCGGAGCAGCTCGCGTGGACGGTTCAGCAGGCGCTCGAACAGGCGGCCGGCGAGCAGCCGCTCGTCGTTGTCGTCGAAGATCTCCACTGGGCTGAAGCGGCGCTGCTCGATTTGCTCGCGCTCGTTTGCGACCGCGCCCGCGGCGCGCCGATCCTGCTCCTCTGCCTGGCGCGCCCCGAGCTGCTGGAGCAGCGGCCGGGCTGGGGTCAAGAACGAGGCAACGAGGCGCGCCTCCTGCTGGAACCGCTCCAGAACAAAGACTGCGAGCGGCTGCTCGGCACATTCGATTCCGCACCGCCGTCGAGCGAGAGGCAGCGAGTACTCGACCTCGCGGACGGAAACCCGCTCTTCATCGAAGAGCTGAGCGCCTTCGTCGCGGAGGGCGGTGAGGTAGGCCGGCTGCCGCCCCGGATCCACGCGCTGCTGCAAGCGCGTCTGGACCTGCTGCCGGAGGCTGAGCGGGTGGTCCTCACCTCCGCCGCCCTGGAAGGCACCGTCTTCCATCACCGCGCGCTCGATGCTCTCGTCCCCAATGACCTGCGCGCCGAGATGCCAATGCACCTGGCGACTCTGACGCGGAAACTGCTGATCAGACCGGCGCACCCGGACATCGAGGGCGAGCACGCATCCCGCTTCCGCCACCAGCTCATCCGCGACGCTGCCTACGGCGCGCTGTCCAAGAGCGACAGGGCGCGGCTGCACCAGCGGTTCGCGACCTGGGTCGAGCAGTTCAGCGGCGACCGGCCGGAACTCGAGGACATCCGCGCGTACCACCTCGAGCAGGCGGCGCTCGCGAAGCGCGAGGTCGGCGCACCGGAACCGGCGCTCGAGCAGCGCGCGGCCAGCGCGCTGGCGGAGGCCGGCGAGCGAGCCCGGAGTCGAACGGACCTGGGCGCCGCGGCCGACCTGTGGCGCCGCGCCCTCGTGCTCTTCGACGAGCTCGACCCCGGCGTACCGGAGTTGAAGCTCCGGCTCGCGGTCGTGCTGGCGCCGCTGGGTGATTTCGCGGGCGCGCAGCGGCTGCTCGTGGAGGCCGCGCGTGACGCGACCGACCCGGTCGTTGCCGCGGCCGTCCGACTTGCAGGGCTGAGCGCGCGACTGCAGTTCGAGCCCGAAGGAGTCCCGCCGGCGATCCGCCGCGAAGCGGCCACGGCGATCCCGCTCTTCGAGCGGCGTGGAGACCCCCGCCACCTCGCCCTCGCCTGGACGGTCCTGGGCGAGGCGGACTGGATCGAACTCCAGCTACGGGCCGCCACAGACGCATGGGAGAGAGCAGCCACGCAGGCAGAGCTCGCCGGCGACCGTGCCGCCGCGGCATACGTGCTGAGCACCCGGTTGCTGATGCTCCCGTTCCGCCTCCCGTGGTCGACGGTCGTGGCTGAGGCAGAGCAGCTTGCCGCCCGGTTTCCGGGCGAGCCGATCGTCGAGCGCGCGGTCGGCTTCCTGCGCGTGTTGGCCGCCTACGAGGCTGGGCGCCGCGACGAGGCCCGTGCGCGGGCGGACGACGTCCTCGACCAGATATCCGCGAGCTATCCGCTGCACACAGCGATCTTCAACGCGTTCTTCGCCTGGGAGGAGCTGCTCGCCGGCGACCTGGTCGAAGCCGAGCGGAGGGCGTTTTCCGCGATCGGCGAGCTGCACGGCCTCACGGAAAGAGGCTTCCGCAGCTTCGCGGAGACGTTCCTGGGTGAGATCCGGATCGCACAGGGCCGCCACCGAGAGGCACTCGAGCTTGCCGACCAGGCCGAGAAGCACGGCGGCCCGCACGATCGCGGCACGCTGATTGCCGCCAACGCGGTCCGCGCACATGCCCACGCCGCGCTCGGCGAGGTCGAGGCAGCAAAGGCCGCTGCCGAGACCGCCGACGCCATCGCCGGAACGACTGACTCCCTCGCGGATCAGGCAAGGGCGCGATACGCACTCGCCGTTGCCCTCGCCGCGGCTGGCGACTCCGCAGACGCGCTCGCAGCAGCCAATGACGCCGTGCGGCTGCACACCTTCCTCGAGCGACCTCTCCTGAGCAGGCGCCCAGCGGCACTCGCGGAGCAGCTGGAGCGCGACCTGGCTCGGTCCGGGCGGCGCGGGCAGCGTGCAAGGAGTTTCAGTGCCTAGACGACTGATCCTCTCGACGGCGATGGCCCTAACCGGGGCCGCGTTGCTGGCCACCTCCGCGGTCGCGGGCCGCGCCGACACCGAGTCTCCGCAGGCGTGGGCGAAGGCACCGGTCGGCGGGACGTTCAAGCACAGCCTGACGGTCGACATCGATTACATCGACCCCGCTCTC
>DASTCG010000072.1:0-18456 GCA_035711385.1 Gaiellaceae bacterium
GCGAGCTGTGCCAGTTGCAGCTTTGCGTCGAATTCGTCGCCGTGCGGGAGCCTGTGCAGCATCGAGGTCATGAACCAGGAGAAGTGCTCGGAGCGCCAGACGCGGCGGAGCGCCTCCGAGGAGTAGCCGTCCAGCGCGGCGGAGTCCCCGGCGTACCAGGCGCCGATCCGCCTGGCCAGGATCTTCACGTCCGCGACCGCGAGGTTCAGCCCCTTCGCTCCCGTCGGCGGGACGATGTGTGCTGCGTCTCCTGCGAGAAAGAGCCGGCCCGACTGCAGCGGCTCGACCACGAAGCTACGCATTCCCGCGACGCCCTTCTCGAGGATCTCGCCGGTGTTCAGGCTCCAGCCCTCGAGGGCGAGGCGCTGCTCGAGCTCGTGCCAGATCCGCTCGTCCGGCCACTCCTGGAGCGGCTCGTCGGGGCGAACCTGGAGGTAGAGGCGAGTGATCGCGGGCGAGCGCATGCTGTGGAGCGCGAAGCCGCGCTCGTGGTAGGCGTAGATCAGCTCGTCGTTCGACGGCGGCGCAGCGGCGAGGATGCCGAGCCACGCGAACGGGTACTCCCGCTCGAAGACGCTGAGGACGCCGGCCGGGATGCTGTCGCGTGAGACGCCGTGAAACCCGTCGCAGCCGGCGATCAGGTCGCAGCGCAGCTCGACGTCCTCGTCGCCGTGGCGGAACCGTACGACGGGCTCGTCGCCGTCGAACCCGTCGACCGTCACCGTCGCGACCTCGAAGAGGAGCGGGCGCCCGGTCTTCATGCGTGCGACGATCAGGTCCTTGACCACCTCTTGCTGCCCGTAGACGGTGATGCGCCGGCCGCCGGTCAACGACGGGAAGTCGATCCGGTGCCGCTCACCGGCGAACTGCAGCTCGATGCCGTCGTGGACGAGCCCTTCCCGGCGAAGCCGGTCACCGACTCCCATCTCGTTCAGCAAGTCGACAGTTCCCTGCTCGAGCACGCCCGCGCGGATCCGGTGCTCCACGTACTCCCGGCTCCGATCCTCGAGCACGACCGAATCGATTCCCTCCAGATGCAGGAGCTGCGCAAGCACGAGGCCGGCGGGCCCGGCGCCGACGATCCCGACCTGCGTCCGCTCGTGTCGGAGAGGTCGGTTCAGGATGTGGCTCGCCGTCGGGGTGCGATGGGTGGATGCGAGGCGCGCCGCCCAGCGCGGCCCGGCGGCTCAGCTCTCATCCTGGATCGGCCTCTTCGACACGAGCTCAGGCCCAGACCTCTTGGGCCGTCTCGACGATCAGCCGGAGCTTCGCCACCTGCTGCTCGTACGTGACGAGGTTTCCCTCGACGGTGGACGAGAACCCGCACTGCGGCGAGAGGCAGAGCTGCTCCAGGGGGACGAACTTCGCGGCCTCCTCGATGCGCCGCTTCAGCTCGTCCTTGTCCTCGAGCTCGCCGCGCTTCGTCGTCACGAGCCCGAGCACAACGAGCTTCCCGTCCGGCACGAACCGGAGCGGCTCGAAGCCGCCCGAGCGGGCGTCGTCGTACTCGAGGAAGAACCCGTCCACCTGGAGCTCGTTGAAGAGCGTCTCGGCGACGAAGTCGTAGCCGCCCTCGGCCGCCCACGAGGAGCGGAAGTTGCCGCGGCACATGTGGGTCGTCACCCTCATGCTTGCGGGCCGGTCCGCGAGCGCTTCGTTGATGTGCCGGATGTAGACCTCGTGCTGGTGCTCGCGGTCGCCGCCGATCGAGGCGATGTACTCGCGTTGCTTCGGGTCGTTGAGGTACGCAAGGCTCGTGTCGTCGAACTGGAGATACGTACAGCCGAGCTCGCCGAGCCGACCGACCTCACGGCGGTACGCGGCGACGAGGTCGCTCCAGAACTCGTCGATGTCCGCGTAGACGCTCTGGTCGATCGCCGCCTGGCCGCCCCGGTAGTGGACCATGCTCGGTGAGGGGATCGTCAGCTTCGGCGTCGCGCTCGTCGTCATCGCCTTCAAGGCCTCGAAGGCGTCGCCGAAGATCGTCTTCGAGAGCCCGACGCGGTCGTGAACGCTGAGCGCTGCTGTCGTGAACTCCACGTCTCCCTGCTCGTTGTGGAATGCGACCTTGATCTGCTCGTCCGCCGGGTCGATGCCGTCGAGCTGGTAGATGAAGTCCATGTGCCACGAGGTGCGGCGGAACTCGCCGTCGGTGGCCGACTGGAGGCCGACGTCCTCCTGCATGCGGACGACGTCGCGGATCGCGTCGTCCTCGGCCTGCCGAAGCCCATCGGCTTCGAGGCGTCCTGCGGCGAAGTCCTCGCGGGCCTGCAGTAGCTCCCGCGGTCTGAGCAGGCTTCCGACGTGGTCGGCCCGAAACGGGGGTGCGGTTCGCTGGCTCATGTGCCTGCCTCCTCCTCGGCCATGACGTCCCGGAAGACGGCAAACGCGCCGTTTGCGGCCGGAACGCCGCAGTAGATCGCGCTGTGGAGCAGCACCTCGCCGATCTCGGCTCGGCTCAGGCCGTTCCTGAGCGCCGCTCGGATGTGCATGGCGAGCTCGCGCTCGCGGTTGAGGGCCACGAGCGCCATCAGCGTGATCGCGCTCCGGGTGCGTCGGTCGAGACCGGGCCGCGCCCAGATCTCGCCCCAGGCGTAGCGGGTGATCAGGTCCTGGAACGCTGCCGAGTCGTCGGTCGTGCCGGCGACGGCGGCGTCCACGTGCTCGTCGCCGAGGATCTCCCGCCGGATCCGCATCCCCTCGTCGTACCGCTCGCTCACGCGACCTCGACGGCGGCTGCGGTCAGGTGGTCGGCGACCAGGCGCGAGAACGGCTCCGCCCGCTCCACGTTTGCGAGATGGGCCGCATCGTCGAGCACGGCGAACCGTGCGCGCGGAATCCGCTCCGCGAGCAGGCGTTGGTGCTCGAGCGGCGCGGCCGGATCCTCGGCGCCGCCCACGACGAGCGTCGGCGCCTGGATCTCGCCCAGCCGCTCCCGAAAGTCCCACCGGGCGAGAGCCTCGCAGCAACGCGCATAGTCGTCTGGCGGCGTGGCCACCAGCTGCGCCCGAAACCGCGCCACGAGTTCCTCGGGCGCGGCCGCGGTGAACCAGCGGGCGACGATCGAGTCGGCGATCGGATCGAGCCCCTGCTCGCGCACGACCGCAGCTCGTTCGACCCACTGTGCCGGCTCACCGAACCGCGCCGAGGTGCACGCGAGCACGAGGCGGTCGACGCGCTCCGGCTCGCTCGCCGCAACCCACATCGCGGTCGCACCGCCGAGGGAGACCCCGCAGATCGCCGCCCGCTCGATGCCGGAGTCGTCGAGCAGCTCGAGCAGGTCGCGCCCGAGCTGCTCGACCGACGTGCGTCCCCGTTGGTCGTACGGAAGCACGCGGAACGTGTCCGACCAGAGGCCGACATTCCGCTCCCAGAGGTCGGTGCTCGTCCCCAGCGACGAGGGAAGCACGAGCACCGGCGTCATTCCAGCCCACTCCTGTAAGCGGCAAGCGCGGCGTCGACGAACGTCTCGGCGGAGCCGAGGTACGACGCGGGCTCCAGCTCGGCCTCGTCCAGCTCGAGCGCGTCGGCCAACGGCCGCCCGCTCGAGGCCGCTTCGGCGACGAGCTCGTGCGCCGTTCGCCGGCCGCTCCGACCCGCGAGCAGGAACGCGGCCCGCTCGGCCATGACGAGCCCGCCCGCGAGCCCGAGGTTCGCCCGCATCCGCTCCGGATCGACCTCGAGGCCCTCCAGCGCGCGGCGTACGCCGTCGACGGCCCCGCCGGTGTAGCCGAGCGCGCCGACGAGCGCCGGCCACTCCGAGTGCCAGGCGCCCAGCGCGCGCTCGTGCTCTTGCGGGACGGCGGCCAGCAGGACCGATGCATGGGCCTGCACCTCGCGCGCGCACGCGATCGCAAGCGCGCTGCCGACGGGGTTCTGCTTCTGGGGCATGGTCGAGGACGCGCCTCCGCCCGACTCGGTCGCCTCAGCGACCTCCGTCTGGCCGAGGAGCGCAACGTCGAGCGCGATTTTGGCCATCGCCCCGGCCGCGATGCCAAGCACCGCGCCGAGCTCCGCGACGCGGACCCGGTTCGTGTGCCACGGCAGCTCCGACGGGAGCAGGCCGAGCCCCTGCGCGTACAGCCCGACGACCTCGGGCCCTGCCTCTCCCAGCGCCGCCAGCGTGCCGGCGGCGCCGCCGAGCTGAACCTGCAGCCCTTCGCGCCGGATCCGGGCAAGGCCTCTCCGCGCTTCGAGCGTGGCCATCAGCCAGCCGGCCGCCTTCAGGCCGAAGGTGGTGGGCACCGCCTGGCGCAGGAGCGTCCGCCCGGCCATCGGCGTCGAGCGGTGAACGTCCGCCAGCTCCGCGGATTCGCGGGCGACGGCGTCGACCGAACCCAGCAGCAGGTCGAGCGCGTTCCGCGACACGAGCATCGCCGCCGTATCCAGGATGTCCTGGCTCGTCGCGCCCCAGTGGACGAAGTCCGCCGCGTCGCCGCCGACGGCGTCGCGAAGCGCACGAACGAGCGGCTCGACGGGGTTGCCGGGCGAGCGGCCGGCCTCGCCGATCGCCGCCGGGTCGTAGAGCTCGGCGTTGCAGGCGGCCGCAATCGCGTCGGCGGCCTCGCTGGGGATGACGCCCGCGCGCGCTTCGGCCGACGCGAGCGCCCGCTCGGCGTCCAGCATCGCCTGCAGCCACGCGCGGTCCGACAGCGCCTCGCGAAGCTCCGCCGGGACGAAGATCCGCTCGAACACCTCAGACAACGAAGAAGACGGTCTCTCGGTCGCCCTGGAGCGTGACGTCGAACGCAAGCTCGTCGCCGACGGGGCGCGCGACGAGTGTCGACGGGTCGTCGAGCGCCGAGAGGATCGGGTCGGTCGAGTTCGCCTCGTCCTCGTCGGGGAAGTACATCCGCGTCAGCACGGGCTTCAGCAGGCCGCGGGCGAAGACCATCACCGTCAGGTGCGGCGCCTGGCCCTCCACGGGGCCGGGCTTGACGGTCGCGAACGAGAACCGGCCGTCCGGCTCGCATCCACAGCGTCCCCAACCGGAGTCGGGGCCGTAGCGACCGTCCGCGTCGGCCTGCCAGATCTCGACGACCGCGTCGGGAACGGGCTCGCCCGCGCCGTCGAGCACGCGGCCGGTGATCCGGATTCCGCCCGGGGCGAGCTCGTTCGACGCGCCGTCCAGCAGCCCGATCGAGAAGTACGGGCCCACGGTCTGCGACGGCGTCGGCGGCTCGCCCATCAGGTCTCCAATGGGGTCTCGGCCGGCCCGCCGAGCACGACGTCGAAGCGGTAGGCGAGCGCCCACTCGGGCACGGTCTTCTCGTAGTCGAACAGACAGATCAGCCGCTCGCGCGCGGCCGGGTCGCGCACGGACTGGAAGATCGGGTCGTAGTCGAAGAGTGGGTCGCCGGGGAAGTACATCTGCGTCACGAGCCGGTTCGTGAACGCTCGCCCGAAGAGCGAGAGGTGGATGTGCGCGGGGCGCCACGCGTTCGGATGGTTGCGCCACGGGTATGCGCCCGGCTTCACGGTCACGAAGCGGTACCGGCCCTCGTCGTCGGTCAGGCAGCGGCCGGCGCCGGAGAAGTTCGGGTCGAGCGGCGCCGGATGCCGGTCCACCTCGTGGAGATAGCGGCCGGCGGCGTTCGCCTGCCAGATCTCGATCAGCGCCGAGCGCACCGGCCGGCCCGAGGAGTCGGCGACTCGCCCGGTGACGATGATGCGCTCCCCGAGCGGCTCGCCCGCGTGCTGTCGTGTGAGGTCGTAGTCCCGCTCGCCGACCGACTCGTGGCCGAAGGCGGGGCCGGTCAGCTCGGAGAGCGTGCGCGGCAGGACGAACAGCGGGCGCTTCGGCGAGCGAAGTTGGGTGGACCGGTAGTCCGGGTACAGGTACGGCGGCTGTTCGAGATCGTCGCCGTCGGCGACTGTGCTGAGCACGTGAACGGCCCGCCGGCTCACGACACGACAGTCTCCCCGGCCACGGGCTCGAGCGCACGGAGAGCGTCGAGCTCCTCCGTGGTCGGCGGCTCCACCGACCGCGGGTCGGCCGCGACCGCCAGATCCCATCCCGTTGCCTGTTGCGCATCGTCGGCTGTCACCTCCGCGTAGAGCTCCGTCATGACGAGCTCGCCGGTCTCGGCGTCCGGCTCCAGGAGGCCGAGGTCGGTCACGACGCAGGTGACGCCGGCGCCGCCGCCGCGCGGCCTCCCGACGGTCGTCAGGAAGTCGACGCGCTCGACGAAGGTCCGCGGCGTCTGCCGCAGCATCACGAACGTCTCGCGGCACCACGAGGCGATCTCGGGGGCCCCGCCGGCTCCGGGGAGCCGGACCTTCGGCCGCTCGTAGTCGCCGATGACGGTGCTGTTCAGGTTGCCGCCGGGGTCGATCTGGGCCGCGCCGAGGAAGCCGACGTCGATCCGCCCGCCCTGGAGCCAGTAGGTGAAGATCTCGGGCACCGAGACGACGGCGTCGGCCGTCTCGGCCAGCTCGCCGTCCCCGATCGAGAGCGGCAGGCGCGCGGGCTTGGCGCCGATCGTCCCGCTCTCGTAGATCAGCACCGCAGCGGGAGCGTGCGTCGCGCGGGCGAGGTTCGCCGCCTGGCTCGGAAGCCCGATGCCGACGAAGCAGACCGTGCCGTCCTGCAGCCTGCGCGCGGCGGCGACGGCCATCATCTCGTCCGCGGTGTAGGTCGGCGCGGCGACGCTCATACGGGCGAGACCTCCCGTTCGACGACGTGCTCGGCCATCCATTCGCGGAAGCGGTCGCGGTCGCGGCTGACCTCGTCCCAACGGAGGTAGAACGCGTTGTCGCGGTCGTAGTAGCCGTGCGCGTACGACGGGCGGGCGCCGCCGGGCGCAAGGCAGACGGCCGTGATCGTCCAGCCCGGCAGGAAGACCGCCGTCGGGCGCGGCTCGAGAACGGGCACGACCTCCTCGACGGTGACGAGCGCTCTCCGCGAGGAGAGGACGGCCTCCTTCTGCACGCCGCTGATCCCCCAGAGCTGCACGTTGCCCGCCTCGTCGGCCTGCTGCGCGTGCACGATGCCGACGTCCGGCCGGATCGCGGGTACTGCCGCGACGCGCTCGCCGGTGAACGGGCACGTGATGGGCTCGACCCTGGTGTGCTCGACGAGGTCGGTCCCGTCGTACCCGCGCACGATCCCGAACGGGAAGCCCGACGCCCCCGCCCAGTAGCCGGCGGCCATGCCGGCATGCGAGTGCTCCTCGAGCTCGAGCGGCCCGGGCCAGTCGTGCTCGACGGCGTCACGGAGCCTGTGGAGAGAGCCGACGCCGGGGTTCCCGCCCCACGAGAAGACGAGCTTGCGTGCGCATCCCATCCCGATCAGCTGGTCGTACACGACGTCCGGCGTCATGCGGACGAGCGTGAGGTCCCGGCGGCCCTGACGGATGACCTCGTGGCCCGCGGCGTACGGGATCAGGTGCGTGAAGCCCTCGAGCGCCACGACGTCACCGTCGTGGACGAGCTCGCGAACCGCCTCGCCCAGCGGAAGGATCTCCGCCAAACCGGTCCTTTCCCCTAGATCGGGAACGGATGCGGGGCGCTCGTCACCGTCACCCAGCGGAGATCCGTGAACTCGTTGATCGCCGCCGTCCCGCCGAAGCGACCGAAGCCGCTCTCCTTGACGCCGCCGAACGGCATCTGCGGCTCGTCGCCGACCGGCTGGTCGTTGACGTGGACGATCCCCGAATCGATTCGCTGCGCGAGTGCGAGGCCCCGGTCCGGATCGGACGTCATGATCCCGGCGGAGAGGCCGTACGTGGTCCGGTTCGCGCGCTCGACCGCCTCGTCGGCACTTCCGACGACCTCGATCGCCGCGACCGGTGCGAACGTCTCGAGCCGAGCGAGGTCCGAGTCCTCCGGCACATCGGTGATCAGGGTCGCCGCGTAGACGGAGCCGTCGGCGTCCCCGCCCGCGAGCAGCTTCGCGCCGTGCTTCACCGCATCGTCCACACGGCTCTTGACCTTCGCGACCGCCTCGTCCGTGATCAGCGGGCCGATGATGGTTCCCTGCTCCTTCGGGTCGCCGGACTTCAGGCCGTTCGTCCTCTCCACGAGCCGCTCGACGAACGTGTCGGCGATCGGCTCCTCGACGAGGATCCGCCGGGCCGACATGCAGATCTGGCCCTGATGGAAGAAGGATCCGAACGCGGCGGCGTCGACGGCGTAGTCGAGATCCGCGTCGGCGAGGACGATCAGCGGGTTTGAGCCGCTGAGCTCCAGCACGACGCGCTTCAGGTTCCGGCCGGCGGCTTCGGCGATCCGGCGGCCCGTCTCGGTCGAGCCCGTGAAGTTGATGACGCGAACGGCAGGGTTCTCCGCGAGCTCGTCGCCGATCGGCCCCGCCTCACCCGGCGCGTGCGTGACGATGTTGAGCACACCTTCGGGCAGGCCGGCCTCGGTGAAGATCTCGCCCCAGAGCAGTCCGCCGACATACGGCGAGAGCTCGGAGGGCTTCAGGACGACCGTGTTGCCAAGCGCGAGCGGCGTGGTGATCGAGCGCGCCGAGAGGATCAGCGCTGCGTTCCACGGCGCGATCGCGCCGACGACGCCGACCGGCCGCCGGAGGCCCATCGCGAAGGTTCCGGTGTCGGAGGGGATCACCTCGCCCATCGGCATGTACGGGATCGCCGCGGCCTGCCGGAAGAGGCCGGGAACGAAGTGCAGCTGGAACATGGCGAAGCCGAAGGTGGAGCCGGTCTCCCGGGTCAGCCACGACGCGACCTCCTCGCTGCGCGCCTCGAGGGCGTCGGCCGCTTTCAGGAAGATCGCCTGCCGGGCCTCGGGCGGCGTCTGAGACCAGGCGGGGAACGCGTCGGCTGCGGCGGCGATCGCGCGCCGCGCGTCCTCCCGCGTCCCGGCCGGAACGTTCGCGACGGGCTCGCCGGTGAACGGGTCCGCGTCCTCGAACGTCCTGCCTCCCTCCGCCGCGGTCCACTCGCCGCCGATGTGGAGGCCGCGGACGGTGTTCTCGATCGCGCTGGCGGTCATCTCGAACCCCCTTTGTCTCGGGCCGTGTTCGACATGAGAACAGGCATTCGGTTACCGCACCGCACTCTCCCATCGGGGCGGGCGGGCGTCAAGCGGAACCAGCGGCTCCCGCCGGCGCCGCCGCCGCACGGAGGTCGACCTCGATGGCGGCGGCCGTCTCCAGCAGCCTCGGAACGACCTCGCGCCGCAGCGTCTGCATCGACATCCGCGTCGCGTGGACCGACATGTTCAGCGCCGCGACGACGGTCTTCGACCCATCGCGGATCGGCACGGCAGCCGAGCGCACTCCCTGCTCGAGCTCCTGGTCGACCGCGGCCCATCCTGCCGCGCGCACCTCGCCGATCCGCTCGCGCAGCGTCTCGACGTCGGGCACCGTGCGCTCGGTGAGGCGCTCGAGCGCGATCCGGCCGAGGCGCGCACCGAGCTCCTCGGTCTCCAGGCCGGCGAGCAGCACCCGGCCCATCGAGGTCGCGTACGCGGGCAGCCTCGTCCCCACCGCGATCGTGATGGTCATGATCCGCTGGGTCGGGACGCGGGCGACGTAGACGACGTCGAGGTCGTCGAGAACGGCGACCGACGACGACTCGTTCACCTCGGCGACGAGCGTCTCCATGTGTGGCATCGCGACCTCGGGCAGGCTCAGCGCCGAGAGGTAGGCGTAGCCGAGCTCGAGCACACGCGGGCGAAGCGAGAAGCTCGCCCCGTTCTGCTGGACGTAGCCGAGCCGCACGAGCGTGAGGAGGAAGCGCCGGGCGGCGGCCCGCGTCAGGCCGGTCGACCGCGCCACGTCGCTGAGCCTCAGCTCCGGGTTCTCCGCGCCGAACGCGCGGATGACGGCGAGCCCGCGCTCGAGGGATTGCACGTGGTCGGGATTCCGCCGGTTCGGTTCCAGCATGTGAACGGATGTTCTCATACCGAACTCAGGGCCTCGGGGATACTGCCGCCGTGAGCCGGCAGACCGTCCGCGACTCGACGTTCGACGTCCTCCGTGCGCAGGGTCTCACGACGATCTTCGGCAACCCGGGTTCGACGGAGGTGCCGTTCCTCGCCGGCCTGCCGGACGACCTGCGGTTCGTGCTCGGACTGCACGAAGGGACCGTCGTCGGGCTTGCGACCGGCTGGGCGCTCGCCCGGCGCGAGCCGGCGTTCGTGTTGCTGCACACGACCGCAGGTCTCGGCAACGCGGTCGGGGCGCTCGCGACGGCGCGGGTCAACCGGGCACCGCTCGTCGTGCTGGTCGGCCAGCAGGACCGCCGTCACCTGGCATTCGAGCCCTTCCTCGCAGGCCGGCTCCGGGGGCTCGCCGGCGAGTATCCGGTCTGGGCCGACGAGCCCGTGCGCGCGCAGGACGTGCCTGGTGCGCTCGCCCGCGCGGCACACGAGGCGACGACCCGGCGAGGGCCGGCGCTCGTGATCGTGCCGATGGACGACTGGAGCGCCCCGGCCGACGAGGAGCGGGAGCCGGCCGCGCCCCTGCAGGTCATCCCGGCGGCCGGCGTCGACCCAGCCGCGGTCGACCGGCTCTCGGAGCTTCTGAACGACGCGCGCGCCCCGGCGCTCGTCGTCGGCGCCGGCACGGACGATCCCGAGTCGTGGGCGGCGCTCGTGGAGCTCGCCGAGCGCCTCGTCGCGCCCGTCTTCCAGGAGTCGTTCGGCGCCCGTGCCGGCTTCCCGCAGGATCACCGGCTGTTCGCGGGCGTCCTCCCGGCCGACCGGCCGCGTCTCCGCGACCGTCTCTCGCCCCACGACGCGATCCTGGTCGTCGGGGCCCCCGTGTTCCGCCAGTCGCCGTACGCCGAGGGACGGCTCACGGTGCCCCGGACTCGGGTCGCAGTCGTCGGCGACAACCCGGACGAGGTGCACCGAAGCCCGGCGGAGATCGCGGTGCTCGCCCCGCCCGCCGCCCTGTGCCGTGCACTGGCGGAGCGCCTCCGGCCACGCGACGTGACGCCGCCCGACCCGTACCGGCCGCCCCCGGCGCCGGCCCCTCCCGCGACCGGCGAGCCGCTCCGCGCCGGGCACGTCCTCGCCGCGCTCGCCGAGCGGCTCCCGGAGGACGCCGTCGTGGTCGAGGAGGCGCCCGTCGACCGGCCGGAGCTCCACGACCGTCTGCTCGCCCGGCGCCCGCTCGGCTTCCTCAGCGCGGCGATGGGCGGGCTCGGCTTCGCGCTGGCCGGCGCGACCGGTGTCCGCATGGCGGCACCCGATCGGCCCGTTGTCGCAGTCGTGGGCGACGGCTCGGCGCTCTACGGGATTCAGGCGTTGTGGAGTGCGGCGCACTACCGGGTCGGCGCGCTCTTCGTGATTCTCGCGAACGGCGGCTACGCGATCATGGACCGGCTCGCCGAGCGCCACGGCGCGCGCGGTCCGTGGCCGGGCTTCGACGTCGACATCGCCGGCGTCGCCCGCGCCCAGGGGTGCGAGGCGCGGAGCATCACCGAGCACGGCGAGCTGCTCCAGACGTTGGACGACCTCGTTCCCGGGCTCGCGGGGCGGAACGAGCCGCTGCTGCTCGACGTCGCGATCGCGCCGACCGAGAGCTTCGAGCCGTGAGGCGGGAGGGCGCCGCGGACGGCGCCCTCCCCGCGGCCTTTACCTCACGGTAAACCTCTTCTTCACCCCGGGCCGGCCGGCCGACCAGTACCGATACGTGCCCGCGCGCAGGTTTACGGTCCATGTGGCGCGGCCGACGCCCTTGATGGTCGTCCGCCTGTTCACGCGCGGCCCCTTCAGAACGAAGCTCTGCTTCCGCGAGCTGTCCGTGACGACGAACGTGTACGGACCGGCCGCGAGCCGTTGCACGACGCGGCCCTCGCTGCGGAGAAGCACGCGACGCCCCTGGACGGTTCCCTGAAGGACGAGACCGCTGGCGATGCTGCTCGGTACCAGCTGCTTCATGTTCGGCAGTCGTGTGATGACCCCGTACTTCCGCGCGTACCGGGCGAGCTGATCCAGCTTTCCGCGGTCGACCACCGTGCTCCAGATCGGCAAGCGGACGTTTTGCGTGCCGGGCGGCAGCATCTCCCGAATCTCACCCGGATGGCTCTGCGCGTAGAGCAACGAGCGGTTGATCGCCCTCCGGAACCGCTGCGCAAGTTCCGGGTTCCGCGAGCGCCAGCTCGTCCTTGCTGCATAGCCTCCGATCGGGAAGTACCTGCCGAGGACCGGCCCGGGCGCCATCACGATCCGATCGCCGTCGATGTTGAGTCCCTGCGACAGGAACGGCTCCGGAACCCAGATTGCGTCGACCTGACCGTTGTTGAGCGCCGACCGCATGTTCGGGAACGGAATCGCCGTCAGCCGGACCGAACTGAGCCCGACGCCGAGCTTCTCGAGCGCCGCCTTGATCATGATCTCCCCGACGCCCTTCAGCGCGTTGACGGCGATCGTCTTGCCGGCGAGGTCACGCGGCCTTCGAATCGAGCTCGAACCCTTGACGAGAATGTTCTGCCAGTTGTCTGCGGCCGATGTTCCCTCGACCTCGCTCGCCGCGAGCAACGTGATCGGGATCCCGTTCGTGCTTCCGATCATGAACGGAACGAAGCCCGCGTAGCCGATGTCGCCGTTGTTGTTCGCCATCGCCAGCACGACGTCGTTGCCGCTTTGCAGGGTGGTCTTCCGGATCTCGATCCGCTCCTGCGCGAAGAATCCCTTCTTGATGCCGAGATCGAGCGGGAACCCGTTTGCAATCGGGAGGTGGAGGACCCGGACCGTCGCTGTCTGGACGGGTGCGCTGGACGCCGTGCCCCCGAAGATCGCGAGTGCGAGGATCGCCCCCGCGACGGTCGCGGCACCGACGTGTCCGGCGCGCCGGCCCCCCATTCGCCTGGTCATGCTCACTCTCCTTTCGTCGCGGTGGACACCGCGGTTAGCTCGTCCGCTGGTTCGTGTTGCTCCCGCTTGATCAGGCGAGCCACGTGGCCGCGTAGATGCGTGAAATCGGAAAGCTCCTTCGTCGCGATCTGGTCACGCGGGAACGGCAGGTCGACGTCAATAATCTCTTTCACCTCCGTGGGCGCGTGGGTCAGGACGACGACGCGGTCCGAGAGATAGACGGATTCGTCGATGTCGTGGGTGACGAAGACGATCGTCACCGCGAACTCCTCTCGAACCCGGAGAATCAGATCCTCGAGGTCGCCCCGTGTCTGCGCATCCACAGAGGCGAACGGCTCGTCCATGAGCAGGATCGACGGCTGATACGCGAGCGCCCTGGCGATTGCGACCCGCTGCTGCATCCCGCCCGAGAGCTGCCACGGGTAGTGATCCAGGAAGCGAGTGAGTCCGACGGCGGCAACCGCCTCGTCGACCAGCTCCTTGCGCTCTTGCCGGCCGAGCTTTTTGTGACGCAGCGGAAGCAGGACGTTGTTGCGGACGGACGACCACGGCATCAGCGACCGCCCGTACTCCTGGAAGACGAGTGCCATCTCCTCGGGCGGCGATGCCACACGCTTGCCGCGCAGGAGCACCTCGCCCCTGCTCGGGCGCAAGAGTCCGGCGACGCACTTCAGCAGCGTCGTCTTCCCGCACCCTGACGGGCCGACGACGCAGACGAACTCGCGATCCGCGACGGAGAACGAGACGTCGTCGATCGCATGTGTGGCCTTCGACCCGGCGCCATACGTCTTTGCCAACCGCCTGATCTCGACCGCCGCGCCCGCGTCGACGTTCATTGCGCCGCCACCTCCCGCCAGCCGCGATGCCACCGGAGCACCCGCCGCTCGACGAGGAGCAGGAGCAGGTTGAGGAGGTACCCGAGCACGCCGATGAGCAGGATCGCGGCCCACATCGGCGCAAGCTGGAACGTGTTCTTCGAGATGAGGAGCACGTACCCGACACCGCTCGTGCTCGAGAAGTACTCGGTCAGCACCATCATGATCACGGCGAGCGAGAGGCTCGTCCGCAACCCGGCGAAGATTTGCGGCAACGCCGCGGGCAGGACGACTCTTCGGATCCGCGCGAGCCGTCCCACGCCGTACGAGCGAGCCGTCTCGATGAGCGTGGGGTCGATCCCGCGCACGCCGTCGATCGTGTTCAGCAGAATCGGGAAGAGACAGAAGAACGCGATGAAGGCGATCTTCTGCCGATTCTCGATCGAGTGCAGCAAGACGACGGATATCGGCAGTAGCGCGGGAGGTGGCATCGCACGCCACCACTCGACGTGCGGCATGGCGAGCAGACGGCCCCACCGAGAAAGCCCGAGGGGAATGCCGAGCAGGATGCCGAGCAGGACGGCGATCCCGAAACCGGCCAAGATCCGGGTGAGGCTCGGAACGACGTGGAGCTCGAACTGCGAGAACAGCCACATCTCGCGAAACTCGACGAGGATCGTCGACAGACGCGGAAACATCGGATCGTTGGCGCGCGTCGTCCAGACCTGCCAGGCGACCAGGATCGCGATCGGCACGGCGAGCTCCGCTGCGATCGCCGAGGCTTCGTAGAGACGCCGCCTGGTCACGCCTGTACCGACCGTTGGGACGGGTGCCAGCGCAGAGCCCACTTCTCCAGCCCTGCGAAGAGCAAGTAGATCGTGATCCCGAGGAACCCGGTGGCCAATGCCAGCGCGTACACCTGCACGGTCAGGCCGAACGACTCGGCGACGTTCATGATCTGGCCGAGGCCCGGGATCCCCATGAACAGCTCGGCCGTGAAGGCAAGGATCAGCGCGACCGCGGAGGAGATCCGGAGGCCGGTGGCGATGTAGGGGACGGCGCTCGGCAGCTTGATCCGGTAGAGGCGCTCGAAGCGGCCGATCCCGAAGGAGCGGGCCGTGTCGAGCGCGACCGGGTCGACGGCGCGGACGCCGTAGGTCGTCTGGACGAGGAGCGGCCAGAAGGCCCCGAAGGTTGCGAGGAAGACCTCGCTCTTCAGGTTCGTGCCGAGCGTCAGGAAGAGGAGCGGGATGAGCGCGGCCGAGGGGATCGGACGGAGGAACTCGATCGGGATCCGGAACGCCCTCCCGGCGAAGTCGCTGGAGCCGAGCAGGATGCCGGTCGGGACGGCAAGCAGCGTCGCCAGCCCGAGCCCGAGCGCCCAGCCGCGGACGGTCTGGCCGAACGCGACCCAGAACTCCCGCGTGTGCATCATCGACCACAGCTCCTTGAAGGTCGTCGTCATCGGAGGCAGGTCCTGCTCGGAGATCAGGCCGCTGGTCGACACGAATTGCCACAGCGCGAGGCCCGCCGAGATCGAGACGACCGCGGCGATCACGGGAGCGGCTCGCGAGACGATGGAGCCCGCCCTTACCCGGGCCTCTCCCGAGACGGAGCGGGCCGACGCAACGCCCGAAGCGGACACGCCGTAGTCCTAACACGTTCTCCGTCCACGTGTGCGCAAACCGGGCTCTCGTTCGCATGGAGAACACCCGCTGCGATCCCGCCCGACTGGCCCGAGCGGATGAGCTCGCCTTCCTAGCCGTCTCTGACGGCGTACAGCCTCCAATCGCCGGGAACACCTTTGAGCTCCTGCTCTCCGCGGTCGTCGAACTCGATGCCGGAGCCTGCCACCAGGTCCTTCACCGTGCGAGAGACGAGAACCTCTCCTGGCTGGGCCAGTGCGGCGATTCGGGCGCCGATGTGAACCGCGATCCCCGTGAGCTTGCCACCCTCTCGGTCGCACTCGCCGGCGTGGAGGCCGGCGCGAACCTCCAGGCCGTGCTCGGCCGCGGAGGCGACGATCGCCTGGGCACAGTTGAGCCCGCGCGCCGGGCCATCGAAGCTGGCGAAGAAGCCGTCGCCCGCCGTATCGAGCTCCTCGCCGGCAAAGCGGCGAAGCTCCCGACGGACGTCGGCTCTGTGCGCGGCCAGCAGTTCCCGCCAGCGACGATCGCCGAGCGCGACAGCTCGCTCAGTCGATCCGACGATGTCCGTAAAGAGCACAGTGGCGAGGACCCGATCGGGAACGGCACGCTCGCGCGGAGCGCTCAGGAATCGCTCGACTTCATCCGTCACCTCGGTACCGACGAACGGCGAACGGTCCTGGCCGGCAATCCCAATGGTCCGCGCATCCGGGATGGCGGCCGCCAGCCGGCGCGACTCGTCCTCGATTCCGACGAAGGCGATCCGCTGAGCGTCGTCCGGCGCCGGCTCAACGGCGAGCCTTGGGTACAGCACGAGTGTGGGAACGCGGATCGCCGGAAGGACATCTGTGATGTCTGCTTCGATCAGCGTGCGGGTGAAGTTGGCGGCAGCGGAGGGACTTCCCGAAGCGCGAACCGCCATTGCGCTCCAATAGAGGAAGGACTCGTCGACCCCCACAGACGCATACTCATTGCGCAGCGTCTGCTCGATCGTCTCGCGCAGCCCGAAGCGCTCACGGGTCGTGCGCACGAGCTCAAGGTGCTCCTCGGGTGTTCCGGGGAGCCTCGCCCACGTGTTGTAGAGGATCAGCGCGGATGTCCGGTCCGGATACGTGGCCGCA
The DNA here is from genome assembly GCA_035711385.1 of Gaiellaceae bacterium. Lineage (GTDB taxonomy): Bacteria > Actinomycetota > Thermoleophilia > Gaiellales > Gaiellaceae > JACDAN01. The sequence goes on from DASTCG010000072.1 coordinate 16,375, forward strand.
AACAAGGCGCACATCTGGCCGCCGTGGCCTGCCCCGAACAGTGCCGCTCGCTCCGACCCCACGGCGTCCAAGACGGCACGCACGTCGTCCATCTGCGACTCGAGCGTGGGCGGCGTCCGCGGCCGGTCGGAGGCACCAGTACCCCGCTTGTCGAACAGGATCAGCCGCGAGAACACGGCGAGGCGGTCGAAGAAGTCAGCGACGAGCGGGACGTAGCGGGCGAAGACCGTGCTGAGAAAGAACGGGACGAAGACGAGGTCCACCGGGCCGTGGCCCAGGACCTGGTAGGCGATCGACAGGTCGCCGCTACGCGTGTACCTGACGTCCGCGATCTCCACTGGCGCAGTTTCATCCAACGGCGCGGCGAACGCCTAGCCCGAGCGGATGAACTCGCCCTCCGGGTTCAGCTCGACGAAGTGGTGGGCCTCACCCGAGCGGTAGGCCTCGCACTGGTTCTCGGCCCGGTCGTCGACATCCTGTCGCGGGTCGTGCGCGACATCGGCCACCCAGCCCTCCTTGATCACGCCGAGGCACGGCCCCGCCGACATGTCGACCCCGCGCGCCTTCGCCTGCGCATACGCCCGCTTCGCGAGGGCGATCGTCTGCTCGTCGGCCTTGGCACCGCCGCCGCAGCCGGCGAGAACCGCGGCCGCCAGCAGGAGCGCGGTCGCCCCCGCGTTCACGCGACCGCTCGCTCGGACGCGGTGAGCTCGCGGTTCGCGAGCTCGTATCCGCGCCTGATGAGCGCGCGCTTCGCCTCCTCGGTCCACGGTCGTTGCGTGCGAAAGCCGTGGTCGAGGCTCACGTCGCCGGCCGACGCCCGGACCGTGATCCGCGGGACGCGCCTGTCACGGCGGAAGGGGAAGTCGGCGGCCGCGAAGCGATCGGTGACCGCCTGGAGGAGCCGCCCGCGACTCCGGCCGCGTGTATGCCGCCGCACCAGGTCGAGGACGTCGTCGCGAAGGGCCTCGAGCTCGCCGATCGCCTGATCCTTCTCGTCGGCGAACCGCTCCTCGATCGCGTTGTTCCGCAGGAACGTGACGCGCATCAGCCGCATGATCATGTCGACGAGGTGCGCCGGCTCTCCCCGCGACGCACGCGCCTCGGCCCGTGCCAGCTCTGCGACGAGGGCCCGGATGGGCAGCACGCGCCGGAACGGCTCGAGGCGCCGACGCAGATGAGCGACGACCGCGGAGCCTTCGGGCGGAAAGGTCAGCTCGAACGAGAAGCCGATGATGGTCTCCACCTCGGGATGGTCGTAGGCGTAGCCGAGCGGGTAGTTCCGCACCCAGCCCCCGTCGGTGGCCACTCGATCCCCCACTCGGAGCGGCAGCACGGTGATCGCAGCCGAGGCGAGGAGCGCCTGCGCGAAGACGTCGGGCGGCGTCTCCCACGACGAGTAGGCAAGCTCGCCGACGTTGACTCCGTCGTGGTCGGCGTCGCCCGTCACATCCGTCGCGATCACGACCAGCTCGATCGCCGCATCCGCGAGCTGGCGGGCGAGCACCGCGGGATCGCCGAGGCGCTCGGCGATCGTTGTCGGCAGCGCGTAGTCGTGGAAGCCGACGAGCGGCACCTGCCAGAGCCGGTTCGGGCGGAACGTCTCCTCCGGCTGGAGCGCGAGCAGGAATTCCTCGAGCACGTCCAGCCGGTCGACCGCCGCCAGCGAGCCGGAGAGCGCGCCGGCCGACGTGCCGAAGATCCAGCCGACGCGCGGCCAGTACGCCGATTCGCGAATACGTCGAAGGAACCCGAGCTGCATCAGGACGCCGTTCATGCCGCCGCCCGACAGCACGAGAGCGACGTCTCGCCGTTCGCAGCCGTCGGCCGTCATCCGAGTGCGACCGTGCGGATCCCCGCGGTCGTCACGACGACGTTCGCAGTGTCGTCGGGCAGCGTCGCCGGCCTGCCGTTCAGGCTCGCGTCGAGATTTTGCGGCGCCCCGAGGCGGATCCACAGGCGTCTGGCGGCGAAGTGGAGGGAACCGCCCTGGGCGAGCATGCCCTCGTGAACGAGCCGCCCCGCCGACGTGCCGACGTGGACGCCGAGCCAGCAGGGCCCGCGGGCGGCAGCCAGGACGAG
>DASTCG010000073.1:0-2618 GCA_035711385.1 Gaiellaceae bacterium
CGGGGAACGTTGACGGTGATCCGGACGACGCGGAGACCGCTCCGCCAGATCCTCGTGTTCCGGCTCTCGGGGTGAGGCGGTCGGCAGGGTCGAAGGCGCTCAGGCGGGCGCCGGCAGCTGCGACGCGGTCCGGGCCAGCGCGATCGCGCCGAGGACCCCGGCGCGCGAGCCCAGCGCGGGCGGTCGGACGTAGTTCGTGATCAGCTCGTTCGTCTCCGGTGCCGCGAGGTACCCGTTCAACAGGGCCTGGATGTTCAGCCAGACGCGCGGAAGCAGATCCGGGTGGCTCATGACGCCTCCCCCCACCAGGATTCGCTGCGGCGAAAGGATGCAGATCACGGCGACGAGGCCGAGCGCCAGATAGCGGGCCTCGAGGTCCCAGACCCGCTCGTCGTCGGCGAGCTCGACGGCCGGCCGGCCCCAGCGGTCCTCGATCGCCCGCCCCGAGGCGAGACCTTCCCAGCAGTCGCCGTGGTACGGGCAGTTGCCCGGGAACGGGTCGCGCTCCCGGTCGTGCGGGATCCGGATGTGGCCGAACTCGGGATGGACGAGACCGTGGAGCAGCCGTCCGTTCGCCATCCCGCCTCCGCCGATCCCCGTGCCGACCGTGATGTAGCAGAAGGTCTCGAGGCCCCGGGCCGCGCCCCAAAGATGCTCGCCGAGTGCAGCGGCGTTGACGTCGGTGTCGAAGGCGACGGGAAGCGAGAGCCGGCGCCCGAGCTCCGGGCCGACGTCGGTGCCGGCCCATCCCTCCTTGGGCGTCGAGGTGATGTGCCCCCAGGTCGCCGAGGCCGGATCGGGGTCGATCGGTCCGAAGGATCCGATCCCGATCGACGCCACAGGCGCCTCGGACGAGAAGAAGTCGACGACCCGGTCGATCGTCTCCTCGGGCGTCGTGGTCGGGATCGTCGCCGTCGCACGCAGGTCCTCAGGGCCCGCGCCGATCGCGAGCTCCCACTTCGACCCGCCGGCCTCGATCCCGCCGAACACCGTCACGCGTGGACGGCTCCCGCTCCACAGGAGCGGCGCACGATGAACTCGGCGGGCAGGACGACGACACGCCCGCGGTCCGGTGCGCTGCCTTCGATCCGCTCGACCAGGAGTTGCGTCCCGAGCCTCCCGAGGGTTTCGGCAGGCTGCGCCATCACCGTCAGGAAGGGATAGAGCCTCGATGCATACTCGATGTCGTCGAAGCAGACGAGCGCAATGTCGTCGGGAACCTCGAGCCCGCTCGCGCGGACAGCCTCGATCGCCCCGAGCGCGACGAGGTTGTTGACGGTGAAAACAGCGGTCGGAGGATCGTCGAGGTCCAGGAGCCGCCGCATGCCCACGTAGCCACCCGCCGGGTCGACCGTGGCCCGGACGATCAAGTCGGGGTCGGGGTCGATGTCGGCCGCCTCGAGCGCGTCGAGGTAGCCCCGTTGCCGGTCCCGCGCGGTCGAGACCTCGTCGGACTCGACGATGAAGCCGATCCGCCGGTGGCCGAGCGAGATCAGGTGCTCCACGAGACGCCGGGCGCCGCCCGAGCTGTCGCCGACAACGACGTCGCAGTCGAGCCCGGCAATGGTGCGGTCGATGAGGACGAATTGCACCCCGAAGCGGGCGAGCCGCGCGAGGTGGCGCTTCGACCGGTCGCTGACGGGCGCGATCGCGACGCCCTCGACGCGGTGGGCGATCATCTCCTCGATCACCTCTTCCTCGAGGTCGAGGTCGGCCCGGGTGTCGCACAGGATCACCCGGTAGCCGGCACGGCGCGCGACGTCCTCGGCGCCGCGCACGATCAACGTGAAGAAGGGGTTGGAGACGTCGGGCACGATCAGGGCGAGCGTGCCGGTCCTGCGGCGGATGAGTCCCCGGGCGAGCCGGCTGGGCACGTAGCCGAGCTCGGAGATGGCCTCCTCGACGCGGCGCCGCGTTGCCGGACTCACCCGCTGGCCGCCGTTGATCACCCGTGACACCGTCATCGGGGACACACCTGCGCGCGCCGCGACGTCCTTGATCGTGATCGTGCCGTGGCTGCGCGTCATCGCCCCTCTTTGAGATCAGTAACACGGGAAGATTCTGAAATCAAACCAAGACTCTTGACTCTTGCGGCAGAACTGTGTTATCGCTACCACGCAGCAAAGCACATCTGCCACGAGACGAGGGAGGCTCGGATGGAGCACGGAAGAAGCGCGGGGGCATCGCGCAGGTCGGCACGGACCATCCTTCTGGCACTCGCCGTCGTCGTCGGGAGCGTGGTCATGGTGGCCGCCGCCGGCGCGAGGACGTCGAAGGACGCGGCAACGATCCAGGTCGGGCTGATCACGAAGGACGTGACCAACCCGTTCTTCGTCAAGATGCGGCAGGGAGCGACGGCCCAGGCGAAGAAGCTCGGTGCCAAGCTCAAGTACGCCGCCGGCAAGAACAGCTCGGACAACGCGAGCCAGATCGCCGCGATCGAGAACATGACGACCGCCGGCGTCAAGGGAATCCTGATCACGGTCGCGGACGCGAAGGCGGAGAACTCGGCGATCAAGAAGGCACGGAAGGCGGGCGTGCTCGTGATCGCCCTCGACTCGCCGACCGATCCGAAGAACGTCGTGGACGCGCTGTTTGCGACCGACAACTTCGACGCC
>DASTCG010000074.1:0-3873 GCA_035711385.1 Gaiellaceae bacterium
CGCGTCCGCCTCGCTCACCCCGTGCCTCGCGACGACCTGCGTGAACGGGTAGAAGCCGACGCAGACGAGGTCGAACGGCTCGATCCCGTGCTCGTCCAGCGCCGCCAGGTCGTCGGGATGGTCGCGCCGGGCGAGGATCGCCGCGTGGATCCGCGGATGCAGCGTCTTCACCCGCCCGCCGAGCATCTCCGGGATCTCGGTGAGCTCGTCCACCGGTGTCGCGTGGATACCGCTCTCGGCGAGGTGCGCCGCGGTGCCGCCGCTCGCGACGAGGTCGACACCGAGCTCCTGGAGCCCCTGTGCGAACTCGACCAGCCCCGTCTTGTCCCAGGCGGAGAGAAGGGCGCGTCTGATCATGCGAGCAGGCCGCGAACGGTCTCGGGGAGCAGGCGGTGTTCGACCGCCTGGACGCGGGCGCGCAGCGTCTCGACGGTGTCTCCGTCCAAGACGGGGACCGCCTCGGCGACGATCACGGCCCCCGTGTCGATCCCTTCGTCCACGTAGTGGACGGTCGCGGCCGTCTCGGGCACGCCGGCGCGAAGGACGTCCTCGATGGGATGCGCCCCCGGGAACTCGGGTAGCGGCGCGGAGTGCGTGTTGACGATCCGGCCGGCGAAGCGGTCGAGGAACGGTTTGCGAAGGAGGTGCATGTACCCGGCGCAGACGACGAACGTCGCGCCGCGGGCCGCCACCCAGTGCCCCATCGCGTCGTCGCGCTCCTCACGGCTCGCGTACTCCTCCAGCGGAAACGCCTTCGCCGTGACGCCGGCGTTGCGCGCCCGCTCGAGCGCCGGGGCGTCGCGCTTGTTCGACGCGACGCACACCACCGGAAGGCCGGCGTCCAGCAGCGCCTGGAGGTTCGTGCCCTCGCCGGAGACGAGCACGCCGATCATCGCCGGACGATCCGCCCGATCACCAGCCGGCCGGCCGCCTCCGGGACGACGGCGCAGAAGCCGATCCCGAGGTTGAAGACCCGCCGCAGCTCCTCCTCGTCGATGTGGCGGGCGAGCCACTCGAAGACGGCCGGGCGCTTCCAGCTTCCCCAGTCGATCTCCGCCCGGAGGCCGTCGGGCACGACGCGCGCGAGGTTTCCCTCGATGCCGCCGCCCGTGACGTGGGCGAGTCCGTGGACGGCGTCCAGCGACCGGACGTCGTCCAGGTAGAGCCGCGTCGGCGCCAGCAGGTCTTCACCGTCGTAGTCCCTCTCCTCCAGCACCTGCCGGACGAGCGTGAAGCCGTTCGCGTGGACGCCGGCGGACGGGAAGCCGACGACGGCGTCGCCCTCCCGGATCGCCGAGCCGTCGACGAGCCGGTCCCGCTCGACGATTCCGACGCAGGTGCCGGCGAAGTCGAGCTCGTCCTCGCGGTAGATGCCGGGCAGCTCCGCGGTCTCGCCGCCGAGCAGGGCCATCCCGGCCGCGCGGCACACCTCCGCGGCGCCTTCGACGAGCTCGGCTACCTCGTCCAACGCGATCCGGTTCGCCGCGACGTAGTCGAGCAGGAACAGCGGGTCGGCCCCGGTCGTCAGCACGTCGTTGCAGCAATGCGCGGCGAGGTCGGCGCCGCACGCCCGCAGCGCCCCGCGCTCGCGGGCGAGGATCAGCTTCGTCCCGACCCCGTCGGTCGACGCGGCGAGGAAGCGGCGCTCGTCGAGCCGGTAGAGGCCCGCGAAGGCCCCGAAGCCCTGTGCACCCGTGGACTCGACCGCCGCCCGCAGCCGCTCGACGACCGAATCGGCTGTCGCGAGCGAGACACCGGCGGCCGCGTACGTGCGTCCCTCCACCTTTCGGCGAGTCTAATAGGGGTATCCGATGACGAGCCTGACCGCCCTGCTGCCGCTCGCGCTGCTCGCCGTCATGTACTGGCGACGCGAACGGACGCTGGCCGGCCGCGGGACGCCGGTGACGCTCTGGCGGCAGGCGAGCTTCGCGCTCGGCCTGCTGATCGTCGGAGTCGCGCAGCTCATGCCCTGGGACGACGAGCTCTTCGCCGCGCACATGCTCCAGCACGTATTGCTGGGCGACCTGGGGCCGCTCGCGATCGTGCTCGGGCTGACAGGGCCGATCCTCCGCCCGCTGCTTGCGATCGACCCGCTCTCGAAGCTCCGCGTGCTTGCGCATCCGCTCGTCGCGCTGCCGCTCTGGGCGGTGAGCCTCTACCTCTGGCACCTGCCGCCGCTGTACGAGGCAGCCGTCGAGCACGACGCCGTCCACGCCCTCGAGCATCTCTGCTTCTTCGGTACCGGCGTGCTGATGTGGGCGGCCGTGATCGAGGTGCTCCCCGGCCCCGAGTGGTTCGGCACCGGCGCCAAGTTCGGCTACGTCGTCGCGGTCCGGCTCGTGGGGACGCTTCTCGGCAACGCCTTCATCTGGTCCGGCGACGTCGTGTACGACGTCTACGACCGGGGCGAGGAGCACTTCGGCATCGGCGCGCTCCAGGATCAGGGCCTCGCAGGCACGATCATGCTGGTCGAGGGCTCGCTCGTGACCATCGGCGTGCTCGCCTGGCTGTTCCTGAAGCTCGCGCAGGAGGGGGAGCTGCGACAGCGCCTGCTCGAGGAGGGCTTCGATCCACGCGCCGTCAAGCGCGCCGTTCGCTACGGGCGCGGGGAGGAGCTCGAATCGGTCCGCTGAACTCCATGCGAGCCCAGTTCCGCGGGACGAAAGGAGCACCGATGACCACGCCAGACCAGCCGACGGAGCAGCAGGCGGCTCCCCCACCGCCATCGCGTCCGCCCAGCATGACGATCGACGTGGCCCGGCTGCCGATCCCGGGCAACGCCGAGTTCGCGCTCTACCTCGCCGTCATGATCGTCGCCTGGCTCGTCTGCTGGATCGCCGACGATCTCGGCAGCGCCGCCTGGCTCGACTTCTTCAAGTGGGTGACGATCGGCTACATCCTCTCGCGCGGGATCGCGAAGGCGAGCCGCGTGCTCGAGCAGTAGCCTGAGGTACTAGCCGGGGGGAACCTCCCGGTTCCCCCAGACCCCCTCCACGCGTCCGCTTCGCGGACAAGCCGCTATACCGCGGCTGGTTCGAATCTCAGCTTCGCGAGTGTCCGCCCCGCGGGAACCGGGGTCGGATACTCGCGCGTGAAGCAGGCGCGGCAGAACTCGTTCGACGGTCGGCGGGTCGCGCGCTGGACGGCCTCGAGCGACAGGTGCGCAAGCGAGGTGGCGCCGATCTGGCGCCGCGTCTCCTCGACGGTCTGGTCCGCCGCGACGAGCTGGGAAGTGTCGCCGAAGTCGATCCCGTAGAAGCAGGGCGAGACGATCGGCGGTGAGGAGACGCGCACGTGGACCTCCGCTGCCCCGGCCTCGAAGAGCGCGGCGACGAGCTGCCGCATCGTCGTCCCGCGGACGATGGAGTCGTCGACGACGACCACCCGCTTGCCGGCGATCTCGTCGAGCGGGTTGAACTTGAGCCTGATCCCCTGCTCGCGCAGCGCCTGATCGGGCTGGATGAACGTGCGGCCGACGTAGCGGTTCTTGATCAGGCCCTCGTTGAAGGGGATGCCCGAGGCGCGCGCGAAGCCGATCGCAGCAGGAGTGCCTGAGTCCGGGACGGGCATGACGAGGTCCGCCTCGAGCGGCGCCTCCTGGGCGAGCGCCTCGCCCATCCGCACCCGGGCGCCGTGCACCTCGACGCCCTCGAGGCGCGAGTCGGGACGGGCGAGGTAGATGAACTCGAAGAGGCAGAGGCGGTCCTGCGGGTAGGCGATCTGTCTCGTCTCCACCTCGTCGCCGATCAGCACGAGCTCGCCGGCGCCCAGCTCCCGTACCGGCTCCGCTCCGACGAGATCGAGCGCGCAGCTCTCCGAGGCGAGCACCCAGTCGTCGCCCAGCTTCCCGAGCACGAGCGGCCGGAAGCCGTA
>DASTCG010000075.1:0-11733 GCA_035711385.1 Gaiellaceae bacterium
GAGCCGTCGGACGACATCGTCGCGCGTCACGTGCTTGCGACCGCCGAGCTGGATGTCCAGTCCATCGCCGAAGTCGGAGAGCGAGTCGCCGGTGACGATCGCGTTCGTCGACGGCAGCCAGAGGATGAGATCGTTGTCCTCACGGCCCGCGTACGCGTTGATGCCGAACGGCCACGCTCCGGGACCGTGGAAGTGTCCTTCGCCTTCGCCCGCGCGCAGCCAGGCGAGGTCCTCACTCTCCCTGCCGCGAACGCGGTCGGGGTCGACGCCGAACTTCTCGACCCAATCCTGCCAAGTGTCTGCGGGCGGCGTGTGCACCGGGAGGCCGAGCCCGCGGGCGTCGCGGTCGTGGTACGGCGCGGTCAGGACGACGGCGGTCGCGCGCTCGCGCAGCTCGTCGGGAACCGAGAGCGGGTCGAACAACAGGAAGTCGTCGCCGACCTCGATCGCATACGACGATACGAGCGCGGGCCACCACTCCTCCTCGTTCCAGCCGGGATGCGGCGATTGCCAATGCCAGACACCGGGGCGCAGTTCATCCATGGGCGCGATCCTAAGTCTGCGGGCATGACGAAGACATATCGCACAGTCTTCGTCGCCGCCGTCGGCGAACCAACTCTGTAACTACGGAGTAGCGGTAATATCCGACTACCGACAGCCTGGCGAGAGACTCTCGCGCACCCCCTACAGCCCTATTGCCGGTGGCGAGGCCCGGTGAGCGCGAGCGTCCGACCCGCCGCGCGGACGCGCCGATTCCCTGGGTCGTTAGGCTGTCGGTGAGCGACCGTGCGCGTCGCAGGGATCGAAGAATTCGGTGGCGGTGTGACGGTGCTGGAGGTGCCTGACCCTCGCGCACCGCGCACCGGCGAGGTTCTGATCGAGGTCAAGGCCGCCGGTGTCGGCAATTGGGATGAGTTCGCCCGGACTGGACGTTGGGATCTGGGACGAGGGCCGCCGATGGCGCTCGGCGTCGCGGCAGCAGGGGTCGTTGCGGCCTTGGGTGCCGGGGTCGAGCGGTGGTCGGTCGGGGATCCGGTGTTCACCCATCCGCTCCCACTCGCGGAGCAAGGATGCTGGGCGCCGTGGCTCGTGGCCGAGGCCGCCTTGCTCGCCCCCAAACCGGCGGAGATTTCGTGGACGCATGCCGCTGCGTTTCCGGTCCCGGCGCTGACCGCGGTTCAGGTCTTGGACGAAGGCCTGCGCGTGAACCGCGGCGAGCGGCTGCTCGTGAACGGAGCGGGCGGAGCCACCGGAACATTGATCGTCTCGATGGCAGCTCTCCGCGGCATCGAGGTGATCGCGACGGCGGGACCGAGGAGTCGCGAGCGGGTAATCGGTTCCGGAGCCGCGACGGTGATCGACTACCACGACCCAGACTGGACGGCCCAGGTCGTGTCGGCGACGGCCGGCCATGGTGTCGATGCCGCTGCCAACGCGGCGCCCGACGGTGCCGCGCTCGCGCTCGCGGCGGTTCGAGACGGCGGTCGTCTGGTCACGATCACCTCCGACCCGCCTGAGAGCGAGCGAGGAATCGAAGTCGTTTCGCTGTACGTGCGCTCCGACGGGGAGCAGCTCGCGGGCGCCGGTCACGATTTGGCCGCCGGACGGCTCGACTTCGAGCTCGGCGCGTCTTCCCCCCTGGCGGAGGCCGACGCGGCACTCGCTCGTGCCGTTGCCGGAGGTGGAACCGTTGCGCTCGAGGTCTAGCTCGGCGACGACGAGCCGCGCTCACCGAGCCCGCATCTCTGTGACGACGCCCTGCCCGAGCGCCTCGACCTCAACCGCCTCGTACTTCAAGTGCGGCCTGTGACGCCTATCGACCTTCGGGAGCCGTCGAGCGCCCTACGGCCCTGCGATCTCGTAATGCGTGACGAAGCGCTCTCGATCGACGAGGAAGCGATCGTCGTCCTCGTTAAAGAACGCGACCTCGAGGTTGTCGCCTGCGAATGCGCGGATGGCGTCCAGCGAGTCCCAGAGGCTCATCGTCACGAACTCGGTGCGGTCGCCGTCCTCCCGGCGCAGGATGTAGTAGCCGCGGTTGCCGGGCGTCTCGCGAGCCGCGCGCCCGCCGGTGCGCTCCACGAAGTCCAGGTATGCGTCCGAGTCCTCCGGCCGAGTCCACCCGCGCCACGTTCGGGCGATCATGCTGATGCCAACACGCGGTCCCGTCCGGCTATTTCGCCTGAGCCACGGCCGCGCCTGCGGCTGATCCACACCGGAGATCCTCGGGCGGCCTGTCGAAGCCGAGCTCGTCGTCGGGCCTCTATGTCAGGGCGGGTTGTCACGGGTTATCACGGCAACCATAATCGAGCTCCTCTGCGCCTTCGGGAAACAGGCGACGAGAGGCTCTCGCCCAACGCACGGTCACGTTCACGTAGCCCTTCGCCCCTTCGGGTGACATTTCCGAACACTGGGCCAGGCGAGCGTCCTCTCCCCAACCACGCGCCCGGCCCCGGATTCGGTTGCGACAGGGTTGCGATGGTGAGCGGGCACTTTCGAGGGTGCCCGCAATCCCTGGAGCTGAGACATGGGCGGTACTGGGCTCGAACCAGTGACCCCCAGCTTGTCGAGCTGGTGCTCTCCCAACTGAGCTAACCGCCCTGGTCGCCGGATTGTAGCCGCGTCAGCGCCGGGTCACGACGACGCCGCCGAGGCAGAGCGCGCCGCCGAGGAAGGCCAGCGCCGCGGGCGTCTCCCCGAGCATCGCCCACCCGATCGCGACCGCCAGAGGTGGGACGAGGTACGTCGTGGCGCCCATGCGCCCGGCGGTCGTCCGCGAGAGCGCGTAGGCCCAGGTAAGGAAGCCGATGGCCGTCGGGAAGGCGCCGAGGTAGAGCATCCAGGCGATGGAGCTCGAGTCCGCCTGCCCGAGCTCGCCGACGAGGCGCGGCGCGAAGGGAAGGCAGACGACCAGGCCGATGCAGGCCGCGAGCCAGGTGACGTGCAGCGCCGACACCCGCGAGAGGAGCGGCTTCTGCGCCACGACCCCACCGGCGTACAACGCCGCGGCGGCGACGCACAGCACTGCGCCCCAGCCGGCTGCCACGCTGCGCTCCGAGGTTGCAAGGCCGATGACGACGGCGCCGACGAAGGCGATCGCGCAGCCAAGGATCAGCGTCCGCGGGAAGCCCTCGCGCAGCAGGAGACCGGCGAGGAGCGCGATCAAGACAGGCCCGACGTTGACGAGCATCGCGGCCGTTCCGGCGTCTACCCGCTGCTCGGCCTCGTTCAGCGTCAGGTTGTAGAGCCCGAACCAGAGCACCCCGCAGACGACGAGCAGCGGCAGCTCGCGCCGGCCGGGCAGCCGTTCCCGCTGCAGCAGGACGAAGACGCCGAGGAGCGCACTTCCGACCGCGAGCCGACCGAGGCTGAGTGCGCCGGGCGACAGGTCCTCACCGGCAGCGCGGATCCCGACGAACGCGGACGACCACAGGACGACGGTCACGAGCGCAGCGACGAGTGCCACTAGGAGATGTAACGCGCGCGAGGCCCGATTTCGTCAGGCCGAGATCAGAAGATCTCGGGGCACCACGGGTAGCGGTCGGCCCGGAAGAGCGAGTCCGCCCGGTCGAGGGCACCGTCCGTGACCTCCTCCACCCGGCCCGCACGCGCGAGCTCGCCGAAGGTGAACCCGCCCAGGTAGGCCGAGCCGAGGGAAGCGACGGGCATCGAGAGCTCTGCCTTGCCGTCCGTCCGCTCCACGCCCTCGGGCCCGACGAGGTAGCGGCCGTCGTTCCATGCGCAGAGCTCGTCGCGCACCTCGATCACGACGGGCGCGGCGGGCTTGAAGGCGCGCGCGTCGAGGGCAGCCTCGACGTCGACGAGCCGGACCCAGAGCCCGTCTCGCAGGTTGAAGCGCAGGCGCCGCGGATCCCGGAGCAGAAGGAAGAGCTCGTGGTCGAGCGGCAGCAGGTGCGCCCGAACCCGGTCCATCCAGTCGATGTCGAGCAGGTACCGCCAGATCGCTCGCGTCGCCTCGGGTGAGTCGCCGACGGCCTCGATGACGCTCGTGAACCCCGCCGGGATCCCCCGCTCGGCGGAGAAGTGGAGACGGTAGAGCGCATACGCGGCTGGGCGGCCGTCGATCTCGAGAAGCGCCCGCACCATCTCGCCGCCTCCCTCCCGGCCCCACTCCGGATCGGCGAGCCGCCGGTCGCGCCACCACTCGGGTGTCCGGACGAACATCCCGGGGTGCCGTGCAGCCGCCCGGCGCTGGATCGCCGAGAACGGCTCGACGGCCTCTTCCACGCCGACGAGGCGCACCGCGCCGTCGTCCTCGAAGTCGCGGTAGTAGTCGATCCGGTCCCGCTTGAGCTCGACGCCGCCCGAAACGGACGCGATGCCGTAGCCGTAGCGTCCGTAGAGCGAGTCCTCGGAGGCCCACAGGTAGGCGATCGGTTCCTCGCGCTCGTGGATGTCGGTGAGCTGGGCACGCATGAGGTTCCCGAAGATGCCGCGGCGGCGATGGGTCGGCATGACTGCGACCATCGTGACGCCGGCGGCTCGGGCCATCCCTCCCGGAACCCCGATCTCGAACGGGAAGACGCCTCCGCTGCCGACGACCACGCCGTCCTCGAACGCGGCGTGCATCCGGTCGGGCGGGAGGAGCCGACCGAAGCGCTCGAGGAACTCGGGGCCGGGCGTGCGGCCGAAGTAGTGGCTGATCGGGCTCGCGGCGGCGGGAAAGTCCTCCAGCCGGCAGGCCCTGACCTCGATTCCCACTAGATGGGTGATGGCATGAGATCGCAGGTTCGGGACGTGAGCTGGCCGTCTTGGGCGCGGCGCCGCCGGACGCGCGAGATCACGGCATCAACCTTCTAGCCCACGCGCTCCAGCGGCGCGTAGTCGAGCACGAGGCGGCGATCGGAGTCCTCGCCGGCGAAGCGCACGCTCACCACGCCGCCCGGCTCGACAGCGGTAACGATCCCCTCCCCCAACGTTCCGTGCCGGACGGCGTCCCCCGTCGAGAGCTCCGGCGTCTCGCCGCGCGGCTGGATCTGCGCGACGGGTGCCCCGTAGCCGGACCAGGAGGACGGGCGTAGCCGCTCGCGGTGGATCTCGTCCTGCGGCAGCTCGTCGAGGAAACGGGATGGCAGGTTGTAGTTCCGGGAGCCATAGAGCGACCGGCCGGCAGCGTGGGTGAGCGTCAGCCGCTCGCGCGCCCGCGTCATGCCGACGTACGCGAGCCGGCGCTCCTCCTCGAGCGAGTTCTCCTCCAGCGAGCGCGAGTGCGGGAAGATCCCCTCCTCCATCCCGATCATGAAGACGGCCTTGAACTCGAGGCCCTTCGCGTTGTGGAGCGTCATCAGCGTGACGAGGCTCTGCTGGTCGCGGATCGAGTCCTGGTCGGAGAACAGCGAGATCTCCTGGAGGAACGTCGAGAGGGTCGGGCTCTCGGCGCCGGCCTGGTACTCCTGAGCGACGCCGATCAGCTCCTGGAGGTTCTCGATCCGCCCCTGCGCCTCGATCGTGCGCTCGGCCTCCAGCGACTCGAGGTAGCCGCTGCGCTCGAGCGTCCGCTCGACGAGCTCGTCGACCGGCATGTCGAGCGCACCGGCCTGGAGCGACAGAAGGAGGTTGCGCAACGCCGTGACCGAGCGCACCTGGGCGGGGCCGAGCCCGGCCTCCTCCGGGAACTCCAGCGCCTCCCAGAGGGAGAGCCCGTGGCCGTCGGCGTAGGTCTGGAGGCGCGCGAGCGAGGCGTCGCCGATTCCGCGCCGCGGCCGGTTCGCGATCCGCTGCAGGCTGACGGCGTCGTAGGGGTTGTCGATCACCTGGAGGTAGGCGATCCCGTCCTTGACCTCGGCCCGCTCGTAGAACCGCGGCCCTCCGATCACCTGGTACGGGATCTCGCTGCGGACGAGCACGTCCTCCAGCACCCGGGACTGCGCGTTCGTCCGGTAGAAGACCGCGATCTCGCTGCCGTTCACGCCCTCGTCGACGAGTCCGGCGATCTCGGAGGCGACCCAGCGCGCCTCGGCGTGCTCGTCCTCGACCTCGAGCACCCGCACGGCCTCGCCGTCGCCGAGCTCGGACCAGAGGTTCTTCGGCTTGCGTTCGGTGTTGTGGGAGATGACGTGGTTGGCCCCGCGAAGGATCGTGTTCGTCGAGCGGTAGTTCTGCTCCAGCGGCACGACGCGCGTCTCGCCGAAGTCGCGCTCGAACTCGAGGATGTTCCGGATGTCGGCTCCGCGGAAGGCGTAGATCGACTGATCCGGGTCGCCGACGACCGCGACGTTCCGGTGCTTCGCAGCCAGGAGCTGGAGCAGCCGGTACTGCGCGTGGTTCGTGTCCTGGTACTCGTCGACGAGGATGTAGCGGAACGCCTTCTGCCAGCGCTCGAGCGCCTCGGGAAAGCGCTCCAGCACCTGGACGGTGAGCATCAGCAGGTCGTCGAAGTCGACGGCGTTCGCCGCGAACAGGCGCCGCTGGTAGAGGTCGTACGCGTCGGCGACGGTCTGGTCGTAGAACGACTGGACGCGCTCGCGGTACTCGGCCGGCGTGACGAGCTGGTTCTTCGCAGACGAGATCTGCTCGTGGATCCCGCGCGGGACGAAGCGCTTCGGGTCCCGCTCGAGCTCCTCGAGCACCTGCTTGACGAGGCGGACCTGATCCGCCTGGTCGTAGATCGTGAAGTTCGTCCGGTAGCCGAGCCGGGGCGCCTCGCGGCGGAGGATCCTGCCGCAGGCCGCGTGGAACGTGAGGATCCAGATGCGGCGGGCGACCTCCGGGAGCAGGCCCTCCAGGCGCGAGCGCATCTCCCCCGCCGCCTTGTTCGTGAAGGTGATCGCGAGGATCTCGTTCGGCTGGACGCCGACGGCCGAGATCAGGTGCGCGACGCGGTAGGTGAGGACGCGGGTCTTGCCCGAGCCGGCGCCGGCGACGACGAGGAGCGGCCCCTCGGTGTGCAGCACTGCCTCGCGCTGGGCGGCGTTGAGGTCGGCGAGATAGGTCTCCGGCGAGGCGACTGCCATTGCCGGTCGATGCTAGCGAGGGCGAGCCCGTGTCCCTCGGGGACGCTCTTAGACGACGTACGTGAGGATGATGATTGCGAACAGGACGCTCTGCCCGCTGTGCACGATGATCCCCATCCAGGCGCTGCGGTACCGCTTGGTCGGGTAGGCGAGGAAGAACATGTCGAGCAGCGTCCAGGGCGCCACCCACGGCACGTGCAGGTGGTAGGCGGAAAAGAGGACGCCGTTCGCGACCCAGTCGCCGCGTCCGAAGGCGCGGTTCATGCGCGGCAGGAGCAGCCCGCGAAAGAGCAGCTCCTCGCCGAGCACGGTGTTGAAGAGGAAGAGGAGGAGTATGAGGCCGTACCAGCCCCAGGATCCGCTGAGGAAGTCTTGAACGGAGTCCATGCCGAGCAGGTCCCCGAAGTCATGGTTCTCCGGGTGCGGCACCGTCGGGAGCGCCCCCTCGATAGCCGTGCCCAGGATCAGCGGAATCACGAGCAGCCACAGCCTGCCCCCGACCCGGCCTGTGGTCGGGCTCTGGGGAGAACGCAGCCAGAGCGCTTCCCGGACCACGGCCCAGCGGAGGGTTCCCTGCTCGCGCTGCACCAGGATGGCCACGAGCACGAACTGCCAGATCAGGCCGACGGTGATGCAGACGAGCAGCGCCTTGAGCAGGGGCACGTCGCCCTCGCCGCCGAACTGGTCGTCGAGCGCGGGAGCGACGATCCAGGCCAGCACCCCCATCGGGATCGCCGCGGCAGCCCAGACGGCCAGCGTTCTCAGGAGTGTGTACTGCGGAATCTCGACCGAGACCGCAGTCTCAAGATCCGAAGAGGTTTCTCCTGCTACCAAGGGAAGCGACCGTCCGGGCCGATCGTCCCAGGTTGACGTCAGCTACGCAAGGCGAGCGGCCTGCCGAGCCAGGCGAAGCAGACGAGGACAGCGGTGAGCTCGAGCCCGGCGAGCACGATCCCGTCGACGGCGAGCGCGATGACGCCGGCAGAAAGGGCAACGGCGAACGCGAACAGCCAGGGTCGCGCGCGAAGCCGCCCGAGGTGCAGGTCGTCGAAGACGTCGTCCGCCCGTCCGGCCGACGGCGCCTGAGGGCTCGAGGCCGAAGCGAGGGCCGGCAAAACGACGCACAGCGGTGCGACGGCCACGACCGCCAGCACGAGCACGGGCACAAAGTGGCCGAACTCGTAGCCCCAGACGAGCATCGAGACAGCGGTCAGCCCGCCCGCTGCGAGCGCGACCGCCGAGCGCCGGCCGAGCACGTCGAGCTCCTCGCACGGGAGCGCACCCTGTCCCCGCCGGCGAAGCGCGCGCAGGAGCGCGAGCCCGCCGGAGACGAACGCGACCTGGGGCAGCAGGAGCAGGCCGAGGCTCGCCAGCAGTCCGGCGGCGGCGTGCTTGCCGGCGAGGACGTCGTTCGGAGCCCGGTCGTCGGCGTAGACAAGCAGCGCCAGGAGCGCGAGGGCGGTCACGCCGAGGCCGGCGAAGGTCGCGTAGGTCGAGCGAATCGTCTTCGTCGTCGCGAGCTGCGCCGCGAGCTCGACCGCCAACGGGCGAGCTTCGCCGAACCGGGCGATCGCGTCTTCCTCACCGTGCCGATCGGCGAGCTCGCGGAGGTGGTCGGCTGCCTCGGCGAGGATGCGATCGCGGTCCCGGGCGCCGACGCCCCGATGAATGAGCTCGTCCGACAGACGCGCGAGGTAGTCGTCGATCACGAGACGACCGCCTGCACGGCTCCGCTGAAGTCCCGCCACTCCTTCCGATAGCTCGCGAGGCGCCGCCGTCCGAGAGCGGTCAGCCGGTACACCCGCCGCCGCCTTCCCTGCGCGACCGTCCAGGAGCTGGAAAGCAGTCCCGCGCCCTCGAGCCGGTAGAGCGCCGGGTAGACCGTGCCCTCGGCCAGGTCGAGCGCCCCGTCGGTCGACCCCCTGATCGCCTCGATGACCGCATAGCCGTAGGACGGCTCCCGGGCGATCGCCGAGAGGAGCAAGAGGTCGAGATGTCCCTTCAATACCTCGGGTCGCAAAGTATTGCGAGTCTAGGCGAGTACGGTGCTAGCGTCAACACGTGGGCTACGCGCACACGACGATCGACGAGCTCGGCGACGAGACCTTCCGCAAGGTGCGGCGCGCCCTCGGGATCACGGCGTTCGGCGCGAACGTGCTCGTGCTGCAGCCGGGAATCGTGGGCAGGCCGCACTACCACGAGGAGCAGGACGAGCTGTACTTCGTCCACAAGGGGCGCGCGGTGTTCGACCTTCCGGACGACCGGGTCGAGCTCGGGCCCGGCGGGCTGATCCATGTCGAGTCGCAGACTCCTCGACGGGTGACGAACCCCGGTCCAGGCGAGCTCGTGATGCTCGTCGTCGGCGCCAAGGACGGGTACGTCGGGCGAGACGGCTACCCCGCCGCGCCGAAGGCGTTCCTGCGCGACGCCGACGCCGACTGATGGCGTCTCTGGCGGAGCTCCAGGAGCGCCGCCGCTACGAGCTCCGGCTGACGCCCGACCGCGCGCTCGGATCGCTCGACGAGGCGGGCCGGTTCCTCCGCGACCGCGGGCTGCTCACTCGCACCACGCAGTCGGCGCTGCCGAGCCTGTACGAGGCGTGCCACGAGGATCCGTACATGCCCTCGAGCCCCGGATTCGGGCAGTGGCCGGAGACGAAGTGGCCCTGGTTCGGGGAGCTCGCCGACCGCGACGGCGTCTACGCGTTGAAGATCCACCGTGGCAAGCACATCCTCCTGAGCGGCGAGGTCGCCGCCCTCGCGGATCCGATCCTTCGAGGCGAGATCGAGCGGTTGCGGTCGGCCGAGGAGGACTGGGCGATGCTCCTCGACCACCTCGACACAGTCGGCCCCTCCGAGGTCGAGGATCTCCAGGAAGAGCTGGGGCTCTCGCGGAAGGCGCTCAAGGAGGCCCGCTCTCCGCTCGAGCGCTGCGGCGCGCTCGTGAGCCGTTCGCTCGCCGTCTCCGCAACCGCTGCCGGGCCACACCCGCACACGACGGAGCTCGCCCGGTGGGATCAGGTCTACCCCGATCCGTCACCGGCCGGCGGCATCGAGGACCTCACGGTCGCCGCCGTTCGGGCCGCGGTCGTTGCCCCCGAGCGAGAGGTGCCGCGCTGGTTCAGCTGGAGCTGGCTCGTTCCGAAGACGCTGACCGACGACCTCGTGGCCGATGGCCGTCTCTACCGACCGGCGCCTGGATGGGTCAGCGCAACGGAAACGGCTTCCTGACGTTCGCAGGCAGGACCTGCGCGGTCACGATCGCGGGTGTCACCGCGTAGCGGCGGCTGTAGCGGTAGCTGCCGTCGGGCCGTCTGAGCGAGGCCAGGAACCTGAACGCAGCGGCGGGGGGCTTCGCGCCCGCGGCCAGGTAGGCCTGGACCGCCCACGCCGTCGACTGCGCGTCGGGCTCCCTCCCCGGCGTGAGACGCACGCCGCCGTTCCGCGCCGTCAGCTTGCGAATGAATGCGAGCCCTGCACGGATCGGGCGGCCGCGGACGCCGCTCCAGCGCAGCGCCTGGATCGCCGCCGCCGTGTCGTTCGAGTCGGGTGCCCCGTTCGGCGCCCACGACCAGCCGCCGGAGCGGCGCTGCGCGCGCAGCAGGTAGCGGACGGCCGGTCTCTCCCCGCTCGGCAGCGCGAGAATGCCCCAGATCGTCGAGTTGACGAGCGCGCCGATCCGTCCGTCCCGCCGGCGCTGCCGCCCGAGCCGCTCGAGATACGGCTCTGGGCTCTCGCCGAGCGCGCGCAAGGCCATGACACGCAGGGCCAGATCGGTCGTGTCGAGGACGGGCGCGGCTCGGAGGTACGGCACGACGCTGCGCGCGGGCTCACGTCCCGACGCCTCCAGCCCCAGCACGGCCCAGGCAGTGAGGGCGGGATCCGAGCGGGCTCCCGTCTCGGCGAACCCGCCGTCCGGCAGCTGCCGGGCGGCGACGAACTCGGTCGGCGTCCCGGCGAGCGCAAGCGCAGAGCAGAGGAGCGCCGGAAGTCTCACGCCCACGCCACCTCGACGCGCAGCCGGCGGCCGTAGCGCTCGAGCAGCCGGCGGAGCTCGGGCCCGATCGCAAGCGCGAAGACGACGTTGCCGACGGCGTGGGCGGCGCTGAACCAGACGCCTCGCGCGTAGACGAGCGTCAGCGCCTCCCACGTGTGGGGCCAGAAGCTGTACCAGTACCAGAGGTCCATGGCGCTCGAGAAGGCGAACCCGAGCGCGAAGCACAGCGCCGCGAACGCCCAGCGGCTGCGGATCAGGCGAGCGCAGAGCGCCCCGGCGACGCCGCAGGCGCCCCAGGCGAGCATCTGCCACGGCGTCCAGATTCCCTGGCCGAGATAGAAGTTGGAGACGAGCGCCGCGACCGCACCGACGGCGAAGCCGACGCGGGCCCCGAGCGCGGCTCCGGCGGCGACCACGACCACCGTCACCGGCTGGACTCCCGGCACGGCGGCGAACAGCACCCGTCCAGCAGCCGCGGCACCGCCGAGGACGGCCACTAGGGCGACCTCCTTCGCCGAGCCCGCCCCCGACTCCAGCCAGGCGAAGCCGGCTGCGACGAGCGCGCAGGCGACGAGCAAGAGCGACAGCCCGGCGTCGTCCGGGGAGAGCGCGGCCCACGCCCCACCTGCGAAGGCGACGGCCGCCGCGGCCAGCAGCGCCCGGCTAGGCAAGCACGGCCTCCTTCGCTGCGGTGGTGGAGGCGACCCGGTCGGCAACGTCGGCGGCGAACGCGAGATCGTGGGTGACGACCAGGGTCGTTCGT
>DASTCG010000076.1:0-18667 GCA_035711385.1 Gaiellaceae bacterium
CGGCGTTCGGTCTCGGGCTCGCGCTGCTGGCGGGGATCATGGTTCTCGGCATCAGGCAGAGCCGAAAGACCAAGCTCTCGCCGGCCTGATCGGCGAAGCAGAACGAGAAGGGCGGGTGCTGGGGCCCGCCCTTTTCGTGCGCCTTGGGTTCGCCGAGCCGCGACTGGGGACCTTAGGGGCATGGAGAGGATGGCCGCGCTGTCGCCGATTAACGCCCAGGGGGTGCGCCGCACATCTGTCGGGTCGTCCTTCGCGCTCTGGAAGGCGTTTCACGAGCGAACGAACGACCTCGGCGACCTGGCCGCGGTGGTCACGTCCACCGAGAAGCTGTCGTTTGGCGATCTCTGGGAGGAAGCGGACCGCCTTGCATCGTTCTTCGCCGAAGCCGGCGTTGCCGAGGGCACCGTGGCCGGCCTGGCGCTCGCGAACTCGCCTCGGTTTCCGGCCGCGTTTCTCGCCCTCTGCCGGCTCGATGCCACGGTGGCGCTGCTTTCCCCGCAGTACGGCTCCGCAGAGCTGTCCGCGATCGTTGCCGGCGTACGGCCCTCGTGCATCGTCGCCGAGGCCGGGGTGGCGGCCGCCGTTGCGGCGGCCGTCCCGAACGCACGCTTCTCTTCTTCCGGCGGTTTCGAGGTGCTGCTGCCGGACGATCCCGGCGGCGAGGCGTCGACTGCGGCACTGCTGAAGTTCAGCTCCGGCTCGACGGCCGAGCCCAAGGGGATCGCTCTCAGCAGCGCCAACGTGCTCGCCGAGGTCGAGAACGTCACGCGGACGCTCGCCCTCGGCCCCGGCGACCGCGTGCTCGCGGGGGTTCCCCTCTTCCACAGCTACGGCTTCGACCTCGGCGTGCTTCCGACACTCTCGGCAGGCACGACGCTCGTGCTCGAGGACGCCTTCGTCCCGCGCCGGACCCTTGCCGCGCTCGCGGGCTCCGCGCTCGCCGCCTTTCTCGGCGTCCCGGCTCAGTATCGGGCGCTGCTCGCGGCACGAAGCGACCCGCAGCCGGATCTCTCGGCGGTCCGCTGGCTGCTCTCCTGCACCGCTCCCCTCGCGCCCGACGTCGTCACCGAGTTTGCCGATCGCTTCCGGGCCCCGATCTGCCAGCACTACGGCAGCTCGGAGACCGGGGCGGTGACGAACCACGTCCCGGCTGAGGTTCTCCGCCGGCCCGAGTCGGTCGGGCGGGCGATGGCTGGCGTTCGGGCGTTCGTCGTCGACGCGGACGGCGCCGAGGTTCCGGCCGGCGAGGAAGGAGAGGTCGTCGTCGAGAGCGGCGCGGTCGCGGGTGGCTACGTCCTCGGTGCTCCGCCCGGCCCGTCGCCGTTTCGGGCCGGGTCGTTCTGGACGGGGGACGTCGGGCACATGGACGCGGATGGGTTCCTGACCGTCCTGGGCCGGCGCGACGCCCTGATCAACGTGGGCGGGCTGAAGGTCTCTCCGGCCGAGGTCGGCGCCACGCTCGAACGGCACCCGGCGGTCCGCGAGGCCGCGGTGGTGGGCGTTCCCGACGGCCGCGGAGACGAGCTCCCGTACGCCGTCGTGGCCCTGTCGGAGCCTGCCGACGAGAGCGAGCTGCTCGCGTTCTGCCGTGATGCGCTCGCGGAGTACAAGGTCCCGCGCAGAGTGGAGATCCGCGACGAGCTGCCGAGGACCGCAGCCGGGAAGGTGCGGCTCACCGCCGAGGATCTGCAGGCGTGAACCGCGAGTCGGCCGAGGACGAGATCCTCCGCATCGTTCGTGAGGAGCTGCTTCTCGGCAGCGATCGCCCCATCCCGCTCGATGCGCCGCTCGGCGAGCTCGGCGTCGGGCTCGACTCGCTCGCGCTCGTCAAGCTGCTCACCGCGGTCGAGGCGACGTTCGGCGTCGACGTCCCGGACGACGTCTGGACGGCCCGCGGGCCGCTTTCGGTCGAAACCCTCGCCGGGATCGTCGCGAGCGCGCCGCGGCGGGTGGAGCCCGCGCGGGCCGGCGAGGAGCCGAAGCTCGTTCGGGGTCGCATGGAACGGGCCGAGCAGGCCCTCGCCGGGGGCGGCATCGGCCGCCGGGCCGTCTGGACCGGCATGCGGCTGCTTGCGCCGGTGAAGCAGTTCACCTTCGGCTTCAGTCGCACCTACGTCCTGGAGCGCCGCCTCGACGGCCTGAGTGGGGGGCCTGCGCAGGCGCCGCCGGGAATCGTCCTCCGCTCATACGCATCCGAGGACGAAGACGGCCTGTCGGGGCTGTGGCCGCGCTTCGCGGAGCGGCACGGCCGGCGCTTCCTCCGAAGGATGCTTCGCGAAGGCGCGATCGCGCTGATCGCCGCGGACGACGGCCGGATCGTCGCCCTCGACCTCGTCTCCGGCAAGGGCGAGGACGAAGTCAGGATCGAGCAGCCCGGTGCGTCCTTCGGTTTCTGGCTCACCGAGGCGCCGGATGCGCGCGGGCGCGGCATCGGCCTCGCCCTCGTCGACTACTCGCTGGGGGTGGCCCGCGAGCGCGGGTTTCGCACCCAGCTCAC
This sequence comes from Gaiellaceae bacterium, assembly GCA_035711385.1. GTDB lineage: Bacteria > Actinomycetota > Thermoleophilia > Gaiellales > Gaiellaceae > JACDAN01. The sequence goes on from DASTCG010000076.1 coordinate 2,498, forward strand.
CTGGGTGGACGAGGACAACACCGCGATGCTCGCCGCCGCGACCCAGCTGCTCGGCTTCTCCGCGGTGGGAACGGCCTCACGGCTCCACGTGCTCGGCTTCACACGCTGGTCGTGGGACGTCCACGGCCGGAGCGGCCGTGGACGCAAGCTCGTGCTGTGACCCCGAGCTGAGAACTCGTTCCAACATGAGTTGGTGTGTTGCCAGGCCGCGCTTGGCGGCGCCAGGCGTCGTCTTCTCAGGCGCGGGCGTGCCGGGGGACGTGCGAGTACAGCCTCTGGGCGGTCTTCGAGGTCTTGATCCGCCGGCGGAGCCAGATGCCGTCGGCGAGCATCCCGGCGGTCGCCCAGCCACGCAGCGTCCGCGTCAGCCCGATCCCCTCGTAGACCGGCTCGAGCCGGTCGGTGAACCGCCGCTTGTGAGGCGCGGCGGTCCCGAGGAGCTCGACTCGCGTGATCCCCTCCGCCGCGGCGGACTCGAGTGACATGAGCTTCGCCTCGAATCCGGGAGCGAAGCGCGCGTACTCCGGATCGAAAGCCATGTTCACGCCGTAGGCGCGGCCCGCGAGATGCAAGGCGAGGGCGAAGGCGATCGGCCGGCCGTCGACCCGGAGGCTCGTGATCCGGGGGATGTCGAGCTCGGCGAGGCGAAGCAGAGCGGCACGGTGGAAGCGCAGGCCCGTGGGAGTGACGAAGCCGGTCGGGTCGGGGCGGTCACGCCAGCGAAGCGCATGGACGCGGAACGCATCCTCGAGCGCCGCGGCGATCTCCTCGGGCGTGCGGGCGACGGACGCCTCGACCGACCCCAACCTCGCGAGCTGCCGCATCCGCCGGCGGCGCTCGCTTCGCGCCTTCGCCGACAGCTTCGCTCGATACACCGCCTCCCAGCCCGGACCGAGATCGAGGACGGGCGCCTCGAGCCGCTCGACGAGGCGGAGCGTCTCCGGCGGCAACGCCGCGACGACCCGGCTCGAACCCGGCAGCCCGAAGAGATCGGCGAAGTCGTGGCCGGACGTGGCGGCGATTCCGACGAGCGCGATCGCGGCTGAGAGATCCTCGTCGGAGGCGAGCAGGACGTCGGCGAGGATCGCCCAGGTTGCGCCGACGAACTCGGCGACGCGAAGGCCGTAACGCCGGCGGATGCAGAGCGGCAAGGCTCCCACCAGGCGCTCCCCGCGGTAGGCGACGTGAACGGCGAGGTCGCCGTCGCCCCCGTAGTGGCGCCACCACTCGAGCAGCCATGTGTGGAGGAGGAACGGGCTCGGCCGGGGCATGGCGAGGACGAGGTCGTCCCACGAGCCGGCGAGCCTGGCGAACTCGGCCTCCGACGAGAGCGTCTCCAGGCGTAGCGGCGTTCTCGACGGCGACCTGGTCGCCCCCGGCGCGCTCTCGACGGCGCCTGCGCCCCGCACTAGACGAGCCCGAGCGCGAGCACGATGCCGAACCAGGCCGCGAGGAGCAGCACGAGCACCCAGATGAGGAATGCCGCCTCGCTGACCGGGAGCCAGCTGATCTCCACCTGCTCGATGCGGAACCAGGCTGGGCGGGTCGGCGCGGACCGTGCTTCGGCGCTCGGCCTCCTCATCGGCCCGGCCTCACCAGGATCGACGAAAACGTCTTCGCGCAGATCGCGAGGTCGACCAGGAGGTTCCGGTGCCGTAGGTACCAGAGGTCGTACGACAGCTTGTCGGCGGCCCCGTCGGCATCCGATGCGTAGTCGCGGCGAAGCTGCGCCCAGCCGGTGATCCCCGGCTTGACGAGCAGCCGCCGCGTGAAGAGCGGTACCGCCTCCTCGAGCATGGGGATGAACTCGGGCCGCTCGGGCCTGGGGCCGACGATGGACATGTCTCCCCTGAGCACGTCGACGAGCTGCGGCAGCTCGTCGAGATGCGTCCGGCGCAGGAACCGCCCCACACCGGTGACCCGCGGATCGCCTTTCTCGGCGTACGCCGGCCGACCGGGCTCCTCGGCATCCTCGCGCATGGTCCGGAACTTGTACATCGTGAAGTGCCTGCCTCCCTCGCCCACGCGGGTCTGGCGGTAGATCACCGGGCCGGGCGTGAGCCGGACGAGGCCGGCGATCACGAGCATCAGCGGCGCCGTGAGCAGCAGCAGGAGCGAGGCGCACACGACGTCGAAGGTCCGCTTCGCGAAGCGCGTGTACGGCCGCTGCCAGAGATGGAAGATGCTCATGAACCACGTCGGCTTCAGGTCCTCGATCGGGATCCGGCCGAATGCGTGGTCGAAGAAGTGCGCGTGGCCGACGAGCTTGACGCCCGAGGGCGGCCCCTCGAGCAGGCGGTCGAGGGCCCTGGCCGCGCTCTCGCCGTCGGTGACCACGATCAGGTCGGGGCGCTGCTCGTCGATGATCCGGCTGAGCTCCGCGACCGAGCCGAGCCGTCCTCCATTACCGGGTGCGTCGTCCACGGCTCCGACGACGGTGAACGGCGCCTGCCCTTCGAACGAGATCGCGTCCGCGACGGCGTCGGCGGAGCTCGACGTGCCCACGACGAGCACGCGCCGCTTGCCCACGACCCGCTGGGTGATCGACTCCCAGACCGCCGTGAGCACGAAGACGGAGAGCGCCATCGCGAGGATCGTCGAGGCCGACATCCCGAGGCCCGGGATCCAGAGGGCGACGGCCGAGATGCCGACCACGCCTGTCAGCGCTCCGACGGCGCACCGCACCGGGACACCGAGCGTGAAATGCACGGCCGTGAACGCGCTGCGCAGCGCCGTCAGCCAGACGACGGTCATGAGTGCCGCCCCGGCGAATGCAAGCCCCGAGGGACCGAAGCGATAGCCCATGAGCGTGTAGCACGGAACCCAGACGAGCACGACCCGCCCCGCCGCTGCGACCCACCGGCCGTCGCCGACCTTCGCCGCGGAAGCGAGGTCGATCGCCCACGGGTGCGTCCGCCCCTCCACGTCTAGAAGGTTCCCCCGGGAGGACTCGGCGAGTCCCGTACGCGGGATCTTCGGATGAGCGGTGAGGCGGATCATCATCACCGGCCCGGCAGGAGCCGGCAAGTCGCGCCTTGCCGGCGAGCTCGCCGAGCGCCTGGGGATCCCTGTCCTGCATCTCGACGCGATGTTCTGGGGGCCGGGCTGGGTGCCGACCCCGCGCCCGGAGTGGGAGGCGCTGCAGCGCCGCGAGCTCGCCGCCGAATCCTGGGTCGTCGACTCGCAGTTCGACGACATCCTCCTCGACTGGTTCGAGGCTGCCGACACCGTCGTCTTCGTCGACGCCTCACCGCTCCGCTGCCTGTGGCGGGTCGGCCGCCGGCGGCTGAACCGGGAAGCCGGCGTCGGCATCCCTGCCGGTACCGAGCCGGCGCCGTTCCACCGCTCGCTCGCCAAGTTCGTCCGAAACCAGTGGCGGTACAGGACGTCCGTTCGCAAGGAGATCCTCGGCGAGCTCGCGTGGGACCGGAGCGGGCGGCGAACGGTCGTCGTGCGCGGCGATGCCGACAGCTCTCGGTTCCTCCTCGATGTGGACTCGCGCTCGCGGACGAAGGGAACCTTGTAGACGTGCGCGCCACCGCGGCTCCCGCCCGCCTTGCGCTCGGCACGGCCACGACCGAAGCCGAGCTCTTCGGCCTTGCCGGTCAGTGGGACGACCTGGTCAGGTCGACGCCGCGGCCGAGCCCGTTCCTGCTTCACCCCTGGCTCGTCGAGTGGTGGCGGCACTACGGCGAGGGAGGAGAGCTCGCGATCCACCTGGCTCGTCGAGAGGGGCGGCTCGTGGGGGCGCTGCCGCTCTGCGTTCGCAGGGAGCGCAGGTTGCGCGTGCTCTCCTTTCTCGGCAGGGACCCCGGGCTCGCCGACCTCCTCCTCGCCGAGGGCGAGGGCTCGGAGACCGCATCGGCGCTTGCCGGGCGCGCCGTCGCCTCCGGCCATGACTTCGCGGCCTTTGCCGGGCTGCCGGCGGAAAGCCGGCTCGTCGAGGGGCTCGGGCCCTCCGCCCTCACGCTCGTCTCGCGCTCCGAGGCGCCCGTGCTCGACCTCAGCCGCGGCTGGGAGGAGGTGTACGGCACGCGGCTCTCGTCGAAGAAGCGTGCGCACCATCGCCGCCGGCGTCGCCAGCTCGCCGAGCTCGGCCGCGTCAAGGTCGAAGTCGCACGGACGGCGACGGAGCTCGAACGGACGCTCGAGGAAGCCTTCAGGCTGCACGTCCTCCGCTGGAACGGCCGCCCTGACGGCTCGGGGTTCACGTCGCCGGTGGGCAAGGCGTTCAACCGCGCTGCGATCCGGGCGCTCGCTCCCCTGGACGTCCCCCGAATCGTCTTGCTCCGGATCGACGGACGAGCGGTCGCCTTCCACTACTACCTCGTGCTCGAGGGGCGGATGTACGTCCACCGGATCGCCTTCGATCCCGCCTTCGGCCGCCTCTCCCCCGGGATGATCAACACCCTGGACGCGATCGAGAATGCTGCGGCGGAAGGCGCCACGCGGGTCGAGTTCCTGGGTGGGGCGGAGCGGTACAAGGTCGAGCTCGCCGACCATCTGGAGCCGCTCTACGAGGGTCTCGGGCTCGCGGGCACCGTCCAGGGCCGGGCCGCTGTCACCGGGCGGCTGGCGGTGATTCGGGCCCGGAAGCGGCTCAAGCGGTCGCCTGCGCTGCGCCGCTTCTACTTCGAGGGGCTCGCGCCCGCGCGCCGCATGCTGGGACGGGTCGCATGACCGCGTTCCACACCCTCAAAGCCGCGGGAACCCGGGCACGCTCCGCCAAGTGGGCGCTCCGGGCTTCGCAGGGGGAGCCGGAGGCCCGCGGCCTGCGAATCCTCTTCTACCACCGGATCTCGGACGATCGCGACGAGCTGGCAGTCAGCCCCCGCAGGTTCCGCCGGCACGTCGACTACCTCGCCTCCCAGTGCTACCGCGTCGTCGACGTCGTCGAGGCCGCCGCGCTGCTCGACAGCGGCGATCCGCCGCCGAGGACGGTCGGGCTCAGCTTCGACGACGGCTATCTCGACGTGGCCGAGCAGGCGCTCCCACTCCTCGCGGAGCGCGGCTTTCGCGCCACCGTCTTCGTCTCTCCGGCGGTGATCGACGGCTGGGCGACCTTCGACTGGTACGACCGACAGCCGCCGCTCCTCGCCTGGGAGGAGATCGTCGAGCTCGATCGTGAGGGAACGCTGCGCTTCGAGGCGCACTCCCTCACGCACCCGAACCTCCTGAAGCTGCGCGAGGCCGCGGCTCGGGAGGAGATCGAGGGCTCGAAGGCTGCGCTCGAAGCGCGCCTCGGCCGTGAAGTTCGTGCGTTTTCCTACCCTTCCGGGCTCTTCGGGCTCCGCGAGCGCGGACTCGTCGCCGCAGCCGGGTACCGCGTCGCGGTCTCGTGCGAGCCCGGAGTTAACGTGCGCGGAACCGACCGCCTGTCCCTGCGCCGCGTCCAGATCGACCGGCGGGACGGCCTCCTCGACTTCCGCGCAAAGCTGGGCGGCGGCCACGATTCCCCGCCGCCGCTCCGCGCTCTCTACCGTCGTCGCTACGGCGCGGGGGCAGGGAGCCTTCGCCTGGCGAGCTCGCGGGAGTAGAGCTCGAGGTGCGCGCGTCGGAACGCGTCCACGTCGAAGCGCTGCTCCACGCGGGCTCGCCCCGCTTCGCCGAGGCGACGCCGGAGCGCGGGATCCTGGACGAGGCGGCGCAGCGCCTCGGCCAGCCCGCCGGGATCGCCCGGGTCGACGAGCAGCCCCGTCTTCCCCTCGACGACGAGCTCGGGGACGCCTCCGACCCGGGAGGCGACGACCGGGAGCCCCGCGGCCATCGCCTCGAGCACGGAGACGGGCATGCCTTCCGACGCGCTCGAGAGGACGAACACGTCCGCCCCGGCCAGCAGGGTCGGCACGTCGTGCCGGTCGCCCGCGAGACGGATCCGCTCGCGCAGGCCGAGAGCCCGGATCTCCGCTTCCACCAGGGGCCGGTCCGGGCCGTCCCCGACGACGAGCGCGTCGCAGGAGCCGGCCGGAAGCAGCGCCAGGGAGCGGACGAGCGTCAGGGCGTCCTTGGGAGGCTTCAGGCGTCCGACCGAGACGACGAGGGGCCGTCCGCCGTCGGGCGCCGCCCTCGGCGCGTCGTCGACGTCGACGCCGTTCGGGATCACGACTGTCCGTTCCGCGTCGCACGTTCGCGCGGCGAGCCCCACGGCCCGCTGCTGCTCGGCAACGCAGACTGTCGCCGTGGTCAGCGGGCGAACCGCGCGGTCGGCCCAGCGGTAGAGGAGCGAGGCGGCTCCCGTATGCGCCGCGAATGCCCACCCGTGCGCCGTGAAGATCCGGATCGGGACCCGCGCGAGCGCCGCCGCCAGCCGTCCGAGGACGCCGGCCTTGGAGCTGCTCGCGTGGACGATGTCGGGACGCTCCCGCCGAAGCAGGCGCGTGAGCTCGATGACGGCCGCCAGATCGCGCCAGGGGCTGATCGGCCGCTGCAGCCGTCGCAGGGGCAGAAAGCGGACGCCGGCCGCCTCGGCCGCCTCCCTGAGAGGCCCGGCCCCATGCGCGGCGACCGCCACGTCGAAGCCGTGCAGTGCAGGCAGCAGCGCAGCGACGTAGGACTGCGCGCCGCCGGTCTCTGCCAGCGTCACGATCAGGAGCAGCCGCGGCCGCCGCGGGCCGCCGGCTGAGGACGGGGGATGGAGGCCGCCCAGCTCGTCGGCGTCCGTAGGCGGGTCGACCTGGTTCAGGCCGCCGCCTGGGTCGGCGCGGCCGGTGCGCTGCTCCTCCTCTTCCTCGCCTCCGGCCTCGTGCTCGCGAGGAGCCCGCTCCCCCTGCCGGCGGTGCTCGTCTTCGGGGTCGGCCTTCTGGGGACGCTGGCGCTCGCGGTCGCCCGCTACGACGCCGCCGTCGCCCTCGGGATCCTGCTCCTCGCCGTCGTGCGGGTCGAGCCGGCCCCGTCCGATCTCGTCTTCGCGGTCGTGATGGCGGTTGCCTTCGCGTCGGCGCAGCTGCACCTCGAGCGCGTGCCGCTCAGCGTGACGCTGCTCGTCGCTGCGTTCATGGCGCTGAACCTGCTCGCGTCCGTCGGCGCCGTCGACGCCGGACGCGCGGCCACCTACTTCGGGATCACGTTTTACCTCGGCCTGCTCGGGCTCTGGCTCGCCGCGTACGTCTGCTCGGTGCGGCGCGCGCGCCTCGTCGTCGTCGCCTACGTCACGGCCGCGGCCCTCTCCGCGGCGGTTGCCTGTCTGGCTCTCGTCACGTCGTTTCCGGGTGCGGAGGCGTTCGTCCGCGGGCCGCGGGCCCAGGGACTCTTCAAGGATCCGAACGTCTTCGGGCCCTTCCTCGTCCCGGCCGCGCTGATCCTGATGGAGGAGACCGTCGCGCCGCGGCTCTTCCGGCTCCGCGCCGCCGCGAAGCTCGTGCTGGTCTCCGTCCTGACGATCGGCGTCGTCTTCTCGTTCTCGCGCGCGGCCTGGCTGAACCTCGCCGTCGGCACGGTCGTGCTCCTCGCGGTGCTGGCGCTCCGTCGCGGCGGAGGCCGCAGGGCGATGAGCCTCCTGGCCGCCTCCCTGGTCGCGGGCGCCGCGCTGTTCGCCGCCGTTGCCGCCACGTCCTCGGTCGACTTCCTGAGCCAGCGGGCCGGCGTCCAGGCCTACGACACCCAGCGGTTCAGCGCCCAGGCTTCGAGCCTCGAGCTCGCGACCGAGCATCCGCTCGGCATCGGCCCTGGGCAGTTCGAGCGGGTCTCCGACGTCTCCGCCCACAGCACCTACATGCGGGCGCTCGCCGAGGAGGGACTGCCGGGGCTGCTCGTCGTGCTCGCCCTGCTGCTGCTGACCCTCGGCTTCGCCGCGCGCAACGTGGCGCTCGGGGCGGACACCTACGGGATTGGCTCCGCCGCGCTGCTTGCCGCCTGGTGCGGCCTCCTCGCGAACAGCTCCTTCGTCGACACCTTGCACTGGCGGCACCTCTGGTTCGTCGCTGCGCTGATCTGGGCCGGGACGGCGCTTCGTGCCGGCTACCCGGGGAGGTAGAGGTGGGTCGGCCCACGCGCACCGACGATCACGACGCCGAGCGGCTTGACGTCCAGGCGCTCGAGCAGCTCCCGGAGCGCGATCGCGGTCTCGGGCGTCTGGCGGTCGGGGCGGCAGACGATCAGGACGCCGTCGACCCGTTGCGCGAGCACCTGGCTGTCGACCAGCCCGATCAGGGGCGGCCCGTCCAGCAGCACGTAGTCGTACTCGGAGTCCTCGATCTCCTCGAAGAACCCGTCGAGCGCGTCACTCGCGAGCAGCTGCGCGGGATCGGGCGGCGTGCGCCCGCTGGCGAGGACGTGGAGCGTGCCGGAATCCGTCCGCGAGGCGGCGAGCTGGAAGAGCCCGTTGCTGCCGCCGTTCCGCGCACCGACGAGAACTTCCGACAGTCCAGGCGTCTGGTCGACGTCGAAGAGGTCGTGGAGGCGCGGCCGGCGCATGTCCGCCGAGACGAGCCAGGTCTTGTACATCGCCTGCGAGAGGACGAGCCCGAGGGCGGCCGTGACTTCGGTCTTGCCCTCCCTGTGCAGCGCGCTCGTGACGAGGAGGGTCCGCTGCCCGGTCGCCGGGAGGAGCCGCCGGATCGACGCCTGCAGCGTTTGGTACGCCTCGTACTCGGCGGCGCCCAGTGTTTGCGCGCGATGCCCCATCGGGCGGCGAACGTGCGGAACCTCGGCGAGCACGGGCAGCTCGAGAAGGCGGCTCAGCTCTCGCGCGCCGGAGACCCGCGGCTTCAGCTGCGCCCGGGCGAGTACGACAAGCGCCGCGACGAAGAGGCTTGCGAAGAACCCGAAGACGGCATTCCTGATCGGGCGGGGGGAGAACGGTGCGGCGGGCGGCCGGGCGGCCTCAGCGAGCGCGAGCTCGGTGCCGGCGCCCGCCGCACCCAACTCGAGATCCGTCAGCCGCTCGCGGATCCCGGCCCGCTCCTCCTGCACGGCGAGCCCGCGTTTCCCCTCGAGCCGCGCCAGCGCCGCGGTCAGCGCCGCCCTGGCGCGCCGCAGCCGCCGCTGCTCGATGCGCCGCTGCTGGTTGAGGAACACGGTGGCGACCGCGTTCGCGATCCGGGCGGCCCCGGCGGCGGTGTCGTCGGTGGCGGAGATGCTGACGATGTCCGCGCGGGGGTCGACCGAGGAGTCGATCTTGCCCTCCAGCGAGACGGCGGTCTCGCCGGGCGCCTGCCGTGCGGCCCGGCGCAGGGTCTCGCGCGTCGTCAGCAGCGCGTCGATCGTCGCCAGGCGGCGCTCGGCAGACTCGACGTCCCGCGCCTGGAGCGGATCGGCGGTGCTCTCGAGGACGATCTTCGCGGTCGCTCGGTACGTGGCCGGCAGGAGCAGGGAGACCGCGAGCACGGCCGCCGTCAGCGGAAGGACGATGGCGGCGATCAGCAGCTTGCTGCGGCGAAGGGCGTCGACGTACCGTCCGGTCTCCATCGGTTGATCCGGAGGCAGCGCGGACGCGGCGTGGGCAGCCTGGCCGTTGACGTACTGCGCCATCGCTCAGTAGATCTCGTCGGCAGGCGAAAACGAACCCTCGCCTCGCTCGGCCTGGTGCTGCTGGCCTGTGTCGGCTGCAGCGAATCGCCGCCGGCGGCCGAGCAGGCCCCGAGCCGGTCTGCGCAGGGGCCGCGCGCCGCGTTCGTCGGGCCCGAGCGCCTCACCCGACCGACGGAGCTTCGCGCGACCGCGCGGGCGGCGTCCTCAGGCCGGGTCGTGGCCGTCAGCTTCTTCCTCGACGGACGTCCGCTCGGCTCGGTCACGACCCGTCCGTACCGTCTCGACGTCGATCCCGCGCTGCTTCCGCCTGGCCGGCATCGCGTCCAGGTAGAGGCCGTCGACAGCCTCGGACGGCGTCGGATGACGCGATCGCGTGCAATCACGGTCGAGCCGTCCGGCTCCGAAATCGTCGAGGCCGCTCCCGGGCCGTCGTTCGAGGCCGCCCGCGAGGCGCTCAGGCGGGGCGACGTCACCGTCCGGCTCGCCCCGGGGCGTTACCGCGTCGACGGCCTCCGGCTCGGGAGCGGCGCGCGGCTCGTGGGCTCGGGCCCGCAAACGATCCTGGCACCGCAGCGTGCGCGCTACTGGGCTCTCGTGGTGGCGCGGGGCAAGGGGATCCGGATCAGCGACCTGAGCATCGACGGCGGCGGAAGCTCGGTGAGCCACCGGGACGGCGGGATCGCGGTGGCCGTCTTCGACGGCTCGAGGGACGTCCGTCTCCAGCGGCTGCGCATCACCCGTGTCCGCACCGACGGCGTCAACACCTGGGGGGCTCACTCGAGCGTCTCGGTCCAGGACTCGAGCATCGAGAGCGACGGCGGCGGCGAAGCGGGGGTCGTCGCGCTCGGCTCGGACGAGTCACGCGACACGAGCGTCATCCGCACGCGCGTGCGCCGCTTCACGTCCTTCGGGATCATCCTCCAGCAGCAGGAGCACGGCCGGCCGGCCGCCGACCTGCACGGAGTGGTGCTCGACAACGCCGTCAGCGACATCCGCGACCCGTCCCGTGACGGCTGCTGGACGGCTGCCAGGTACCGGACGCCCGGCTGCGGGACGAACGAGGGCGGCATCTGGACCGGCGGGGTGGAGGCCGCGGTGATCGGGAACACCGTCCGCCGGGCGAGGTGGGACGGCATCGAGACCGTCGGCTCCTCGACGCGGACGACGATCGTCGGCAACCGGATCCACGACACCCGCACCGGGATCTACCTCGAGCATTCGACCCAGCGGTCGCTGATTGCCCGCAACGTCATCGTCGACGCGCTCACAGGGATCAACGTCGAGTGGTGGCACGAAGGCGCAGGGTCGAGTCGGAACACGTTCGCCTTCAACCGCATCGTCTCCGCGGAGACCGGGATCTTCGTCGACGTCGGCGGCGACGGGAACCGCATCGTCGGAAACGTCTTCGTCGGCGGAGCCCGGCCCGCGATCGTGCTCCAGGGATCCTCGCGCAACGTCGTGCAGGCGAACCGCGGCTGCGGCAGCAGCGGCGGCTCCCTCGTCGCGTTCTCCTCCGCCAGGTACGACGACGGGACGCGGGCCGAGTCGAGGGCGAACCGCCTCGACGGAAACGAGACGAGAGACGCTCCGTGCTGAAGGCCAGGCCTGCCGGCGAGCTCGATCCCGTCTCGGGCGGCTCCGCCCTGCTCTTCTGGTCGAAGGTCGTCGGCAACGCGGGGTTCTTCGTCGCGGTGCTCATGCTTGCGCGGGGGCTCGGTCCCTCCGGCCGCGGGACGATCGCCTTCATCACCGTGACTGCGCTGGTGGCGGCCCGGTTCGCCGGCCTCGGCATCGGGGAAGCGACGGCCGTCTTCGCGGCTCGGCGGCCCCACGCCCGCGGTGCATTGCTCACGAACGCGGTCGCGTTCCTGCTGGCGGGCGCAGCGCTGGCCGCCGCCGTCGTCTGCGGCGCGCTGATCGTCCTCGGGGACAGCGCGCCGGCGGGTATCGGCGGGCCGGAGCTCGCCGTCCTCGCCTGTGCGACGCTCGTCTCGGCCGTCGGCGAGGGCGGCTACTTCTTCCTGCTCGGCTGCCACCGCCTCCGCCAGCTGGCATTGATCACGGCGACCGCGTCGTGGCTCTACCCGCTCCTCCTCGTCGGCCTCTGGAGCACGGTGGGGCTGACGGTGCTCCGAGCCGCGATCGCGTGGACCGTGGCGGAGAGCGTCCGGACGCTCGCGTACCTCGGCCGGTCGGCGCGGGGCCTTCGGCTCTCCCGCCCGGATCCCCGGCTCCTCGGCGAGGCCGTGCGGTTCGGCACCCGCGCGTGGGTCGGGAGCCTGGCGCGGTTCCTCAACTTCCGCACCGACCAGATCCTGATGGGCTTTCTCGCCTCCGAAGCGGCGCTCGGCATCTACGCCGTCGCCGTCAACGCCTCGGAGGTGCTTCTCTACCTGCCGGCCGCGACCGCAACGGCGCTTCTGCCCGTTGCCGCACGCGCCGAGTCCGCCGTTCGAGGCGAACAGGCGCTGCGCGCCTTCCGCTCGGCGATGGTCGTCACCGCTCTGGCCGCCCTGGTCGGGGCCGTTGTCGGCCCGGTGCTCCTGCCCCTCGTCTTCGGAGACGAGTTCGAAGCCTCGGTGGCGCCGTTCCTCTGGCTCCTGCCCGGCGCGCTGGGGTTCGTCGCGATCGCGGTCTTCTCGAACGCCCTCGTCGCAGGATCGTCTCCGGGCCTATCGTCCTTCGGGCCGCTCGTGGCGCTCGTGCTCGGCATCGCGCTCGACCTCGTTCTCATTCCGCAGTTCGGCGCGGACGGGGCGGCGGCGGCCGCGAGCGCCGCGTTCCTCGCCGGCGGGTGCGCTGCGCTCGTCGCATTCCACAGCCGGAGTCCGTTTCCGTGGCGGCTGCTCGTCCGGCCGCGGCGCAGCGACCTGACCGTGTTCCGCGCGCTGGCAGCCCCGCTGCGGGCGGCGCGGTCCTCGTCCTAGTAGGAGGGTTTGGCGGAAAAGCGGCTGTGCCGCCAGGCCGCGCTGCTCGCCCCCAGGTCTGCGTCCTCAGTCGCGCCCGTATCTCATTCGATACGGGCGCTCCCTGCGTCCTTGCCTGGGAACGACCAGCGCAGCCTGGCAACGAGCGCTTTTCCCGCCAAACCCTCCTAGGACCCGAGCCGCCGCAAGAGGGCCTGGCCGCCCGGCAGGCGCCAGGCGGCGTCGAGCCCGGCTGCGGCGAGACGCCCACGTCCCGTCGCCGCGGCGACGACTGTCTCGAGGCCTGGATCCTCGGTCGAATAGCGGTACTTGTACGGCTCGTCGCCGCCGAGGAAGCGGTACTCCACGGCGCCTTCCTCGAACGCCCGGCGAATGGTCTCGACCTCGAGCAAGAAACCGATCGAATAGCGGTTCCAGGACGGGTCGCGGCCGCTCTGGTACGAGAAGTACGCGTCCTGGAAGTGGAAGCCGTACTCGGTCGCCACGGCCACGCCGTCGATCTCCATCAGCAGCAGGCGCAGCCAGCCACGCTCGTTGGCGATCGCCGCGAACTCGCGCTGGAACGGCTCGTGGTCGCCGCAGAAGAGGCAGCTCTGGTGGACCCGGAAGCGGGCGCGGTGAAGGCGGAAGCTGTCGTCGAGGTCGCGCCCGAACGTCGCGGGCTCCACGGACCGGAAGGTGACGCGGTGGTTCCGCTCGAGCCTGTTGCGGCCGTGCCGAACGCTCTTGCGGAAACTCCGGCTGCGCCCTGTCAGGAAGTCGGTCCACGACTCGTAGCCGAGGTGGAGGATGGGATAACCGGTTCTGCGAACCACTCGCGCGCCGAGCGCGTCTGCCCACTCGTGCTCGCCGGCGACCCAGTCACCGACGAACACGTCGTGCTTCTCGGAGGCGAGCCCGAGCCGCAACGCCCAGGCCGCGGTCTCGGACTCGTCGTCCGCGCAGATGGGCCCCAGCCGGTCGCCGTGCCCGTGGCCGATCAGGCGCAGGGTTCGAAGCGGCCGTCGGGACCACTCGAAGAGTGGGACGATCGCCCGGATCTCGTCTCCGTCGCGGCAGACCGCAACGCGGAGCCGTCGCCCGGCTCCGAAATGCCGCCACCACAGCTCATTCCACTCCCATGTCGCGAAGATGTTCCGGTTGGCCGCGGCCAGCCTCGTCCACTCGTCTCGCAGCGGGCGTAGGCCATCCGTGAGGTCGACCTTCGGAGCGCCCGCTCCGCGGGTCGGCAGCGCGGATACCGCTACCACCTAGAGCCAGGCGGCGATCAGCACGACGATCGCGACGATGCCGGCAATCGCAACGATCACGAAGTTGGCCATCAGGGCGGCGTCGGTCATCCCCGACTCACGCCGCTTCCGGCGGCGTCCGAGCGGCTCGGTCGTGAGGCCCGCGGCGCCGGGCGCCTGGCTGATCGGTGTTCCGCCCGCAGATGGAGCGGAGGCGGCGCCGGCCCGGCCGCGCCAGGCGACGGCTGCGGCCAGCGAGTCGGTGATGAACTGGTTCAGGCTCACGCCCTCCCGCTCCGAGGCGCGCGTGAGCTCGGCGTGCAGCGTCTTCGGCATGCGGAGGAGCAAGCGGCCGCTGTGGCTCGTCGCCGACTTCGGCTCCGGGATCTCGCGACCCTCCTGGAGCGCGAGCGCAATCCACTTCGCCATGGCGGCTTCGACGCCGTCGAGGGCCGCCTCGGAGCTCTTGCCCCGGCTCGTGCACCCGGGGAGCTCCTCGACTGACGCGATCCAGGGCTTGCCCTTGTCCTCGTCGTCGCGGACGAGCATCAAGTGATACGGCTGGGCGAGGTAGTCCTCGACCTTGGCCACCGGCTGTTCCTGGACGCTCGTCAAAAGCCCTCCTCCCACTGACGGCTGGGGAAGAAGTTCCCTTGTCATCGATTGTACGGGGTAAAGGGCCGCAGAGAAAGCCGATTCACGGTTCGGTCTGCCCGATCTCGGCTCGCAGCTTCGCCAGGGCGCGCCGGGTCAGGCGCGAGACGTGGATCTGCGAGATGCCCACTTGCGGGGCGATCTGCGCCTGGCTCAGGCCCTCGAAGTAGGCCAGCCGGAGGAGCAGGCACTCGCGCTCGTCGAGCACGTGAAAGCCCTGAGCGAGGGCGATTCGGTCCTCGCCGAGCGCGTAGCCGCGCTCCTCCGAGCTCTCGTGCTCGAACTCGCCCTGCCGGCCGTCGACGAGCTCCACGACCCGCGCCCTGAGCGTGGGATCGAGCTCCTGCAGCCGGCGCGGGATCCGCAGCGGCCAGGCCCGGTCGCGGAGGTGCCGCTTGATCTCGCCGTCGATCGTCGGGATTGCGTAGGACGCGAGGTCGACGTCCCGGTCGAGCTGGAAGCGGTCGACCGCCTTGATCAGGCCGATCGAGCCGACCTGGACGAGGTCGTCGAGCTGCTCGCCGTGTCCCACGTACTTGCGTGCGAGACGCCGGACGAGCGGGAGGTACTGCTGGATCAGCCGCGCTCTGGCGCCGAGGTCCCCGCGGCGGTGGTAGTCGCAGAGCAGGCCGCGAACCGCCGCACGGCGCGATGCGGACGTGCTTCCACGAAGCCGTCCACCGACGGAGCGCCGGGCACCCGGCGCCCGGCTCGTTTCGATTGCCGCGGCGACTGACATTCCCCTCCGTTCCCTTCGGATCGAAACTAGCGAGATTCGAAACGAAATTCAAGGGCAATTTCACGGTTCACAATATTCGATTCCGGGGAAATAGTGTTCGTGTCGAGAACACTGTCACGAGTCCTCAGAGTTTGTCTCTTCACTGCGGTCAGTCTTTCGACGCTTGTCCGAACAGACGTTGGAGCCGCCAAGACGGCCGTTTCGCCCGTTTTGGCTCAACCAGAAGGCTTTGTGAGGCAGTATCACGCCGGGCAAGTCCCGATATCGCCGGCGGTATTCACCCCAGTATCGTCAGTGCAATTTGTCGTAGATTCAAGGGCCTATCTGCCTCTAGATCAGCTGTCGAAAGAGACGCTGTATTCTCGTGCCGCGCTCGAGGCCGCGCAGTATCGTCGTGATCCGGCACTCCTCGTCGCTGTTGCCCTCGGTGCCATCTACGTCGTCTTTCTGGCCGTCTGGTTCTGGGCAACGCGTGTACGATCCACGCGCCGCTGATTGACATGCGGCTGCGGATTGGCTACCACGGTGGAAGCACCGAAGGAGGCACCGTGACGTACCCAGGGCGATCGCTGCTGCTGCGGGGGGCGCTGCTCCTTGTCCTCGCGTGCGCGGCGACGGTGCCCGTCGGCTCGGCTCTCGCCGCCGCCCCGGCGCCGGATCCCGCTCCTCCCGGGTCGCCCGGGCCGGCACCGGAGCCGGTTAGCACGCGCGCCCCGCAGCCTGCGAACACGACGACGAGCCGGACACCGCCTCCTCCGCCAACTGTTGTCACGACGTCGCGCGCAGCGGCGACCGTCTCGTCGACGCCGCCTCCTCCTCCGCCGGCCGCAGTGACCACCACCCGACCTGCGACGAGCGCTTCCACGCGGAAGAGCCCGACCCGAGCGGCGAAGCGGCGCTCCGCGCCGAAGACCGTGGTCAAGGCGGCCACGGCCCAGAGGGCGAAGGAAGCCGCCGGAGCGAGGCTTCCGGCGCTCCGCCCGGCCGACCCGCGCTCACCCGACACCTTGCTCCTCCTGGGCGGCCTGGCGCTGGTCGTCCTCGTCGTCGCCGACACCGTCTTCCTGACGGCGTCGAGGCGGCGCGCCGCCGGGTTGTAGTCGGCGCCTAGCGGACGACGAAGGAGCTCGAGCCGAGAAGCTTGCCGAAGCGC
>DASTCG010000077.1:0-51074 GCA_035711385.1 Gaiellaceae bacterium
GCCGTAGTAGCCGGGGTGGTACACGGCGCGCTCCCCCGGACCGCCGTGGTCCTCGTAGCCGGCGGCGAGCGCGGCGGCGTGGAACGCGCGCACCGTGGCGTCCTCGCGGGCGGGGAACGCGAGGTGGACGTGCTCCGTGAGCGGCCGCCCGTCGATCAGCGAGAAGCTGTAGTCCTCGCCCGTGAACTCCACGCGGTCGGGCTCCTCGTCCCCCAGCCGGATCCCGGCGTGAGGCGCGATGGTCGTGTAGAAGCGCCTGGACGCCGCGAGGTCGGCAACGCGGATCCACAGGTGGTCGATGCGGCCGTCGGGAACGGGGCGCGCCCGCACGCCGTGCACTGCCTCGGCGCTGTTGCCGTCCGGGTCGAGCAGGAACCCGCCGTAGTCGTCGGGTCCGTACTCCGTGCGCGGCCCGGGCGCGCCGTCGTCGCGGTATCCGGCGTCGATCCCCGCTTGCCAGAAGGCGTCCACGGCCGCGCGGCTCGGCGCACGGAAGCCGACGTGCAGGCCGCGGGTCACGGGGTGCTCGCTGTCCGTGAGACCGATGTCCCAGTCCTCCCACTCGACGAGCTCGGCGTTCGCGTGGCTGGGCTCGACCCCCAGCACGGAGAGGACGGTGCGGTAGAACCGCTCGGACGCGGCCAGGTCCGAGACCGCGATGGCGACGTGGTCGAACACCACGCCGAGGCTACCGTCGCGGGCATGCTCGAGCTCGACACCCCGCACGGCCCCGCGCGGGCGCACCTGCATCCCGCCGGCGACGCGGCCGGCGCGCTCGTCCTCGGCCACGGCGCGGGGCGGCGGCGTCGGCGCGCCCTACCTCGTCGAAAACCCCGCTGAGCGGGGCTTTCGTAGGTGGAGCGTACCGGGATCGAACCGGTGACCTCCGGCTTGCAAAGCCGGCGCTCTCCCAGCTGAGCTAACGCCCCGTGCCTTCATGGTAAGGCGAGCAGCGGGCTTCCGCTCTCTCCCGCTCCTAGAGCGAGCCCAGAGCGGAGCGCGCCCGCTCGATGAAGGCCGCCTTCTTCTCGCCTTCCTCGAGGTGCATCGGCTGGCCGAAGGTCAGCTCACTCTCCTGGGGACGCGGCATGATCCGGCCCTTCGGGAGCACCCTGCTCGCGCCCTGGATCCGGACCGGGACGAGCTCCACGTCCGGGCGCTCGCGGGAGACGTAGTAGAGACCGCTGCGGAACTCCCCGATCGTCTCGCCGGAGCCTCTCGTGCCCTCGGGGAACAGGATCAGCGAGTGTTCGTCGCCGAGCCCGGCCAGCATCTGGTCGACTGCCTCGCGCGCATGGCGGTCGGCGGTCCGGCCGCCGGCGGAGTCGCCGTTTGCCGGCGTGCGATCGATCAGGACCGCGTCGAACACCTTGCGGACGAAGTAGCGGCGAAACCAGTTGCGTTCCCAGTAGTCACGGCCCGCAACCGGCCGCGTTCGCTCTCGGACGTCCCGGGGCAGCGAGGACCAGATGAGCATGAAATCGAGGTGGCTCGTGTGGTTCGCGAAGTAGATGCGCTGGCGGGTGTCCTCGATGCGCTCGAGGAAGCGGACGGACTTCGTGGTGATCGACCGAACGGCCAGCACGAGGAGCCAGGCGGCTGCTCTGCGCCGAAGCTTCCACGAACCGCGACCTGACCGGAGCGCCCTCACCTGCGGCTCGGACTATGACTGACACCGCGGGTTTCGGCGCCTCGCTGGGCGGTGCTAGCCGACCCGTGCTCTAGCGTCTGCTTCAAGTGTTTGCGGCTCGGTACCGACAATGAGGAGCATGAACGCTGCTCAATCGGGCCTGACGCCGATGCACTCGCCCCGCCGAAGACGGACTCCCCGGTGGAGATAGGTCTCCCCGAGACCGAGCGGGAGATCGAGATCACGCCGCTCGAGGAGCCGGTGCCTGCCACCGCTCCCATCGAGCAGCCGGTCGAGGAGCCGGTGGAAGCGTGACCGAACTCTCGACCGAGCCCATCCTCGGCTGGCGCCTCTGGCACGTGCGACTCCATGGTGACGAGTATCGGCTGGAGTCGTTCACCTGGCATCACGTGAGCTGGCCCCCGATGCGCCGGTTCGAGGCCGGCTGCGCGCTCCATCGCGATTCTGCCCCGGTCGGCGACCACGAATGCGGCATCTACGCCTTCCGGACGCGGGAGCTCGCCGAAGACCTGCTGCGACGCTATACGGGTATTCGCCAGCGCTACGGGCGCGAGTATCACGAACTGCCCCCGGTCAGGCACGGACGCCCCATCGCCCTCGGCAGCGTCTCGCTCTGGGGGCGGATCCTCGTCCGTGAAAAGGGCTTCCGAGCCCAGTACGCCTACCCGTACGAGCTCCATCTGATCGGCGGGGACGACGGGATCGCACGCGAGCTTCGCGGCCGTTACGCCGTGGACGTCTCGCGCGACTAGTCGCCCCGGCGCGCCGCACCACCTCCGTCCCACGTTGACTTCGCAATCAACATGCGAGATGTTCCTCGGCGCAGCCCTACCCAAAAGGGGGTGTCATGGAAATCTTCACTGCCGAGGTGATCGGGACCGGGATCCTGATCGTGCTCGGAGACGGCGTCGTTGCCGGAGTGCTGCTTGCGCGCTCGAAGGCCGAGAACGCAGGCTGGATCGTGATCACGTTCGGATGGGGAATGGCGGTCGCGATGGCCGTCTATGCGGTCGGCCAGTTCAGCGGTGCGCACCTCAATCCGGCCGTGACGATCGGCTTTGCGGTCACCGACGTCACGCCGTGGGACGATGTGCCCAAGTACCTGGCCGGCGAGTTCACCGGGGCCTTCCTCGGTGCGATCATTGTCTACCTCTCCTACCTGCCACACTGGCGAGTGACTGAGGACCCGGGCCTCAAGCTCGCCGTCTTCTGCACCGCGCCGGCGATCCGGAACAGAGGGGCGAACCTGCTGACCGAGATCGTCGGGACGTTCATGCTGCTCTTCGGAGTCTTCGCAATCGTCGGACACTTCGCCGCGGCTGGCTCCGGCAGCATCGGGCAAGCAGTGCTGGCGACCGCTTTCGGCCAGTCCATCGTGCCGCTCCTCATCGGTCTGCTGGTGTTCGCGATCGGACTCTCGCTCGGAGGGCCGACCGGATACGCGATCAATCCCGCGCGCGACCTCTCGCCGCGAATCGCACATGCCTTGCTTCCGATTCCCGGCAAGCGAGACGCGGATTGGGACTACGCGTGGATCCCCGTCGTCGGGCCGATCATCGGGGGGGTGCTCGGGGCGGTCACCTATCAGGCGCTCTTCGCTCCCGGCACCGGCAACCTCGAGGTCATCGGCAGGCTCAGCGGAATGCTCTGATCTGAAGGAGTGAGCCAAGCGTGAAGAAGCTGATCAACAAGGCCGAAGACGTCGTCACCGAGGCGCTTCAGGGCATCGCCGAGGCGCACGGCGACCTCGTGAAGGTGAACTTCGGGCCAAACTACATCGTCCGCGCAGACGCGCCCGTCCAGGGCAAGGTCGGGCTCGTGTCGGGCGGCGGCTCCGGGCATGAGCCGATGCATGGAGGCTTCGTCGGCATGGGCATGCTCGATGCTGCCTGTCCGGGCGAGGTGTTCACGTCGCCGACGCCGGACCAGATGATCGAGGCGACCAAGGCGAGTAACGGCGGCGCCGGCGTCGTCCACATCGTCAAGAACTACACCGGCGACGTCATGAACTTCGAGATGGCCGCCGAGCTCGCCCGTGGCGAAGGGATCGAGGTCGAGGCGGTCGTGATCGACGACGACGTCGCCGTGCAGGACAGCCTCTACACGGCCGGCCGGCGCGGCGTCGGGACGACCGTCCTCGCCGAGAAGATCTGCGGTGCCGCCGCGGAGGAGCAGCAGTCGCTGCAGCAGGTCGCAGACCTTTGCCGCAAGGTGAATGCGAACGGCCGCAGCATGGGCATGGCGCTGACGTCGTGCATCGTCCCATCCGCCGGAACGCCGACGTTCGAGCTCGGCGACGACGAGATGGAGATCGGCATCGGCATCCACGGGGAGCCGGGCCGCGAGCGCCGGAAGCTGGCCCCCGCCGCCGAGATCGTCGAGAGCCTGGCGACACCGGTGATCGACGACCTTCCGTTCCAGGAAGGCGACGAGGTGCTCGCCTTCGTCAACAGCATGGGCGGAACGCCGCTGATCGAGCTCTACGTCGTCTACAACGAGCTGCGCAAGCTGCTCGAGGGTCGCGGGATCACGATCACGCGAAACCTGATCGGGCCGTACATCACGTCGCTCGAGATGGCCGGCTGCTCGATCACGCTGCTCAAGCTCGACGACGAGCTGACGCGGCTCTGGGATGCGCCCGTCAAGACGCCGGGCCTGCGGTGGGGCGTCTAGGAGTACTGTGGAGGCCGTGGCCGTGACGGTCGAGTACAGCCAAGCTCTCGGCTGGGTGCGGGCATTCTCGTCGTCCGTGGCCGAGAACAAGGACTACCTGACCAAGCTCGACCAGGCGATCGGCGATGCCGACCACGGAATCAACATGGACCGCGGCATGACCGCGGTCCTCGCCAAGCTGGACGGCCTCGAGGGCGACGAGGACATCGGCGCCCTCTTCAAGACCGTCGGCATGACGCTCGTCTCGACCGTCGGCGGCGCCGGCGGGCCGCTCTACGGAACGTTGTTCATGCAGATAGGCATGGCGACCGCCGGGAAGAGCGAGCTCGAGGCGGATGACTGGGCCGCTGCGCTCGACGCGGCGGTCCAGGGCGTGCAGATGCGAGGCAAGGCGGAGCCGGGGGACAAGACGATGGTCGACGCCCTGATTCCGGCGAGGGATGCGTTCTCTGCGGCTGTGGCCGACGGCGCTTCGTTCGAGGAGGCGCTCAGGAAATCGGCTCAGGCAGCCGAGGAGGGCATGCAGGCAACCATCCCGCTCGTCGCCAAGAAGGGCAGGGCGAGCTACCTCGGCGAACGAAGCGCCGGCCACCAGGATCCCGGCGCGACGTCTTCCCACCTGCTCGTCAAGACCGCCGCCGAGACCTGGGCCGGCGGGTGACTCAGATAGGAGGTGCAGTGGATGGCGCAATACGCCGCAGCGATTGACCAAGGAACGACCAGCACCCGCTTCATGGTCTTCGACCACGGCGGACAGGTCGTCTCGGTCGACCAGAAGGAGCACGAGCAGATCTATCCCAAGCCGGGTTGGGTCGAGCACGACGCGATGGAGATCTGGCAGCGCACGCAGGAGATGATTCAGGCAGGCCTCGGGAAGATCCAGGCCTCCGACATCGCCGCGGTCGGGGTGACGAACCAGCGCGAGACGACGGTTCTCTGGGACCGCTCTACCGGAGAACCCGTCCACAACGCGATCGTCTGGCAGGACACCCGCACGGACCAGATCTGCAACGAGCTGTCCGGCGACGGGGGCCAGGACCGGTTCCGGCCCAAGACCGGGCTCCCGATCGCGACGTACTTCTCCGGCCCGAAGATCAAATGGATCCTGGACAACATCGACGGCATCCGGGCTCGGGCGGAGAGCGGCGAGGTGCTCTTCGGGAACATCGACACCTGGGTGATCTGGCAGCTCACCGGCGGAGCGGACGGCGGCGCCCACGTCACCGACGTGACGAATGCCAGCCGCACGATGATGATGAACCTCGAGACCCTCGACTGGGACGACGAGATCCTCGGGATCCTGGGCGTCCCGCGCGCGATGCTGCCGCAGATCCGGGCCTCGAGCGAGGTCTACGGCGAGGCCAAGGGTGGCCTGGCCGGAATCCCGGTCGCCGGCGACCTCGGCGACCAGCAGGCCGCGCTCTTCGGCCAGACCTGCTTCGCCGTCGGCGAGGCGAAGAACACCTACGGGACGGGCAACTTCCTGCTCCTCAACACCGGCAACGAGGCCGTCCAGTCGAAGAGCGGCCTGCTGACGACGCTGGGCTACAAGATCGGCGACCAGCCGGCCGTGTACTGCCTGGAGGGAGCGATCGCGATCACGGGCGCGCTCGTCCAGTGGCTGCGGGACAACATCGGCCTCATCAAGGAGTCGGCCGAGGTCGAGGAGCTCGCGAAGACCGTGGACGACAACGGCGGGATCTACTTCGTCCCTGCCTTCTCCGGCCTCTTCGCCCCGTACTGGCGGAGCGAGGCCCGGGGCGCCATCGCCGGCCTGACCCGGTACGTCAACAAGGGCCACATCGCGCGGGCGACGCTCGAGGCCACGGCGTGGCAGTCCAAGGAGGTCGTGGACGCGATGAACGCCGACTCCGGCGTGGAGCTCACGTCGCTCAAGGTGGACGGCGGGATGGTCTACAACGAGCTGCTGATGCAGTTCCAGGCCGACGTGCTCGACGTTCCGGTGATCCGCCCGACGGTCGCCGAGACGACCTCTCTCGGCGCGGCCTACGCCGCGGGCCTCGCGACCGGGTTCTGGTCCGAGGTCGAGGACCTGCGTGCCAACTGGGGCAAGGACAAGGAATGGCAGCCCCAGATGGACGCGGCCGAACGGGACAAGGAGTACGCATACTGGAAGAAGGCCGTAACGCGGACCTTCGACTGGCTGGAATAGACGAATCGTCTACGAAGGGACCCGGCGGCCAGGTGCGCCGCCGGGTCCCGACGTCCGCTTATTCCGACTCGATCCCTTCGGCGAAATCGCCCTTCTTCTCGTCCTCGGGGTGGTGCTCGACGTCCTCGACGCCCTCGGCGAAGCTCCCCTCGTGCCGGTGCTCGCGCTCCTCGACCCCTTCCGCGAAGTCGCCCTTCATTCCTTCGGGGTGGTGCTCGGTCTCCTCGACCCCCTCTGCGAAGCTGCCCTCATGCTCGTGCCTGTCCGATTCGTCCGCCATCTGGCCTCCTCCGTCGACGCGCCGAGTGTACCCCCGCGCGGACGACGCTTTCTGATGAACTCCAGCGAGTAGCGTGGCGTCCATCGAGACTGAAGCGTTGGTGATCGGCGGCGGCTCGACGGGCACCGGGGTGGCCCGTGATGCAGCCATGCGTGGACTCAAGACGGTGCTCGTCGAGCGCAAGGATCTGGCGGAGGGCACGACGGGCCGGTACCACGGCCTGCTCCACTCCGGCGGACGGTACGCGGTCAAGGACCCCGAGGCTGCGAAGGAATGCGTGGCGGAGAACGCGATCCTCCGCCGGATCGCATCCGACTGCATCGAGGACACCGGCGGCCTTTTCGTCTCGACCCCCTGGGACGACCCTGCCTTCGGCGACACGTTCCTCGAGGGCTGCCGGGCGACGGGTGTCCCGGTCGAGGAGATTCCCGTCGCCGAGGCGCTGCGTCGCGAGGCACGGCTGCACTCGGGCATCTCGCGCGCGTTCTCGGTCCTCGACGCCGCGCTCGATCCCTGGAAGCTCGTGTGGGGCTGCGCCCGCTCGGCGAAGGAGCATGGGGCGGAGATCCTCCTCTACCACCGAGTCGTCGCGCTCGAGCGGGACGGCGACACGGTAACGGGCGCAGTCGTGCGCAACGAGCTGACTGGCGAGGAGCTGCGAATCCACGCGGACGTCGTGATCAACGCGGCAGGCGCCTGGGCGGGGCAGATCGCCGAGCTCGCCGGCGCCCGGGTCAACGTCCTGCCGGGCAAGGGGATCATGATCGCGATGAACCACCGGCTCGTGAACACGGTGGTCAATCGCTGCAAGATGCCGTCGGACGGCGACATCATCGTCCCGATCCGCACGGTGTCTGTAATCGGGACCACCGACTCCCCGGTCGACGATCCGGACGAGCTCGAGGTCACCCGGCCGGAGATCGACGAGATGCTCGACGAGGGCGAGAAGCTCGTCCCCGGCTTTCGCGAGGCCCGGGCGCTTCGAGTCTGGGCCGGGGCGCGCCCGCTCTTCTCCGCCGAGGAGGTGGCGGACACGCGCGAGGTGAGCCGTTCGCACGCGCTCATCGACCACCGCGAGCGAGAGGGCATCGAGGGCTTCGTGACGATCACCGGCGGCAAGACGACGACGTTCCGGCTCATGGCCGAGGTCGCGGTCGACGCCGCCTGCGCCCAGCTCGGCGTCGAGAGGCCCTGCCGCACGCACGAAGTGCCGCTCCCCGACTCCGAGGACGGACACTTCTACGAGATCAGCGCTCGGCTGCACGCCCGCGAGCCCGTCCCGAGGTCCGAGGAGCTCATCTGCGAGTGCGAGCTGGTCACACGCGACCGGCTCGAGCGGGCGATGGAGCGGCGGCGGACGGCGAACCTCGACGACATCCGTCGCACCCTCCGGCTCGGGATGGGGCCGTGCCAGGGCGGCTTCTGCACGTACCGGGCGACCGGAATCCTCCACGCGGTCGAGCGGCTGGACAACCGCGCCGCGAACGAGGCGATGCTCGCGTTCCTGCAGGAGCGCTGGAAGGGCGTGCATCCCATCCTCTACGGCCACCAGGCACGACAGGCCCGATTGGACGACTGGATCTTCCAGGGGTTGCTCGGGATCCAGCACGTGCCGACATGAGCTACGAGACCGTCGTGGTCGGCGCCGGCCTTGCCGGGCTGACGGCGGCGCTCCGGCTGGCCGAGGAAGGCCGGAGGGTACTGGTCGTCGCCACCGGGGTAGGTTCCACGCACCTTGCTCCGGCGACCATCGACGTTCTCGGCTTCGCCGACGACCGCGTGGAGAGCCCAGCTCGCGCGCTGCCGGCGTTCGCGGACGCCCATCCCGCCCATCCCTACGCACGTCTCTCGCAGGAGTCGATCGCCGCGGCCGTCGACTGGCTCAAAACCCGAGTGCCCGAGCTTGGCTATCGGGGTGGGCTCGACGAGAACTTCCTGCTCCCGACCGCGGTGGGAGCGGTCAAGCCCTCGTCGGTCGTCCCCGAGACGATGGCCGGCGGTGACCTTCGGGCGGGGGGTCGCTTCGCCTTCGTCGGCCTCGGCCTCAAGGACTTCTATCCGGCGTATCTCGCCGACAACCTCGGCCACTCCCCGCTCGCCGGCACGGCGGTGTCGGCCCGCGCGATCGAGCTCACGCCACCTCTCGACGGAGCGCCGGACGTGAGCGGCCCCGGGCTCGCGAGACGCTTCGAGCAGCCCGAGCTCAGAGACTGGGTCGTCCGCGAGCTGACGGGCCTCCTCGAGCCGGACGAGCGCGTGGGCTTTCCGTCCGTGCTCGGGATGGGCAATGCGGGGGAGGTCTGGCGGGACCTCGAGGCCCGGCTGGAGCGGCCTGTCTTCGAGGTCGCGACCCTGCCGCCGTCGGTCTCCGGGATCCGGCTCTACGAGGCGATGACCGACGCATTGCGGCACGCCGGAGGCCGCATCCTCATCGGGCAGACGGTTGTCGGCGCCGAGAGCCAGAACGGTCGCGTGGAGGCCGTGGTCGCCGAGACGGCGTCGCGGGCGACGACCCACCGGGCCGGCTCGTTCGTGCTCGCGTCGGGCGGGGTCGCCGCCGGCGGGTTGCAGCTCGACTCGTACGGGACGATCCGCGAGCCCGTCTTCGACCTGCCGATCGCGGGGCAGCCGGCCGACGGCGAGCCGCGCTTCCTGCCGACCTACCTCGTGGAGCAGCCGCTCGACCGGGTGGGCATTCCCGTCGACGACCGGCTCCGGCCCACGGACGGCGACGGCCAGCCCCGCTACGACAACCTCTTCGCGGCCGGCGCGACGCTCGCCGGGGCCGTTCCGTGGCGAGAGGCCTCCGGGAACGGCGTCAGTCTCGCGACGGGCTACGCCGCCGCCGAGGCGATCCTGGAGGTCGCGTAGTGCAGGAGTTCGTCCGCGATTCGCTCGACCACTGCGTCAAGTGCACGATCTGCGAGACGTTCTGTCCCTTCTCGCAGGTGACACCGCTCTTTCCGGGGCCGAAGTACGTCGGGCCGCAGGCGGAGCGCTACCGCCAGGCCGGCCTCTCCGTCGACGCCTCGGTCGACTATTGCTCGGGCTGCGGGATCTGCACGCAGGTCTGCCCGCAGGGCGTGAAGATCGCGGAGATCAACTCGCAGGCGCGCGCGCAGCTCTGGGAGGAGCGGGGCATCCCGCTCCGCAACCAGCTGATCGCGAGGCCGAGCGTTCTCGGCCGCCTCGGCACACCGGTGGCGCCGCTCTCGAACTGGGCGCTGCGGAGCGGGCTGGTTCGGGCTCTCGCCCATCGCGTCCTCGGGATCCACCGGAACGCGCCCATGCCGCGCTTCGCGGGGCGCACCTTCCAGCGCTGGGCGAAGCGGCACACCAGTCCCGTCTCTCGTCGCCGCGTCGTCTACTTTCACGCCTGCGGCACGAACTACTACGAGCCGGGGGTGGGGGAGATGGTCGTCGCCGTCCTCGAGCACAACGGCTACCACGTGCGGGTCCCGCCGCAGGACTGCTGCGGGCTGCCGCTGCAGTCGAACGGCAACTTCAAGGGGGCGCGCGCGTACGTTCGGAGGCTCGTCGCCAACCTCGCCCCCTACGCACGCGAGGGCTGGCCGATCGTGGCCAATTCGACGAGCTGCGGCCTGATGCTGAAGCGCGAGGCACAGGAGATCCTGGGCATCGAGGACGAGGACCTGAAGGTCGTGAGCGAAGCGACTTACGATCTCTGCGAGTTCCTGCTGCTGATGCACGAGCGCGGCGAGCTCCGGACCGACTTCGAGCCCCAGCCGCTCACCGTCCCGTACCACGCCCCGTGCCAGCAGCGCGGGCACGGCATCGGCAAGCCCGCGCTCGACCTGCTTGCCCTCATCCCCGACCTGCGCGTGATCGAGCTCGACGTCGACTGCTGCGGCATCGCCGGCACGTACGGACTGAAGAAGGAGAAATACGACATCTCGATGGCGGTGGGCGACCGGCTCTTCCGCGAGGTGCGCGGTGCCGAGGCGAACCTCGCGGCCTGTGACAGCGAGACCTGCCGCTGGCAGATCGCGCACGGCACCGGCGTCCAGGCGGTCCATCCGGTGGAGCTCCTCTACCGGGCCTACGGGCTCGAGGCACGCGCCGCCGCCGGCGCCGCATAGCAGTGGTCGGGCTCGTCATCGTCACGCACTCGGCGACGCTCGCCGACGGTGTGGGCGAGCTGGCGCGCGGGATGGGCGGCGAGGTGCCGATCGAGCTCGCCGGCGGGATCGACGCGCCCGAGCCGGCGCTCGGCACGGACGCCACGCGCGTGCTCGAGGCGATCGAGCGGGCCGACCAGGGCGACGGCGTCCTCGTGCTGATGGATCTGGGGAGCGCCGTGCTCAGCGCCGAGATGGCGCTCGACCTGCTTCCGCCGGAGAGGCGGGAGGGCGTGCTTCTCTGCGAGGCCCCGCTCGTCGAGGGCGCCGTCGCCGCGGCCGTCACGGCGAAGCTCGGCGCGTCGCTCGCCGAGGTGGCCGCCGAGGCGCGCGGCTCGCTGGCGGCGAAAGCGACGCATCTCGGTTCGGCCGAGGCTGCGGCTCCCGCCATGGCGACGACGGGAGACGGGAGCCGGACGCTGACGCTGACGGTGCCGAACCCGCTCGGCCTACACGCGCGGCCGGCCGCGCGCTTCGTCCAGACCGCGGGCGGCTTCGACGCCGACATCACCGTGACCAACCTGACGGCAGGTCGCGGTCCGTCGAGCGGTCGCAGCCTGAACGCGATCGCGACGCTCGGCGTGCGTCAGGGACACGAGATCCTCGTCTCTGCGAGCGGTCCGCAGGCACAGGAGGCGCTCGCCGCCCTGGAAGCGCTGGCGGGGCGCGGCTTCGACGACGAGGCGGTGGAGGCGCCGCCGACGCCGGCGCCTGCGGGGCCGCCGGTGGTTCCGGAGGGCGCCCTCGCCGGGCTCCCCGCCGCCCCGGGCACGGCGGTCGGAGCCGCGCGTCACTTCAAGGCGGTGGCGCCGGAGATTCCCACCGGGCCTGCCGCCGACCCGGAGGCAGAGTGGGAGCGGCTCGGCGAGGCCCGCGAGCGCGTCCGTGAGGAGATCCGGACGACGCGTGACTCCGTCGCCGCCCGCGCAGGTGAGTACAACGCGGCGATCTTCGACGCCCACCTCCTCTTCCTGGACGACGACGCGCTGCTGGGTCCCGCCCGGCGTGCGATCTTCGAGCAGGGCCGGAACGCCGCGCAGGCCTGGAACGAGGCCGCCGAAGCGGTTGCGGCGGACTACCGCGGCCTCGACGACGAGTATCTCGGCGCCCGGGCCGACGATCTGACGGGAGTTGCCCGACAGGTCGTCGCGCAGCTCGTCGGCGGCACGACACCTGCCGCCGCGCTCGTCGAGCCGGGGATCCTCCTCGCGGCCGACCTCACCCCGGCGGACACCGCCTCGCTCGACCGTGAGCTCGTGCGCGGGATCGCGACCGCCTACGGCGGCCCGACCTCGCACAGCGCGATTCTCGCCCGCTCGCTCGGGATCCCAGCGGCGGTCGGGCTCGGCGAGCCTCTGCTGGACGTGCCCGAGGGCACGCACCTCGCGCTCGACGGAGACGCGGGCGCCGTCTACGTCGACCCGGCCGCCGACCTCGTTCGTACGTACGAGCAGCGGAGCGCCGAACGTGAGGCCGAGGCGCGGCGGGCGCTCGCCTCCGCTCAGCGACCGGCGACGACGCGCGACGGCACCTCCATCGAGGTGGTTGCCAACGTGGGCTCACCGGCCGACGTCGATGCGGCCGTCGTGAACGGCGCCGAGGGCGTCGGGCTTCTCCGCACGGAGTTCCTGTTCCTGGAGCGCGATTCGCTTCCCGGCGAGGACGAGCAGTACGCCGCGTACGCAGAGATCGGCCAGCGGCTGGGCGGGAGGCCGTTGATCCTGCGGACCCTCGACGTCGGCGCCGACAAACCGCTGCCGTATCTGCCGCAGCGGGTGGAGGCCAACCCCTTCCTCGGCGTCCGCGGCATCCGTCTCGGACTGGCCCAGCCCGAGCTCCTGGAGACGCAGCTGCGGGCGGCGCTGCGGGCGGCAGCCGACCAGCCACTGAAGGTGATGTTTCCGATGGTCACCATGCTCGCCGAGTTCCGCGCGGCGACGGCCGTGCTCGCCCGGGCCCGGGAGCAGCTCGACGAGCGCGGAGTTCGAGCCGGACGGATCGACGTCGGCGTGATGGTCGAGGTGCCTGCGACCGCGCTCGCAGCGCACGCGTTCGCGCCGGAGGTCGACTTCTTCTCGATCGGGACGAACGACCTCACGCAGTACACGCTGGCCGCCGAGCGCGGAAACGACGCCGTCGCGCCTCTCGCGGACGCCCTGCATCCGTCCGTCCTGCGGCTGATCGGGATGGTCGCCGAGGCGGCCGAGGCCGAGGGCAAGTGGGTGGGCGTCTGCGGCGAGCTGGCGTCTGACCCGCTCGCCGTCCCGGCCCTCGTCGGACTCGGCGTCTCGGAGCTCAGCGTCAACCCTCCCGCGGTCCCGGCGACGAAGGAAGCGGTGAGGCAGGTCGACTCGGGTGCCGCACGAGCTCTCGCCGGCGAGGCGCTGCGCCTCGCCTCCGCGGACGAGGTTCGCGCCCTGCTCGCCGGCGAAGAAGCGTCGCTCGCGCACCAGATCTCGACGCCGTGAGCGGACAGCCAGGCGCGCCCGCCTCGTTCCTCCTGGGCCTGACCTACCTGCGCATCCTGCTGATCCCCGTCGTGATGGGCCTGATCCTGCGCGGGCCCGACCAGGACGCCGCCTACGTCGCGGCGGCGGTCCTCTTCGTGGTCGCGGCGATGACGGACTTCGTCGACGGCTACGTGGCCAGGCGCTGGGCCCTGACGACCACCTTCGGCTCCTTCCTCGACACGACGGCCGACAAGCTGCTCGCCGCAGGGGCGCTCATCGCCCTCGTCGAGGTCGACCGGGCCTCCGTCTGGATCGCGATGATCATCATCGGCCGCGAGCTCGTCATCCTCGGGCTGCGTGGCGTCGTGGCCGCGGAGGGAACGGTGTTCCCGCCCTCGATCTGGGGCAAGCTGAAGACGAACGTCCAGTTCCTCGCCATCCTGCTCGCCATCCTCCGCTACGACGAGCCGCTCGGCCCGCTGCTGGTCGACGAGTGGGCGATGCTGGCGGCGGCGACGATCACGGTGCTGTCGGCCGTCGAGTACCTGCTCCGCTTCTCCTCGGCCTTCTCCGAGGGCTCGAGCTAGGGATTGGCAGGGGACACCCTCGTCACCGGCGGCACGGGGTTCCTCGGCGGAGCGATCGTGGAGCGCCTCGTCGCAGACGGGCGCACGGTCAAGGCGCTGGCGCGGTCGGACGAGTCGGCCGACAAGGTCCATGCGCTCGGTGCTGAGCCCGTCCGCGGCGACATCGTCGACGCAGAGGCGCTCCCCGGCCTGATGCGCGGCTGCGAGGTCGTCTACCACGCCGCCGGCGTCAATGCGCTCTGCCTCCGGGATCCCTCGCCGATGTTCGAGGTCAACATCGGAGGCTCGATCAACGTCGTACGCGCCGCGGCCACCGCGGGCGTTGGCCGGGTCGTCTACACCTCCTCCGCCGCCACGCTGGGGGAGGCCCGCGGGACGATCGGGAGCGAAACGTCGCCGCATCGCGGCTGGTTCCTGTCGGACTACGAGCGGTCGAAGTTCGAGGCGGAGCTGGCCGTTCTCGCTGCGGCGCGGGAGACGGGTATCGAGGTCGTGTACGTGAACCCGGCCTCCGTCCAGGGGCCGGGGCGCGCGACGGGCTCGACCGCGCTGCTACTCGCCTACCTCAACGGACGGCTGAGGGCGATCGTCGACTCGACGATCAGCCTCGTCGACATCGCAGACTGCACGGAAGGCCATCTCCTGGCGGAGGCTCACGGCGAGCCCGGCGAGCGGTACGTGCTCAGCGGGGCCACGATCACCGTGCGGGAGGGCATGCAGCTGCTCGACCGCCTGACCGGGCGCGGCAGGCGTGTCCGGTCGCTGCCGCCGACCGTGGCGAGGGCGGCGGCAGTCGCCGCCGAGACGACGGCCCGGCTGCGCGGGAAGACGCCGCGGGTCTGCCGCGACCTCGTCCGAACCGCGCTCCACGGCCACGCCTACGACGGCTCGAAGGCGACACGCGAGCTCGGTCTCGAGTACACGCCGCTCGAGGAGACGATTCGCCGGACGCTCGAGTGGTTCGTCGAACGCGGCCTCGTGGAGGGGCGTCTCTCCTAGTTCCAGGGCAGTCCGGCTCGCGTCGACCAGTACCGTTCCGGCTCCTCGGCGAGTGACGCGAGCCGTTCGTCGAGCTCGTCGTCGTACTCGACCTCGAGCGCGGCGAGGTTGCTCCCCAGCTGCTCCGGCGTCGTGGCGCCGGAGAGGACGACGTCCGCCCACGGCTGCGCGAGCGCGGCCGCGAGCGCGAGCGCGTCGGGGCTCGTCCCCCGTTCGGCTGCGACCCCCGCAAGGGGGTTGTCGCCGCGCGCCGTCAGCCGGCCGTTGGCGAGGGCCTCCTTGACGATCACGCCGAGACCGGCGGCGCGCGCCTCGGCGAGGGCCGGGCCGGCAGAGCGTTCGAGGAGGTTCCAGGTCGCCTGGACGGTGTCGAAGCCGCCGACCGCGAGTGCCCGCCGGATGGTCTCCGCCTGCTGCGGCCCGGTCGTCGTGAAACCGATCGCGATTCCACCCTCCCGAAGGCGGGCCAGCTCGGCGAGCACCTCCTCGTCCTCCAGGACACCGCTTTCCACCGTCGCCGAGTGGATCTGGTAGAGGCGCAGATGTGGCCCGAGGAGGGCGCGGCTCTCGGCGAGCTGCCTCCTCAGGGCCGGAGCCGACAGCTCCTTGACCTCGTGCCGGTCGGCGTCGACTCTCCAGTCTGCGGTGTAGGTGTAGCCCCACTTCGAGCCGACCGTCACCTCGCCCGGACGCAGTCGGCGCTGCTCGAGCCAGGACGCGAGGAAGCGCTCGGCCTCTCCGTACGAGCGGGCGGCGTCGAAGTACCGCACGCCGCCGCCGAAGGCCGTGTCGAGTACGTCGTGCGCGTTGCGCTCCATCGCCCCGACGTCGGTCTCGCCGCGGAGATCCCGACCGTGGCCGAGGTTGATGTAGCCAGGCCGGCCGAGGGCTGCGAGCCCGAGGCCAAGGGGGCTGACGCGCAGGCCGGTGCTCCCCAGCGTTCCCAGAGTGAGGCTCCCCGTCATGCCGACCGGCTAATTCTGGTCGCTCAGCCGCTGCCGCACGTTGAGCGCATTCGGTGATCGGAGAAGCGGCGAGGGGGCGCGAACGCGCCCCTCGCTGCTTGGGGAGAGAGTCGTCTCAGATGACGTCTATGCGGCCCTGTCGATGCGCTCTTCGAGCCGAGCGCGACGGATGATCTCGTTGCGATCGCCGAAGCGCGCCCGCACACGGGCCTCGCGGTGTTCGTCCCAGAGCTTCGCGACCCGTTCGTCGATCTCGCGGAGCTCGGCTGCGAGGACGGCGTCATGTCCGGCGGACAGACGGTGCAGGAGAACGGCGCGGTCCTCGCTGGCGCGCTCGATCTCGGCACGGATTTCGGTCAGTGTTCTCACACCGGGGAAAACGCCTCCGCCCCCCTCGCCATTCCCTGGACATGTTGAGCTCGGGTTGCGTGCGCCAGGGTCGTTCGTCACCCGTAGCCCAGCTCGTCGATCCGGTGCTCGTCCAGCCCGAAGTAGTGCCCGAGCTCGTGGAGCACCGTGATCCGGATCTGGCGGCGGAGCTCGTCCGGCTCGGGAAAGGCGCGAAGGAGCGGACGACGGTAGATCACGATCTCGTCCGGGAGCGCGCCGGTGCGGTCCCGCCCGGGGCCGAGGCCGTGGTAGCAGCCGAGGAGACCCGGTTCGTCCAGGTTCTCGTCCTCCACGACGATCGCCACGTTGTCGAGGGCGCGCGCCAGCTCCGGCGGGACGTCGTCGAGTGCCGCCGCGACCTGCTCGTCGAACTCCGCCTCGTCCATCAGTAGGCGGGCTGGAGCGGCCGACGTTTGACGAACAGCCGCACGGCGAGGAACCCGAAGACGAAGCCGCCGATGTGGGCGAAGAACGCGACGCCGCCGCCCTGCTCGGGATGGAGAAGCTGCATCCCGCCGGCCAGGAGCTGGAAGACGAACCAGAACCCGAGGAAGAGCCACGCCGGGAACTCCCGGATGAAGAAGATGAAGAAGAAGATGATCGTCGTGACGCTCGCGGTCGGCAGGAGGAACAGGTAGGCACCGAGGATCGCCGAGATCGCGCCGCTCGCGCCGAGGTTCGGGATCTCGGCGTCGAGCTGCGTCCCGTAGCTGAGCGTGATGAAGCTCTGGAGCGCCGTCGCTGCGAATCCGCCGAGAAAGTAGAAAGCGAGGTAGCGGACGTGCCCCAGCGCGTCCTCGACGTTGTTCCCGAAGATCCAGAGGAAGAGCATGTTGCCGATCAGGTGCAGCCAGTCGCCGTGCAGGAACATCGAGGTCACGAGCGACGGGGGCCAGTCGAGGCCGACCACCGGGCACGAGCGGGTCACCTCGCACGGCTGGTACGCGGCCTCGTTGACGGCCGCGTTCAGGTTCGGAAGCTCGTAGAAGAGCCAGACCGAGACATTCGTCGCGATCAGGATCACGGTCATGATCGGGAACGACCGCGTCGGAACGTTGTCCTTGATCGGGAACACGGAGCCGGCCGCGTGCTAGGGGACGACGAGCGCCATCAGCGCCTTCTGCGCGTGAAGGCGGTTCTCCGCCTGGTCCCACACCGCCGACTGGGGCCCGTACAGGACCTCCTCGGTGATCTCCTCGTCGTAGTGGGCCGGCAGGCAGTGCAGGACGATCGCGTCCCGCTCCGCGCGGCCCAGGAGGTCGGCCGTGATGCCGTAGCCCGCGAGGTCCCGCAGGCGTCGCTCGCGCTCCTCGTCCTGGCCCATGCTCGTCCAGACATCGGTGTACAGGACGCGGGCGCCTCGAGCCGCTTCCGCGGGATCCCGGACGACGTCGACGGCCGCGCCCGACTCGCGGGCGACCGAGAGCGACTCCGGCTCGGGCTCGTAGCCCTCGGGCGTGGCGGCGACGAAGCTTCCTCCGAGTCGGGCGACTGCGACCATCAGCGATGCGCACACGTTGTTCCCATCTCCGAGGTACGCCACACGTACGCCCTCGATCCGGCCGAGGTGCTCGCGGATCGTGAGCACGTCGGCGAGCGCCTGACAGGGGTGTGCCGAGTCGGTCAGGCCGTTGATGACCGGGATCGAGGCGTGGGCCGCAAGCTCCTCGACGTCCGACTGCGCGAACGTGCGGATCATGATCGCGTCGAGGTAGCGGGAGAGGACGGTGGCAGTGTCCCTGATCGTCTCGCCACGGCCGAGCTGGAGGTCGTCGGACCGCAGGTACAGCGCGTGGCCGCCGAGCTGGTCGATCCCGACCTCGAACGACACGCGCGTCCTCGTCGATGGCTTTTGGAAGATCATCCCGAGCGCTCGGCCGGGGAGCACGTGCTGCTCCTCGCGTGAGGCTTCCCTCAGCCGGCCGGCGGTCTCGAGCACGAGCTCGAGCTCCTCGCGGGAGAAGTCGGAAACCCGCGTGAAATGGCGCCCTCGGAGCGTGTCCGGCAGCTCGAGCACGGAGGGATGCTACTGCGTCGGGGACTTGACAGCAAAGCGCTTAGGTTTTATAGTGTCGACATAGTCAATCCCTTATAGGAGGTTCAGGAGATGGCGACCGTGGTTCGTTGGGAACCATTCCGTGAGCTGGCGGCGCTGCAGAACGACATGGGCCGCCTCATGAGCACGTTCCTCGGCCAGGCCCAGGGCAACGGCGAGAGCGGGCGCTCGTGGATGCCCGCCGTCGACGTCTGGGAGACGGAGAACGAGCTCGTCTACGCGTTCGACCTTCCCGGGATCGCCGAGGACGACATCTCGGTGGAGTACGACGAGGGCGCGCTGACCGTGACCGGCGAGCGCACGCGGACGGAGCAGGTCGAGGGCGACCGTTTCTTCCGGTACGAGCGCCGCTTCGGCAGCTTCTCGCGCACCGTCGGCCTGCCGCAGGGCGTCGACGAGAACGCGATCAGGGCCGAGTACGCGAACGGCGTGCTCGAGATCCACGCGCCGAAGCCGGAGACCTCGAAGCCGCACCGGATCCAGATCGGCTCCGGCGAGCAGGCGACGATCGAGGGCTCCTCGACGAAGAAGTAACGCCTCGCTCTTCCGGCCGTGTCCTGGTGCCTGGCACCGGGACACGGCCCGACTCTACGGTTCGGCCAGCAGCTCGCGGAGCCGGCCGAGGCCGGCGAACATCCGGCTCTTCACCGTCCCCAGGGGGACGCCGAGGCGCTCCGAGAGCTCCGACTGCGTCAGTCCGCCGTAGTAGGCGAGCTCGAGCGCCTGCCGCTGGTCGCCCGGCAGCTCGGCGAGCGCCGCCTGCACCGCAACGCGCCGGTCTCTCAGCGTGACGTCCTCGTCCACGGGGCCGGCCGCGGGCTCGGGGGCGGCCTCGAGCGGCTCCCCGCGGCGGCGCTGCTCCCGACGGACGAGGTCAACGGCGCGGCGGTGGACGACGGTGAGGATCCACGTCGACGGCTTCGCGCGCTCGCGCTTGTAGGCGTCCGCCGAGCGCCAGACCGCGAGAAACGCCTCCTGCACCGCGTCCTCGGCGAGCGCGCGGTCCCGGAGGATCCGGAACGCGAGCCCGTATGCGAGCCGCCCGAAGCGGTCGTAGAGGACGCCGAGCGCGTCGTCGTCTCCGCGGCCGACCGCTTCCAGCACCTGCTCGTCGGACGGGTCGCCGGCGGCCGAGCGTTCCGCCTCGCGCCGCCCGATCGACAGTCGGAGCGCGAGTTCAGACATTTGCGCTCCCGAGGATGTCGCTCGTCGGTTGCGGGGACCCGCCTTCCGGCTCGAGCGTGATCGCGACGACGTCGCCGCGGTCGACCGGCTCGTCCAGCCGGACGGAGCGGCAGCCGCCGGAAAAGAGACCCGCTGGCCGGGGCCGGCCGCCGGCGATCACCCAGGCCTCGTAGGTCTTCGCCGCCGGCGTCTCGTCCAGGCACACGACGAGCGAGGCCTCGTCGTCCGAGACGATCAGCCGGCCGGGAACGCCCTGGAGGGCGACGACCCGCTGCGGGCTCTCTCTGAGCGAGTTCGCCCAGAGCCCGAGCCCGATCGCCGCGCAGGCGGCCGCGACCGCAGCCGCCGCAGTCGCGGGCAGGAGCCAGCGCCGCCGCGGCATCTGCACGACTGTCGCCGTGCGCGGCTCGGCCCTCGCGGCTTCGAGGATCCGGTCGCGGAGCTCGGGCGAGGGCTCAGGTCCGTCGGCGGCGTAGGCGAGATCGCTTGCGATGTCGCGCAAGCCGGCCACCTCCTCGCGGCATCGGCTGCAGGTGTCGAGGTGCCGCTCGAACGTCCAGCGGTCCTCGGGGTCGAGGGCGTCGAGGGCGTAGGCAGCGGCCTCGTCGTGGATCTCGGACTGAGCCATGCGCGTGATTCTTATTCGCCTCGCCCGGTCCGGCGGTTCGACGGATCAGAACGGGTAGGGGGCGAGCGCCCACGCTGCCGCGCCGTACCAGCACGCGAAGGCAAAGCTCGCGAACCCGAGCGCGGGCGCGAGGGCACCGAATGACGAGCTCAGCGGGCGCGCGGCGAGCGCGAGGCCCAGGCCGGAGGTCAGCGCCGTCATCGACACGGCCGTGAAGATCGCCAGCAGCGCGAGGGCAACGATTCCGAGCGCCTGCGAGTCGATCGAGGCGACGAGCAGGACGCCGACGCCGGCGCTTCCGCCCATCCCGTGGACGAGGCCGA
The DNA here is from genome assembly GCA_035711385.1 of Gaiellaceae bacterium. Classification (GTDB taxonomy): domain Bacteria; phylum Actinomycetota; class Thermoleophilia; order Gaiellales; family Gaiellaceae; genus JACDAN01. Next base: position 20,500 of record DASTCG010000077.1, read on the forward strand.
TGCCGAAGGCGCTGAGCGCGGTGCGGCCCCGATGTGGGTGGGAGTGCTGCGCCTGCAAGCGATAGACGCCCTGTCTGGAGCGGAGGACGAGACGGACGGCGAGATACGCGATCACGAATGCGATCGCCGTCTCGGCCGCCTGCTGCGCGCGCTCGGGCAGGTACGAGTCGAGGAGGAGAATCGGGACGCCGAAGGCGAAGAGGCTGACGGCGTGACCGCCGCCCCACGCGGCTCCGAGGCGGCCGGCGGAGCGGGCGGCGCGCTCGCGCGTGCCGGCGACGAGGGTCGTCACCGCGGCGAGATGATCCGGGTCGGTGGCATGGCGGAGCCCCAGGAGGATCGCCACGACGACGACGAGCCAGACCGCGGCTCCGTCGGAGTAGGAGGCGATGAGGTCGTCGAGTCCGAGCATTGTGCGACTCCTTTCTACGTGACGGTGGGCAGCGACCGGAAGGTCATGACGAGCCCGAGGGCGACGATCGCCGCGGCGCTGACGGCGGGAAGCGTCCGGACGGCGGCGCCCTCGAGGCGGAGGCGGGAGAAGAGGCGCCGGGCAGAGACCGCGAGCAGCCCGATCCCCGTGACGACGGAGGCGAGGCCGAGGCTGAAGGCGACGATGAGGAGCAGCCCGAAGCCGACTCGGTGGAGCGAGATCGCGGCCAGCAGGACCACGAGGGCCGTCGGGCACGGGAGGATCCCTCCGGAGATCCCGACCGCGAGCAGGCCGGGCCCGTGGTCGTGATGGTGGTGATGGTTGTGCGGGTGGGTCCGATCCCGGAGGCGGCGCCGGAGCACGGTCACGCCGACGCCGACCACGAGCAGGGCGGCGGTGAGATTGAGCCATGGGTAGAGGTCCTCCGGCACGAGGAACTCGGAGAGCGCGAGCGTCACGAGCCCGAGGGCGAAGACGCCGATCGTGTGCGTGACGGTGACGATGCCGCCGAGCGCGACGGCGTGGCGGGCCTTGCCGCGCGAGCCGACGAGGTACGCGGCCACGATCGCCTTGCCGTGGCCCGGGGTGAGAGCGTGGGCCGCGCCCCAGAAGAGCGCAAGGGCCAGCGAGAGCGCGACCAGGCCAGGCCCGAGCTCCTCGCCGGCGATCAGCGACTCGAAGCCGCCGCCGTGCCGCCGCTGCGTTGCGCTCCCGGTCAGCTGCGGCGGCGAGCCGTGCGCCGGGCCGGGGACGAGGATGACCTGCGCGGAGGCTGTATCGGCGGGCTCTCGCAGGAGGTCCCGCGGATAGGAGCGAAGCTCGTCGCTGATGCTTCGCGCCGGCGCCGTCGTCGAGACGACGCGCGTGCCGCGAGTGGCCCGGACGACGACCTCCTTCCAGCCCAGGCGGTCTTCGAGGTTGCCGTCTGCGTACGTCAGCTGCCTCCCGCTCGGGCCGGCGTCGTAGACCGCGTCAAGCCGCAGCGTCTGCAGCCCACCCGCGCCACGACGCAGCTCGACGCGCCGGTCGAGGACCCGAAGGGACCGGCGCCGGCCGTCCACGGAGAGCTCGAGCCCGCGACCGAGCTCCGCGGCCGCTTCCGGTGTTCGTAGCCGCTTCCCTTCCTGGAAGGTCGGGATCTCGGCCAGGTCGAGCGCGTAGTGGACGAAGACGCGGTCGCCGGAGAGCTCGATCCCCGCGTACCGGTTGACGGTGAAGTTGCCGAGCGGATGGGCGCCCGCCGGCCCAGGGGTGAGAAGGGCGAGGAGGGCGAGGAGGATCAGCAGGCGTTTCACCGGAGCGCCCTCTTCGCGACCGGCGCCCAGCGGAGCGAGAAGTGGAGGTTCGTGCGCAGCGCCCGCCGGAACCAGCGGCGCGCCTCCGCTCGGTGGCCGAGGCAGCGCTCGATCATCCCGCGCTGGAAGAACTTGCCCGCGTCGATCGTGCCGAGGCGAAGAGCCCGCTGTGAGAAGCGCCGTGCCTCGCCGCAGCGGCCGTTCCTCGCGAGCGCCCAGGCGAGGACGCCGTCGGCCTCGATGCTCGGCCGCGCCTGCTGCGCCAGGCGCGCCCGCGCGAGCGACTCCCGCAGCCGGACGCCGTGGTCGACGTTGAAGAGTGCGAGCTCGAGGTCGGTCGCGACCCCGTTGGCGGCGTAGAGCCGGTCGATCGCCGCGACGAGCCGGTACTGGTCCCGCGCGAGACCGGGACGGCCGTCCGCGCGGTAGAGGTCGCCGAGCGCTCCGACGAACTGTGGGAGCGGCGCCTGCTCGACCGCCCGGCGCTCGAGCTCGATCGCCCTCCGGAGCCGTCCCCGCGCAGCCTCGACCCGTGCGAGCGCGTCGAGCGCGTGCACGTAGCCCGGAAGCGCCGCGAGCGCGTGCCGGTACTCGGCCGCTGCTGCGCCGAGCCGGCCGCGCGAGAAGGAGAGCTTGCCGAGCTGCGTGTACGTCCACGCAGCCGGCTCGCCCTGGTCGCCGGCGGCGTCGACGGCGAGGCGCATCGCCTCGATCGCCGGGCCGGTCCGGCCGAGCAGCTCGCGGGCGTAGGAGATGCGGGAGTAGGCGGCGAGCCCGGGCTTGACCTCGGCGAAGCGGTCGAAGGCACGGAACGCCTCCGCGTACCGGCCGAGCTCGACGAGCGCGTCGCCCACGGCCGCAGACGTCACGGCCGTCTCCGGTGAGAGACGTTGCGCGCGGCGGGCGAGCACGAGGCTCTCCCGGAAGCGGTGACGGGAGGCCTCGAGCGACGCGAGGCCGACGAGCGCCTCCACGTCCTCCGGGCTCCGCGCGAGCGCCTGCTCGAGCGCGGCCTCGGAGCGGCTGTAGTGGCTCGGCGCGCCGGTCCGGCGGGCGGCGTCCAGCTCGCGGAGGCCGAGGCGGACGAGCTGGCGGGTGGTCGGCGCCGCGGCGGCCTCGTCGCCCTGGCGGAGCGCGCCCCCGGCAAGGAGGGCGGTGGCGGCGATCGCCGCCACCGCTCCTGCGAGCAGCAGTCGCCTCACGGCTTCTGCTGGCCCTTCGTGTTGTCGAACCCGCTCGGCGGGTCGTTCTCGTACGGGAAGGACATCAGGCTCGGGACGTCGTTCCCGTCCACGCCGTCGCCGAGGAGATCGCCGGCGGGATGGCCCTTGAGCTTCCCGGCCACCGCTCGCTCGGCGATGTCGATGACGTCGTCCTCCAGCCGCCGCCCGTTCGGGAAGCCGGCCGTGTCTCCGGCCAGGACGCCGAGCCGGTTCGGCGTCGCCGTCGGCGGGATCGAGAGGTTGATCCGCAGCATGTCGGCGAGCTTCGGCCCGGTCGAGTTGAGGCCGGGCACGCCCGTCAAGAGCACGGCGACGAGGTCGTCGCGGTTCTTCTCGGGGACGCCCAGGCCGTACAGCTGGTTGATGACCGCAGCGAGGATCGGCTCGCGGTAGTACTGCTCGAACTGCGCGTCCTTCGACGGGCTCAGGGCGTTCCAGCGGTCCTTGAGCTTCGTCGGGATGATCACCTCGTTGACGAGCGGGTTGCCGAGGCGCGAGACCTGGACCCACTCCCGCTTCTGGTGGAAGCGGCGGATGCCGTGGCGGCGGTACTGGCGGATCCTCATCCGCGGCCGCTCGGTGGTCGCCCAGACGCCGACCGTGTGGTCGGAGTCGTCGAGCTGCGAGATCGGGATCTGCAGTGCGATCCCGTGCACGGCGTAGCCGGCGAAGAAGTCCTTGCCGCCGCCCATGTTGCCGGTGCCTTTCCGGATCGCGACGAGATCGAAGATCGCGCCGATGTCCCCGAAGAACGCGTCTTCCCGTTGACCGGCGAAGACCTTCCCGCCGCCGACCAGGTTCGTCACCGCGCCGGCCGCGAGCTGCCGGTAGTTCGGCGTCGTCCGCGGGCCGATGTTGTTCGGCGGCGTCACTCCGCTGGCGACGAGGGTCTCCTTGCCGCCGGCGACCCGCGTGACCGTGTAGTCCTGGACGGTGTTGCCGAGGAAGAGAGCGCCCTCGCGGTTGCGGAAGCGGAACCGGTAGCTGACGTCGGGCTTGCCGTCGCCGCTCCGGTCGATGTTGATCGCGTACCGGGCCCGCTCCGAGAAGCGGTACCAGTTCGGTCCGGCGGCCGGGTCCTCCGCCGGGATCCAGTTCGCGATCACGGTCAGGTGATCCGGCGCGTCGAGGCTCCGGAACGCGTAGAGGTCCGTCGTGTCGGCCGACGGGTCCTCGGCGATCAGCGGGGCCTCGCGGTGGCTCGACGCCCGGCCGGGGTCGGGGCCGAGGGCTCTGACGGTGAGCACCGCGGCGGCCAACGCGATCCCGATGAGCGCGAGTGCGAATGTGCGCATCGTGTGCGGCTCCTTTCGGTTCGGCGCCGGGGGTGGGCGCCTGTGGTCGCCGCTCATTCGCGCGGGCCGCAGCTTCGGTTCGGTTGGGGTCAGACCCCGGCTCGAGTCAGTGACGAAAGCGGGTCGAAAGCGCGTCGCGCGGCGGGATGGTCACGCGGAATGTCACCGTAGGCAGGCCCCGTTTCGAGGATCTTCTGAGGAGAGATCGTCACGCTTTCGCGCGGGGGTCTGACCCCAGCCCGCCGGGCCGGCAGCGGCTAGGTTGCGACTCTCGTTCCGGCTCGCCCCTCGAGAGCGGCCTCGACGCCGTCGAGCGAGGTGATGATCGCCTCCCCGCCGTTTCGCGCCATCGCGATCGCGGCCTCGACCTTCGGCCGCATCGAGCCCTCCGCGAGGTCGATGAGGAGCCTCTCTGCCTCGCCGGGCGTGAGCTCGCGGATCTCCTCCTCCGCGGGAGTCCCGAACCAGCGCTTCACGCCGGAGACGTCGGTGAGGATCAGGAGGCGCTGCGCGCCGAGCTCCGCAGCGAGCCGTGCCGAGGCGCGGTCCTTGTCGATGACGGCGTCGACACCGCGAAGCTTCGTGTCTCTGCGGACCACGGGGATGCCGCCACCGCCGCAGGCCACCGGGATCGAGCCCGCCCGGAGCAACGCGCGGATCTGGGCGACCTCGACGGTCTCGAGCGGAGCGGGGGAGGGGACGACGCGGCGCCAGCCGCGCCCGAGCTCCTCGACGACCGCCCAGCCGCGATCCCGCTCGAGAACCCTCGCCTGCTCGGCGGAGTAGAACGGCCCGATCGGCTTCGTCGGACGCTCGAACGCGGGATCGTCCGCGTCGACGACGACGTGGGTGAGCAGGCAGACGACCGGGCGGCCGGCTGCGGGGCCGAGCTCCGTCTCGATCATCGAGCCGATCTCGGCCTGGGTTTGCGCGACGGCGAGATAGAGCGGCAACGCCGGCACCTCCTCGGCGGAGCGCTCCTGGCGGATGAGCTCGTTCCCGACCTGCGGCCCGTTCCCGTGCGTGATCACCACCTCGCCCTCGGCGAGGACCGGGCCGAGCGCCCGCGCGGTCTCGCGCAGCCGCGCCGTCTGCTCGGTCGCCGTTCCCTTGTCGCCCGCGCGGATCAGGGCGTTGCCGCCCAGCGCGACGACGGTGGTCACGCCAGGGCGGCTTCGGTTCCGGTCAGGCCCCGCTCGGCGAGCAGGCCGGCCAACGTCGGCTCGCCGATCTCCTCCAGGCGGTAGGTGACGCGCAGCGCCGGCTTGTCGAAGTCGACGACGCGCCGGAGGTCGATCGGCGTGCCGATCAGGACGAGATCGGCGTCCGAGCGGGCGATGGTCTCCCGCAGCTCGTCCATCTGCGTGCGGCTGTAGCCCATCGCCGGGAGCAGCTCGGTGACGTTCGGGTACTCCTCGAGCGTCTTCGCGATCGACCCGACGGCGAACGGACGCGGATCGACGAGCTGGGCGGCGCCGTACGCCTTCGCGGCGAGCACCGCCGCGCCGTACGTCATCTCGCCGTGCGTCAGCGTGGGCCCGTCCTCGACTGCAAGGACGCGCTTGCCCTCGATCGACGGGCCGTCCTCGACCTCGAACGGCGATGCCGCCCGCACGATCGTGGCGCCGGGGTTCACGGACTCGATCGACGCGACGACCCTGGCGATGCCCTCGGGCGGCGCGGTGTCGACCTTGTTCACGACGCACACGTCCGCCATCCGCAGGTTCGTCTCGCCAGGGTGGTAGCGGAGCTCGTGGCCGGCGCGATGCGGGTCGACGACGACGACGTGCAGGTTCGGCTTGACAAACGGCGTGTCGTTGTTGCCGCCGTCCCAGAGGATCACGTCCGCCTCCTGCTCGGCCTGGTCGAGGATCGCGGCGTAGTCGATGCCGGCGAAGACGATGTTGCCCTCCGCGATGTGCGGCTCGTATTCCTCGCGCTCCTCGATCGTGGCGTCGGCCGCGTCGAGATCGCTGTAGTCGGCGAACCGCTGGACCCGCTGCTTCGCCAGGTCGCCGTAGGGCATCGGGTGCCGCAGGACGGCGACGCGCTTGCCGGCGTCGCGGAGGAGCTTCGCGATGTGCCGGGTCGTCTGGCTCTTCCCCGATCCCGTACGCACGGCACAGACGGCGACGGAGGGCTTCGACGAGGTCAGCATCGTCCGCTGCGGCGAGAGGAGCACGAACGCGGCGCCCGCGGCCAGGACGCGAGAGCCGACGTGCATCACGTGCTCGTGCGTGACGTCCGAGTAGGAGAACACGACCTCGTCGACGTCGTGCTCGCGCACGAGCTCCTCGAGCTGCGCCTCCGGATAGATCGGGATCCCGGCCGGGTACAGGTGGCCGGCCAGCTCCTGCGGATAGCGGCGGCCGTCGATGTTCGGGATCTGGGTCGCTGTGAACGCGACCACCTCGTACTCCTCCTGGCCCCGGTAGACGAGATTGAAGTTGTGGAAGTCGCGGCCGGCGGCGCCCGCGATCACGACGCGTCTACGGTCCATGAATAAAGCCTATTCATTTTCCAGGACGACACCCGGTCAGTAGAGTCGGGTCGTGGCCCGGTTCGTCGACGCGCTCAACGAGCAGATCGCCTACGAATTCGCCGCCTCGCAGCAGTACGTGGCGATCGCCGTCCACTACGACGCCGAGTCGCTGCCGCAGCTCGCGGCCCACTTCTACCGCCAGGCCGTCGAGGAGCGGAACCACGCGATGATGATGGTGCAGTTCCTTCTCGACGCCGACGAGCGGGTACGGATCCCGGGCGTCGAGACGCCCCAGACCGACTTCGCCGAGGCCCGAGCGCCGGTCGCGCTCGCGCTGGAGCAGGAGAGGCGCGTCACGGACCAGATCGTGAAGCTCGTGGAGCTCGCCCGCGAGGAGGGCAACCTCGTCGGCGAGCAGTTCCTGCACTGGTTCCTCCAGGAGCAGCGGGAGGAGGTCTCCTCCATGTCGCACCTGATCGCGACCGTGGAGCGGGCGGGCGACAACCTGCTGCTCGTCGAGGAGATCCTGGCGCGGACGGGCGCCGAGGCGAGCCCCCTCGAGGCGGGGGCCCCTCCCGCCGCCGGCGGAGCGCTCTAGCCCGGCGTCCTGAGCGCGTAGAGCGTCCACTCGCCGGGGACGCCCTTCAGCTCCCGCAGCCCCCGGTCCTCGAACTCGAGGCCGGACCCCGACACGAGGTCCTTGACGGTCCTCGAGACCAGCACCTCGCCTGCCTGCGCCTCGGCGGCGACGCGGGCGCCGATGTGGACGGCGATCCCGCGGATCCTGTCGTCGAGCTGCTCGCACTCCCCGGTGTGGAGCCCGGCCCGGACCTCGAGGCCGAGCTCGCGGACGGCCTCGCGAATCGCAGAGGCGCACCGAATCGCGCGCGCCGGGCCGTCGAAGGTCGCGAAGAAGCCGTCGCCGGTGGTCTCGATCTCCTGCCCGCGGTAACGCGCGAGCTGGCGGCGAACGAGCGCGTCGTGCTTCTCCAGGAGATCGCGCCATTGCGCGTCGCCGAGCTCCGCCGCCCTGGAGGTGGAGCCGACGAGATCCGTGAAGAGCACGGTGGCGAGAACCCGGTCCGAGACCTCGTCCTCCCACACCCGCTCCCGCGCCACCTCGCCGAGGAACTCCCGCGTTGCCTGCACGAGCTCTCCCTCGTCTCCGGTGAAGGGCGAATGGTCTTCGCCCGGAAGCTCGAGGAACCGGGCACCGGGGATCCGCCCGGCGAGGTCACGACCCGCCTCCGCGTCGACCACACGGTCGCCCGCGCGATGGGCGACGAGGGTCGGCACGTGGATGGCGGGCAGGACGTCTCGGACGTCGAGGTCCATGTTCATCCGCTGGTAGGCACCGAACGCGCCAGGGCTCGCGCTCTGCCGAAGATACGCCGCCCACTCGGCCGCGACGTGGGCGTCGAGGCTCGGGGAGTACCGCCGCATGATCTCGAGACCGTGCTCCTCGGAGCCCCACCGGCGCTCCTCCTCTGTGAGCGACCTGAGGTACTCGCCGTCGGTCGGCCCCCACGGGTGATCCGGCGCCCAGAGCGTGCGCGCCGCCGTGCCGGTGAGCACCAACGCCGCCGTCCGCTCGGGGTACGTCGCCGCGAAGACGACGCTCATCATCCCGCCGGTGTCCACGCCGAAGATCGCCGCCCGCTCGGAGCGAGCGTCGTCCATCACCGCACGCAAGTCGTCCATCCGCGTCTCGAGCGACGCGTTCTCCCCGACCCGGTCGGACATGCCCGTCCCGCGCTTGTCGAACTGGATGACGCGCGCGAAGCCGGCGAGCGCTCTCAGAAACCGGGCACGGCCGGGCAGCGACCACCCGAGCTCGATGTTCGAGACGAAGCCCGGGGCAAACACGAGGTCGAGCGGGCCGTCGCCGAAGACCTGATAGGCGATGGCGACGTCGCCGCTCCTCGCATAGCGGATCTCCGGGACGTCCACGCCCTATTCTTTCGCGCCCGGCTAGCGCAGCTGCTCGCGGAGGCTCTCCGCGAAGGCCTCCATCTCGAGCTCCTCGCCGGTCACGTCGGCGAGCAGCTCGTCGGCGTTCAGCCGGTGGCCCTCCGACCAGAGCTCGCGGAGCATGCTCCCGGCGTCACGGCTCGCGAACCAGTCGTACCCGAACCGCTCGCGGAAGTGGTTGCGGAGCTGCGCCTGGAGCGCCCAGGAGCGGAGGTAGCCGGTGACGTAGAAGCTCGGGTCGATGTCGCCCAGGTAGTCGGTCGGGCTCGGCTCGATCTTCAGCGCGGTGCCGAGGATCTCGACGTACCGGGAGGACATGGCCTTCTCGTCCAGTTCGGTCGTGGCGTGGAACTCCAGCTCGTACAGGAGCTTCCCGCAGTAGCGGCGCAGGAGGTAGAGCGAGCCGGTCGTCGCCTCGGCCGCGAACTCGTCGGGCCGCGGGAAGTCGAGCCGGCGGGAGAGCCAGCCGGGCTCGAGCAGGAAGTGCTCCATCAGCGTCGCCCAGGCCTCCGTCACGGAGACGTCGCCGAGGCGCCTGGCCTCGACCGGTAGGTCGGGATCGACGTGGGCGTAGTGCTCGGTGTGGCCGGCCTCGTGGAAGAGCGCTCGCCAGTCGTCGGCGCCGCCCATCGGCTGGATGACGAGCACGACGCGGCCCGGCACCTCGATCGGCGCACAGAATGCGCGCGGGCTCTTCTTCGGGCGCTGCTCGATGTCGAGCTCGACGTTCTCCTGCGAACGAAGATCGATCCCGAGGTCGCTCAGCGAGACCTCGAGCGCCGGGATCATCTTGCCGGCGGGGAACGCCTTGTCCCAGGCGGGGGCGCGGAAGACGCGGGCGACGTCCCAGCGCTGCGCCTCGCCGAGCCCGACGCCGACCCGAGTCCGAAACAGCTTGTCGGCCTCCTGGTCGTACAGCGCCTCGGTCGAGTCGAGGACCGCGCGGCACTGGTCGGCGAGCTCGTCGAGCTTGAACCCGAACCGCCGGTAGAGGTCGGCGTACGCCGGCGAGCCGAGCCGCGGAACCGCGTCGCGAAGGATGGCGATGCCCTCGGCGTGAATCGGGTTGAGGTGCTCGTCGGTCAGGCGGTTGCGCGCCTCCTCCAGCCGCTGCCTCCTCGCCCGGTCCTCCTCGTTCGCAATCGTCGGCCGGATCATCCGGTAGCCGACCGTCTCGCCGTCGACGGTCGCCTCGAGCTGCGCCTCGAGGGTCGCGCTGCGCTCCGCGTGCTCGCGCGTCAGCTCGGCGAGATAGTTTTCGGACGCGAAGCGCCACAGCTCGGAGATCCCGGGGGCGCCGTCGGCCGCCTCCCCGAGGGACTGCGCCCGCTCGAGCTCGGAAAGGTCGGGGTAGGCCTCGTACAGTGGCTTGAGGTCGAGCGTCTCCTTGTGGCCGGCGTAGTGGAGGTAGTACTCCTGGTCGAGCTCGGCGATGAACCGGTCGACGCGCTCGCGGTAGGTGTCGAGCTCTGCGCTCGTGGGTGGGGCGGCTGCCACGGCCGTAGGATAGAGGCGTGCGCCAGATCACCGTCCGCACGGAGCGGCGCACGCAGCTGCTCGACATCACACGCGAGGTCCAGGCGGAGCTCGACGGCAGCGACGCCGTCGCCGCGCTGATCTTCGTTCCGCACACGACCGCGGGTGTCACGATCAACGAGCACGCCGACCCGGCGGTCGCCCGCGACTTCGAGCGCGCCATCGAGCGGATGGTCGGCGACGAGTGGGGGTGGGAGCATGTCGAGGCCGGCGAGGAGAACGCGCCCTCGCACATCCGCGCCTCGCTGATGAGCCCCCAGGTCGTCGTGCCGGTCGAGGACGGCCGGCTCGCGCTCGGGACCTGGCAGGGCATCTTCTTTTGCGAGTTCGACGGCCCCCGCCAGCGTAGGGTGCTGATCACGCCGCTCTAGTGCCTCGCCCGGTCATGTCATCCGTGCCCCGCGGAACGCGGCAACAGCACCGGGCGACGCTCTTGTGATCGAGGTCGAGAGCCTCAGCAAGCGCTTCGGGAAGACGGTCGCCGTCGACGACCTGAGCTTTCGCGTCGAGCCGGCGCGAGTCACAGGCTTCCTCGGCCCGAACGGCGCCGGGAAGACGACGACGCTCAAGCTCATCCTCGGTCTCGCTCGCCCGACGTCGGGCCGGGCGACGGTTGCGGGTCGGCTCTACCGCGACCTGGACGCGCCGGTCCGGCAGGTCGGCGCAGTGCTGGAGACCTCCAGCTACCACCCCGGGCGCTCGGGAAGAAACCACCTACGCGTGCTCGCCTCGGCGAGCGGGATTCCGCGCTCCCGCGTCGAGGAGGTGCTGGAGCTCGTGGCGATGAGGGACGCCGCGAAGCGGCGCCTGAAGGGCTATTCGTTGGGCATGCGCCAGCGTCTCGGGCTGGCTGCGGCGCTGCTGGGCGATCCGGAGGTGCTCGTCCTCGACGAGCCGGCGAACGGCCTCGACCCGGCCGGGATCCGGTGGCTACGCGATCTGCTTCGTTCACTCGCGCAGAGGGGACGGACCGTGCTCGTCTCGAGCCACCTGCTGGCGGAGATGGAGCAGATCGCGGACGACGTGATCGTCATCCACCGCGGGAAGTTCGTCGCGCAGGCCTCGATCGCCGAGCTCGCGTCCCGAGCAGCGACCAGCGTTCGCGTGCGGAGCCCCCAGGCGAACCGGCTCCACGAGCTCCTGACGGCAGACGGCATTCGGGTCGAGACCCTCGACGGGAGCACCCTCGCCGTCCGCGAGGCCACCTCGGAGCGCGTGGGCGAGATCGCGGCGGCGAACGGCGTCGTTCTCCACGAGCTGACGCCGGAGACGGCGACCCTCGAGGAAACCTTCCTGGAGCTCACCGGCGGGGAGACGGTGGCGTGAGGCTCGTCTACGCGGAGCTGCTGAAGATCCGGACGGCTCCCCGGACCACCCTCGTGCTCGTGCTTGGCCTCGTCGCGCTCTCCGTGCTCGGATCGGGGTCGACTGCCTCCGGTCAGGACGGCTCCGACGAGGCGCTGCTCTGGGATGCGCTGTCCGTCGGAACGACGGCGACACTCTTCGCGCTCATCCTCGGGATCCTCGTCGTGACCTGGGAGTACCGACACGGCACGATCACCCAGACGTATCTCGTCACGCCTCGCCGGGAGCGAGTGCTGGCGGCGAAGTACGGGATGTCGGCCACGCTCGGCGTGGCCCTGACGGCGATCTCGCTTGTCGCGGCGCTCGTGACGGCGTCGTTCCTGATCTCGATCGATCTCACCGGGGGACAGTGGGAGATGATGGGGAGGATCGCGCTCGCCGGGGCTCTGTGGGCCGTTCTGGGCGCCGGTCTCGGCGGGCTGCTCCAGTCGCAGGTCGGCGCCATCGTCGCGGTGTTCGTCTGGTTTCTCATCGCCGAACCGCTGATCAGCGTCCGGTACGACCACTTCGCGAACTACCTGCCCGGAGGGTCGCTCGACGCGCTGACCCGGCGCGGTGAGCCCGTGAGCTTCGGAGAGGCCGACCAGGGCTACTCCTACGGGATCTGGACGGCCGGGATCATTGCCGGCGCCTATGCCGTCGGCGTCGCCGCGCTCGGGACGATTTCGGCGATCTGGCGCGACGTCTAGGGCCCGGCTAGCCTGCCCGAGTGGCCGCTCCGGTCGCGAAGGACGACGAGCTCGAGCTCGACGTCGAGTCGCTCGCCTACGGCGGGAACGGCGTCGCGCGCCTGAACGGCTTCGTCGTCTTCGTGCGGCGCGGCCTGCCCGGTGACCGGGTGCGCGCGCGGGTGACGAAGGTGCAGCGGAGGCACGCCGAGGCGCTCGCGGTCGAGGTGCTCCAGCCGAGTCCGCGGCGCGTCGAGGCGCCGTGCGACCACTACCCGGCCTGCGGCGGCTGTCGCTTCCAGGATCTCGCGTACGAGGCGCAGATCGAGGCCAAGCAGGAGCAGGTGCGCGACGCGCTGGTGCGGATCGGGGGGCTGCCGGAGCCGCCGCTGGAGCCGATCCTCCCGGCCGCCTCGGTCTTCCACTACCGCAACAAGCTGGAGTACTCGTTCGCCCCGGGGCCGTCCGGGCCCGTGCTCGGGTTCCACAGGGCCGGGCGCTGGGACGAGGTGATCGACGTCCTCGAGTGCTGGCTGACGACGGAGCTCGGAAATCGCGTCCGCGAGGCCGTCCGGGCGTGGGCGCGCGAGAGCGGGCTGCCGGCGTACGACCAGGCCGAGGGGAGCGGGTTCCTCCGGCACCTCATCGTCCGCGAGGGGCGGAACAGCGGACAGCTGCTCGTCCAGCTCGTGACCGCGCCGGGCCAGCTCGACGCCGAGCGCTTCGTGGCGGCGCTCAGGCGGTTCCCCGAGGTCCGGTCGATCCACCACGCGGTCAACGACCGGCCGGCGGAGGTGACGAACCTGCCGACGACGCTCCTCTGGGGCGACGAGGCGATCGAGGAGGAGCTGCTGGGCCTGCGCTTCCGGGTGCGTCCGAATGCGTTCCTCCAGACGAACACCGAGATGTCCGAGCGGCTGTACGAGCTCGCGATCGATGCGGCCGGCCTGACCGGGGAGCAGACCGTCTGGGATCTCTACTGCGGCATCGGGACGATCGGCCTCTCGATGGCGAGGCAGGCGCTGACGGTCTGGGGGGTCGACATCTCCGAGGAGTCGATCGCCTGCGCGCTCGAGAACGCGGATCTGAACGGGATCGCGAACGCCGCGTTCTTCGCCGGCGAGGTCGGTCAGGCGATCGAGGAGCTCCGTGACCGTTCCGGCGACCCGGACGTCGTCGTCGTCGACCCGCCACGGGCGGGGCTCTCGGGGAAGGCGGTGCGCCGCCTCGGCCGGATCGGCGCGCCGCGGATCGTCTACGTCTCGTGCAACCCGACGACGCTCGCCGGGAACGTGAAGCAGCTCCGGGACGACTGGGGCTACGAGCTGAGGCGCGCGCGGCCGGTGGACATGTTCCCGCACACGCCCCACGTGGAGTGCGTCGCGCTGCTGGAGCGTTAGCGCCAGCCGCGGTACTTGAACGTCGCCGACTGACCGGCCCGGATCACCCTCGCGCGCTCGCTGCGCTTACGGAGGCCACCCACCTGGTAGTGGATCCCGCTGAGGCACGCGACGGTCGGACGCCGCGGACAGAGCCGCCGGATCTGGGCGTAGAGGCCGGTGCCCCGGGTCCGCACGGCGACGGCAGTGCCACGGCGGACGCGGACGCGACTGACCCCGCTGCGGTGACTCACGGAGACGTCCGCGGGCGCCGTCGAGAAGACGATCACGGCGGCCGTCGACGTCTGGACGACCTTGCTCCCGAAATAGGCCCCTGTCCTGTAGGAGATGTCCGCCTTGGTTCCCGTCCCGCCCAGCCAGAAGACCGGAACGCGCATCAGCTGCGTGTCGTAGCCCCAGGCCACGTACTCCCGTCCCGAGACGAGCCGGATCTCGCTCCCGTCGTCGCCGCGCAAGACGGCGAGCCCGACGCCTCCGCCGTTGCAGTCCACCGGCGCGCCCGGGAGCCAGTGGGACTCGATCGGAATCGTGAGCCGAACGGCACGCAGGCGGCAGGGGCCGATCGCCTCGAACGTGAGAACGTTCGACACGTTGAAGTGGTCGTAGTTCTCTCCGCCCAGGCGCCGGGCCACGACCTCGTACCTCCCGGCCGTCTCGAGATACAGGTCGAGGACCCCGCCGCCTCGGTCGTCGTACGCTGCGGCGGAGAGGCCCGAGCAGCGGGGTCCGCGCGGCGCGGCGAGCGTGGACCGGTCGAGGTGACCGTTGACGCAGACGGCGAGCGAGACGCGGCGCGAGCGATCCGGGTCGTCGGGCGTCACCCGTAGCCGCGCCCACGTGCCGCGCACGGCGGAGAGCTGATAGTGCGTCTTGTCCGACGCGAGATGCAGCGGCTGGTCGCTCGCGGCCGACGAGACCACGATCGCCGCCGCCCCGGCGAGCACCCCCAACCCGACGATCGCCGCCAGCCGCATGGCTCGACGCTACGCCGCGGACCGGCGTGTCGCAACCCGGCGGCTAAGACCCGGGCTGCGCCGCGGCCGCCTCCCGACGGTGCCGCCACGTGCGGAACTCGCCCCAGAGCAGGTCCGCGTTCGGGATCAGGAACCCGAACGCCAGCCCCGGAAGCGCGGGCAGGCCGACCGACTCCCAGACGACCCCGATCAGGAGCGTGAGTCCAAGCGAGAGCGTCATCGCGACGAACGTCCAGCCGACCCGGAGCCGCCACCGCGCCGCCGCGGCGAGGAACAGCGCGAAGAAGAGCAGGTCGGGCGGCCCGAGGAGCGCCGCGCTCGGCTCGCCGGGATGCGGGAACGCGAACGCGACGCGGTCGAAGAAGCTCGGCTCCTTCTCGACGATGTGCCCGGTCGGACCGCGCCAGACCGAGATCGCGTCGATCCAGGGAATGATCAGCGCGACGAGCGCGACCCAGAGGACGCTCTCGAAGTACCCGAGGAACCAGAACCCGATCGTCGTCATCAGCGCGAGCTTCGAGAAGCTCGAGAGGGCGTCGAGGTCCGCCGCCTCGAGCAGCACCGTCAGCACGAGCAGCGCGAGGGCGAGCAGCAGGAGGCCGTGCGCGTCACGGTACGGCAGGACGAGGTAGACGAGCCCGAAGATGGCGGGGATCAGGCAGAGCGCGAGGAACGCGACGTCCCACCACTTCGAGAGGTCGACGAGCCGGTCGTGCGTCGCGTAGTAGGCGCCGAGCGCGACGGCCACGACCACGAAGGCCGCGACTCTCGGGGTCGCGACCCGGCTCAGTACGGCGGCAGCTCTGCCCACCAGGGGCCGAGCGTCTTCAGCGCTCGCCAGAAGCGTGTCTTCGCCGCCTGCTCGTCGAGGCAGGCGTCGATGTCCGGGACGTACAGCGCCTCCACGGTCGGCGTCCACTGCTGCAGCTCGCCGGGCTTCGCCTCCAGCTCGGCCGCCAGCGGGAACCCGAGCTCGTTGAGGAACGCGAGCGCGTCCTCGCCCATCGCCACCACGAGCTTCGGCTGGACGATGTGGAGCTCGCGCAGCAGCCACTCCGCCGCCTGCCCCTCGTCTCCGCCGTCGAACTTGAAGCAGTTCGTGCCGTAGACGGCGAGCGGGTCGACGTGGAGCCGCTGGAGCGATTTCACGAGCGCCTGCCCCGCCCGGCCGTAGAACGCGACCCCCTCCTGGATCTCCGAGTGCTGCGGCCGGAACTTCAGGAGGAAGATGTCGGCCAGCGGATGGCCGGAGCCGATCGCCGGCACCCGGCCCTCGCCTGCCCGGCGGATCTCGTCACCGAGCTCGTTCGTCTCGGTGATCGCCTTCTGCAGATAACGCTCGTGGATCTCGTCGGTCACAGGCACGGCGGGCTCCGATCAGGTTCGTCCCTCCATGACCCTTTCCTTGACCTGGGCGGTCCACTTGAGGGCCTGGAGGTAGGCGAGCGAGCGCGGACGGCGGAGCACTTCGGCCGTCCTGAGGCTGACGAGGAACTCCTCCTTGTCGCGGAACGCGCGCATCCGGAGCCCGCCCGTGCCGATTCCCTGGAGGACGTGCGCGTCGGAGCCCGCGCCCATCGTGAGGTTGTACTTGCGGGCGAACCGGAGCGCCTCGTCGTTGTAGACCTCGAACAGGAGGCGAGCGTTGTAGACCTCGAAGACGTCGATGTCCTGCAGGTGCCTGTGGATCGTCTGTGCATCAGGGATCGCGTGCATGCGGTCGAAGGGATGGGGGAGATAGACGACGCCCTCCTGGTCCTTGATCGCTGCGATCGTGTCGGCGAACGACATGCCGCGGGGGATCTCTCGCTCGAGGAAGAGCCCGATCACCTCGCCCTGTCCGTCCGTCTTCACCTCCTCGCCCGGGATCACGACGAGCCCGGTGCCGCGTGCCGCCTTCGAGACGGCCGCCGCGGCCCCGAAGACATTGTGGTCGGTGACCGCGATCGCGCCGAGACCCTCCGCGACCGCGTGCTGCGCCAGCTCGGCAGGCTCGACCTGGCAGTCGTGCGAGGAGGAGGTGTGCAGGTGGAGGTCACACGTGATCCACTCGCGGTCGGCGAGCGGGTCCGCCGCCCGGGGCATGCGCCGCCGCCGGGCGAGCGAGCGGTAGAGCCCGTCCAGCTCGCGGCCGAGCTCGGCGAAGCTCGCGCCCTCGGCGTCCCGCCGGCTCTCTGCGGCTGCGGCGCCTCGCAGCTCCGGGCTCTCGGCAAGCCTCGCCACCGCTGCCGCGGCGAGCGCGGGCTGCTCGAGGACGCCGGACGGCGCCGCGATCGCCGCGCCTGCGGCCCGCGCCTCGAGCGCCACCCGCCGGAGGCCGGCGAGGGCGGGCACGAAGATCGGGGCCTGGTTGAGGATCGGCGCCCGCGCTTCGCCCGAGCGCGCCGTCCGCAGGTAGACGCGGCCGCGGAGCCATGAGGGGATCGCGGGACGCCCGGCAAGCCGCTTCGTCCGCAGCAGCGTCAGCTCCCACCCGGGCAGCTCCTTCATGATCGAGAAGACCGCCCTCGTCAGGAGCCGCTCGCCGGGACGCCATTCGCAGACGATCAGATCGCGCTTCTCGACCGGGTGGAAGAGCTCCGTGTCGATTCCGAGCGGCACGACGCGGTAGTCGCCGGGGAAACGCGCCGCAGCGGCCGCAGCCGTCTCCGGCGACACGGCGAGCAGCGCGTCGATCCGGGAGAGCAGGCGCGCCCGCTGCGTCTTGCCGGGCGGGTAGGCGAGCCGCTCCGGCGAGAAGAACGTCGCGACCGAGAGCGCACGGCTGTCCCGCAGGGCCACGTACGAGAGGCTCGGCAGCGCGGGCTCGAACCCGTGGACGACGTCGTAGTCGCCGCGCGAGAGCGCGAGCGCGAGGTTCGCCCGGACGCCGACCGGGAGGCCGATCCGGCTCCGCCGCGAGATCGGGACCGCCGGGCCGACGGCGATCACGTCGCCGCCGGCGCCGTCCTCGAGCGCGCGCCGGCCGGCGAGGAGGTCCGAGGTCCTTCCGGAAGGCGCCAGCACCGTCACCTCGTGGCCGAGCCGGCGGAGCTCCGCCGCCGCGCCGGCGACGTGCTCGTTCACGTCGTGAGGTTGCGACCACGAGAAGGGCGTGACGAAGCAGATCCGGAGACCCACGGTCGTCCGAGTGTAGTTCGGGCGGAGCGGCAGGCCACCGCTCCGCCCGGGTGACGGGCTACGCGGTCGCCTTGGCGCGCGTGGTCTTGCGCGCGTGCTGCTTGATGAACGCCTCGACGCCGTCGCGGGCGTCGTCGTCGTCGATCTGCTTGGGCGGGGACTTCATCAGGTAGGCGCTCGGCGCCTCGAGCGCGCCGGCGATGCCGTTGTTCAGGGCCAGCTTCGCGAGCCGGACCGCGTCGATCACGATCCCGGCCGAGTTGGGCGAGTCCCAGACCTCGAGCTTGAGCTCGACGTTGAGCGGGACGTCGCCGAAGCTCGAGCCCTCCATCCGGATGTAGGCCCACTTGCGATCGGTGAGCCAGGGGACGTAGTCCGACGGCCCGACGTGGACGTTCTTCTCGCCCAGGTCGTAGTCGAGGACCGAGGTGACCGCGTTCGTCTTGGAGATCTTCTTGGACTCGAGGCGCTCGCGCTCGAGCATGTTGAGGAAGTCCGAGTTGCCGCCGACGTTCAGCTGCGCAGTCCGGTCGAGCCTGACGCCGCGGTCCCGGAAGATCTGCGTCAGCGCGCGGTGCGTGATCGTCGCGCCGACCTGGGACTTGATGTCGTCGCCGATGATCGGGAGGCCGTGGTCCTCGAACCGCTTGCGGAAGTAGCCGCCCTTGGCGATGAAGACGGGGATGCAGTTCACCATCGCGCAGCCGGCCTTGAGGATCTGCTCCGCGTACCACTTCGTCGCCTCCTCCGACCCGACGGGGAGGTAGTTGACGACGACGTCGGTGCCGGTCTCCTGGAGGATCCGGACGACGTCGGCCGTGTCGCCGGGCGCCTTCTCGACGACCTCCGAGAGGTACTTGCCGATCCCGTCGTGGGTCATCCCCCGCGCGACGGTGACGCCCGTCTTCGGCACGTCCGCGAACTTGTACGTGTCGTTCGGATGCGCCCAGATCGCCTCGGCGAGATCCTTGCCGACCTTGTCCGTCGTGACGTCGAACGCGGCCGTGAACTCGATGTCTCGGATGTGGTAGCCCCCGAGATCGACGTGCATGAGGCCGGGGACGGACTCGTCCGCCGGCGCGTCCTTGTAGTACTCGACGCCCTGGACGAGCGAGTTGGCGCAGTTGCCCACGCCGATGATCGCCACGCGCACCGTGTCCTCGCTGCGCGGGACCTTGCCGTTCGTCGTTGCCATTGGTCGCGTGCTCCTCCCTCCGGCCGAAGCGAAAAGTCCCTCGGCCAGGATCTCGTTGATGAAGTCGTTCGTGTTCCGGCCGCGATCCGCCGCGCGCTGCCGGAGCAGGTCCCTGAGCTCCCCGGGCATGCGGAGGAGGACGTCGCCCGCCTCCTTCGGCGGCGCCCCCTTGCGCCTGCTGGGCTCGAAGGGGACGGCGAAGCGCGACGCGAGGATCCCGACGGCGACGTCGTTCAGGTTGCTGCCTCGCTCGGCGACTTCACGCGCCAGCCGGCGCTTCAGCTCGTCCGGCATCCGGACGAGTACGTCCTTCCTGCTAGCACTCAAGTGCTAGCAGGATAGCGTCACTCGGCCTTCAGCGACCGGCGAACGTGAAGGATCCGCTGGACGACCGTGATCCAGGCCGTGACCGTCAGCAGGTACACGGCCCAGGAGAGCAGGCCCCACGGGGCGAGGAAGAGGCCGGAGACGATGACGACGACGCGCTCCGCACGGCTTCCGATCCCCACGTCGCCTTTCAGCCCCAGTGCCTCGGCGCGTGCCCGCGTGTAGCTGACGAGGAACGAGCCCGTCATGGCGAGGAACGCCGCCGCGAGCGCGATCTCGTTCCCCTCCCGCGAGAAGACGAGACCGATCGCGAGCAGCATCAGCGCCTCGCCGACCCGGTCGGTCGTCGAGTCGAGGAAGGCGCCGAACGGCGTCCCGCGTCCGCTCTGACGCGCGAGCGCGCCGTCGAGGACGTCCATGAGCGACCCGGCCCAGAAGAGGATCGCCCCGGTCCAGAACCAGAGGATCTCGTTTCGGTACTCGAAGTAGACGGCGACCGCGGCGAGCCCGCAGGTCGTCAGCCCGAGGGCCGTCAGCGCGTCGGGCGTGACCCGGGTGCGCGCCAGCCCCCGCATCGAGCGCGAGGCCAGGCGCCTGACGCCCGCGGTGTACCCCTCCTTGACCCGGAGGAGGCCTGTCTCGCGGGTCACTAGAAGCCGACGCGGAAGGCGGGCGAGAGGAAGCGCCAGGTCTCGCGCCAGTACACGATCGGAGCGGCGATCCCCGCCACCAGGATGCCGGCTGCGATGTCGAGCCAGAAGTGGTTGCCGGTCGCCATGACCGAGATCCAGACCCAGACCGGCCAGGCCAGCCAGATCGCCTTGAGGAACCACGACCGCACGAGCGACGCCAGCACGATCCCGACGATGAGCGCGTCGGCCGAGTGGAGGCTCGGCATCGCCGCGTACGGGTTGGCCGCGAGCTGGATGACGCTGGAGCCGTGGTTCGGGGCGCCGAGCGACGCGAGCGTGTCGGCGAAGCCGAACTCCGGGAACATCCGAGGCGGGGCGGTGGGGAGAAGCACGTAGCCGAAGAGCCCGATGACGTTCGCGAGCATCAGCACGTTGCGGAACCGCGTGAAGGACTCGTGGCGGCGCAGGTAGACCCAGAGCAGCGCGAGCCCCACGACGGCGAACTGGGAGAGCCAGTAGGTCCACTGCATCGTGACGGCGAGGGAGTGCGACGACTGGGCCCAGCTCTGGAGCGAGATCTCCCAGAGGCCGGTCGCGCGGCGCTCGAAGTCGATGATCCCGCGTGCGTTGTGGAAGGCGGCCGCGTCGCTCCGGTCGGCGAGCCCGCGCGCGACCTGATAGGCCAGCACGAAGCCGAACCAGATGAGGATCTGGCGGAAGAGATCCAGCCACCCGCGGGGGAGCTGGCGGCTGACGGCTGCGGCGGCGCCGGTCAAACGGTGAAGTTTACTGTGGCGGGCGGAGGCTGCGAGGCACGTTTGGGCATGACGGAGTTCTCAGAGCAGGCGATTCGGCAGAGCGGCTACCTGCGGGAAGGCTTCGCCGATCACTACGACACGTATCGCCCGAGTCCGCCCGCGGTGCTGCTCGATGCCCTCACTCGCTATGCGGGTGGCGGGCCTCTCCACTGTGTCGTCGACCTCGGGAGCGGGACCGGGCTCTCGGCGAGGGCGTGGGCCGACCGGGCGAACGAGGTCGTCGGCGTCGAGCCGAACCCGGAGATGCGGAAGGTTGCCGAGCGCGAGACGCTCCACCCGAACGTCCGCTACCTGGACGCGTACGCGGGCGACACCGGCCTCGGCGACGGATCCGTGGACCTCGTCACCTGCTCCCAGTCGTTCCACTGGATGGATCGCGAGCCGGTCCTCGCGGAATCGGCCCGCATCCTCCGGCCGGGCGGTCTCTTCGCCGCCTACGACTACGACTTCCCGGCGCTCGTCCATCCGGAGGTGGACGCGGCCTTCGTCGAGCATCGCCGGCAACGCGCCCGCTACCGGGACGAGCATCAGGTCGACGCCGGGTGGACGCGGGCGCCGAAGGCGACCCACCTGGACGCGATTCGCGACTCCGGTCTCTTCCTGTTCTCCCGCGAGTTCGTCGTGCACGACGAGCTCGAGACGGATGCGGACGAGCTCATCGGCTTCGCCCGGAGCCTCGGGCTCGTCCCGGAGCTCCTCGCGCTCGGAGTCTCCGCCGACGAGCTCGGGCTGACCATGCTCGAGGAGACGACCCGGCGGGTGCTGGGCGAGCAGCGCGCGCGAGCCGTGCTCGGCTACCGCGTTCGCCTCGGTGTCCGCTAGGGCTAGTGCCCCTTCAGGCAATACACGCCGGCTTCTGACCCGCGATCACGCGGCGCCAGAGCCGACCCTCCTCCTCAGCCAAGGCTGCCGAGCCTTGTCTCGTCGGAGTGCGCGCTCTGGCTTGGTGCTCGCGACCCAGAAACGGGGCAGCATTACCTGAAGGGGCACTAGCCGCCGATCTGGGACATCGAGCGCGAGGCGCGCACGAACCCCGCGTCGCCGATCCGGTGCTTGAGCTCCTTGTGGCGCACCGCCCAGCGGACGAGATCGGCGAGCTCGTCGTCGCTCGCCCCGTCGCGAAGCGGCGCCTTCAGATCCCACTCGCGGCGCGAGAAGAGGCAAGTCCGAAGCTGGCCGTCCGCGGTCAGACGGATCCGGTCGCACGTGGAGCAGAACGGCTCGGACACCGGGCTCACGAAGCCGACCTCGCCGGCGCCGTCGGCGAACCGGAAGCGCCGAGCGGTGGACGAGGCCTTCGCCGGAAGCTCCTCGAGCGGCCAGTGCTCCTCGATCAGAGCCCGGATCTCCGCTCCGGTGAGGACGTCGTCTCCGGCCCAGCGCTCCTCGGCGTCGAGCGGCATGAACTCGATGAAGCGGACGACGTACGGCTTTCGGCGCGCGAGCTCGGCGAGCGCCGGAACCTCCTCCTCGGTAAAGCCCCGGATGGCCACGCAGTTCACCTTGATCGGCCGCAGCTCCGAGTAGGCCTCCGCAGCCTCGAGCCCGGCGAGCACGCGGTCGAGCGCGTCGCGCCTCGTGATCTCCGCGAACCGAACGTGCGAGAGCGAGTCGAGCGACACATTGAGCCGCCGGAGGCCGGCGTCGACGAGCGGGCCGGCGAACCGGTCGAGCAGGACGCCGTTCGTCGTCAGCGAGAGATCCGTCACGCCCGGGATCTCCGAGAGGAGCGACACGAGCACCGGCAGGTCTCGGCGGACGAGCGGCTCGCCGCCCGTCAGCCGCACCTCCTCGACGCCCATCGAGGCGAGGATCCGGACGACGCGGGCGGTCTCCTCGAAGGTGAGGAGCTCGTCGCGGCCCAGCCACTCGAGGCCCTCGGCCGGCATGCAGTACCGGCACCGGAAGTTGCACTTGTCCGTGACGGACACGCGCACGCTCTTGATCTCCCGCCCCCAGCCGTCGGTGAGCGACGTCATACGCCAGAGCCTAGCCCTTGGTCTCAGGGTGGCTCGTCGAGAAGGGGGAGGTCCGGACGGCACCGACCCGGGCCGGCGAGGGCCGCTCGCCACCGCGCTCGCCGTCTCCCGAGCTTGTAACAGAGTGTTACTTGGCCTCGCCGGGCCCTAGGATGAGCTGCGTGGCGACCGCCGCCCTGATCCTGGTCACGGCGGTCTGGGGGATCACGTTCGTCCAGGTCAAGGACGCGATTGCGCTCTATCCGCTGCTCGCGTTCCTCGCCGTCCGCTACCTGATCGCCACGGCATCGCTCGCGCCGGTCGCTCTGCTGCGGATCCGGGGGCTCGGACGGGACGGAATCGTCGCGGGCAGCGTCCTCGGCGCCCTGATCGCGCTCGGCATCGGTCTCCAGACCGCCGGCCTCGAGCGCACGACGGTCACCAGCACCGGCTTCATCACCGGCCTCTACGTGCTCTTCACACCCCTGATCGCCCTCGCGCTCTTCCGGACGCCGATTCCGAGAGAGCTCTGGCTCGCCGTGGCGCTTGCCCTCGTCGGGCTCGCGCTCCTCTCGGGCGTTCCCTCAGGGTCGTCGACCGGAGACCTGCTCGTCCTCTTGAGCGCCGTCGCCCAGGCGTTCCAGATCGTCATGGTCGAGCGCTATGCGAACCGCTTCGACGTCTTCGCCCTGACCTGGGTCGAGGTCGCGAGCGCCGCAGCCGTCTTCCTCGCCGTCGCCGTCGCCGCCGGGGATCTCTCGGTTCCGAGCGGGGGGACGGTCTGGGCGGCACTGCTCGTCACCGGGGTCTTCGCCGTCGCGTTCGCGCTGCTCGTCCAGATCTGGGCGCAGCGGCGCGTCAGCGCCACGCGGATCGCCGTGATCTTCTCCCTCGAGACGGTGTTCGCGGGGCTCTTCGGCTACCTGCTCGCCGGCGACCGCCTCGGCCCCGTCGGCCTGGCCGGCTGCGCCGTGATCTTCCTCGGGATCCTGATCGCGGAGCCCGCTGCGGCGGCGACCCTCAGACGCTTGGTCCGACGCCCCGCGCCCGAGCCCGCGCCTCCACTTCCCTGATGAAGGGTGTCTTCAGCTCCGTGTAGGCGTCGCGCGAGTGGCCCTCCGCGGCCAGCCTTCGCTTGAAGGCGTCATACCGCCGGCGCTCCTCGGCATCCTCCCGCAACGCGTCCCGGAAGGTGAGCTGGCGCTCCCAGTGCTCGCCGCCGTACGCGACGACGTGGACGTGATGGGTTCGAGGGTGCTTCCGGAAGAAGAGCCGGCCGGGACGGCCATACTCGCCGAGGTACTCGTACCCGAGCGCCTCCATCGCCGCGAACTGCTCGTCGGAGAGCTCGAGCTCGCGCAGACCGACGAGCACGTCCACGATCGGCTTGGCGCAAAGCTCCGGCACCGACGTCGAGCCGATGTGCTCGATCCCGACCGCCTGCCCGTCGAAGACCCCGGCGAGGACTGCGCGCTCCTGGTCGAAGAGCGCGGCCCACGACGGATCGTGCTCGACGAGCTCTACGAGGTCAGAAGGTCCACTCACCGTTCTGCTGCACGACCTCGCCGTCGCACTCGATGCGCCCGCCGTTTCGCAGGTCCTTGACCATGTCCCAGTGCACGGCGCTGATGTTCTTGCCGCCGATGGTGGGCAAGCCGGCGCCGACCGCGAGGTGGATCGTCCCGTACATCTTCTCGTCGAACAGCGTGTTCTTCATGTAGCGCTGGATTCCGGGGTTGCACCCGATCCCGTACTCACCGAGGATCCGCGCGCCCTCGTCCCGGTCGAGCTTCGCGAGCAACGCCTCCTCGTTGGCCGTGGCCGAGGCCTCGACCACCTTGCCGCTCTCGTAGCGCATCCGGACGCCCTCCACGAGGTCCGGCTCCTGGTACGCCGGGTATTCGAGGAAGCTGACGACGCCCGCGGTCGAGTCCTCGACCGGGCTGTAGAAGACCTCGCCGCCGGGCATGTTCGCGTGGCCGTCGTCGACCTCGCCCTCGCGGCCGACCAGGCTGAAGCGGAGGTCGGTCTCGGCGCCCACGATCCTGACCTCATCGGCGCGGTCGAAGCGATCCTTGATCCGCTTCATCTTCTCGCCCTCGGCGTCCCAGTCGAGGAGCACCGCGCCGTAGAGGAACTCCTCGAAGGCCTCGTTCGTCATCCCGGCTTCCTGCGCGAGGGCGGGGCAGGGGAACCGGCAGGTCACCCACGGGATCTCCATCCGCAGGCGGCGCTGGAGGAACTTGGCGTGCGCCTTGTTGATCGCCTCTCGCTTCTCGGTTGGCACGTCCGCGCCTGCCCGCGGGTTCTCGGGCGCGCCGAGCAGCATCCAGGCGTCGACGTTGTCCCAGACGTGCTGGTCGACGGGCGCGACCTTCGCGACGGTGTCGAGCGGCGCCTCCTGGCCCCAGGTCCAGACGAACGGGAGCTGCTCCAACGCATAGCTGAAGCGGACGACGGGGTAGGCCCCGCGCCGGCCGATCAGGCGGACGACCTCCTCGAGCAGCGGCCGCGCCGCCGGCTGCGAGAGGACCATCACCTGCCAACCGGGCTGGACGTCGATCGAGCGCTCGACGAGCAGTCGTGCGTAGTCCTGGACGCGGAGATCGGCCACGGGCGGGAGCGGAGGATAGCGCACGAGAAACCTGCTACTATCCCGCTCAGATTTCTTCATCTGGAAGCACGTAATCCCACGGAGGGACTGACGCAATGGCAAAGACGATCGGCATCGATCTTGGCACGACCAACTCATGCATGGCGGTCCTGGAGGGCGGCGAGCCGACCGTCATCCCGAACGCCGAGGGCGGTCGCACGACGCCGTCCGTCGTCGCGTTCACGGGCGACGGCGAGCGCCTCGTCGGCCCGCCGGCCAAGCGCCAGCAGGTCACGAACCCGCAGAACACGATCTTCTCGATCAAGCGCTTCATGGGGCGCAAGCACGACGAGGTCTCGGAGGAGATGACCATCGTCCCGTACGAGGTCGTCAAGGGCCAGAACGGCGACGTTCGCGTGAAGGCCGGCGGCAAGGAGTACCCGCCGCCGGAGATCTCCGCGATGATCCTCCAGAAGCTGAAGGCCGACGCCGAGGCGTATCTCGGCGAGACGGTCACGGACGCCGTGGTCACCGTCCCGGCCTACTTCAACAACGCGCAGCGCGAGGCGACGAAGGACGCCGGCAAGATCGCCGGCCTCAACGTCCTCCGGATCATCAACGAGCCGACGGCGGCCGCGCTCGCCTACGGGCTCGAGAAGGAAGAGGAGGAGACCGTTCTCGTCTTCGACCTCGGCGGCGGGACGTTCGACGTCTCCGTGCTCGAGCTCGCGGAGGGCTTCTTCCAGGTCAAGTCGACCGCCGGTGACAACCATCTCGGCGGCGACAACTTCGACAAGGCGCTCGTCGACTGGATGGTCGCCGAGTTCAAGAAGGACCAGGGGATCGACCTCGCGGCGGACAAGATGGCGCTCCAGCGCCTCTACGAGGCCGCGGAGAAGGCGAAGATCGAGCTGTCGTCCACGATGACGACACAGATCAACCTCCCGTTCATCACCGCGACGCAGGAGGGCCCGAAGCACCTCGACCTCCAGCTCACGCGCGCGAAGCTGAACGAGCTGACCGCGGACCTCCTCGAACGGACCGTCGGCCCGACGAAGCAGGCCCTCGCCGACGCCGGTCTCGAGGCGAAGGACATCAAGGACGTGATCCTCGTGGGCGGCATGACCCGCATGCCGGCGGTCGTCGAGAAGGTCAAGGAGCTGACGGGCAAGGACCCGCACAAGGGCGTGAACCCGGACGAGGTCGTCGCCGTCGGCGCGGCCATCCAGGGCGGCGTCCTCAAGGGCGAGGTCAAGGACATTCTGCTGCTGGACGTGACCCCGCTCTCGCTCGGCATCGAGACGAAGGGCGGCGTCTTCACGCGGCTGATCGAGCGCAACACGACGATTCCGACACGCAAGGCCGAGACCTTCACGACGGCCGAGGACAACCAGCCCTCGGTGGAGGTGCACGTCCTCCAAGGCGAGTCGGAGATGGCGCTCTACAACAAGACGCTCGGCAAGTTCCAGCTCGTCGGCATCCCGCCGGCGATGCGGGGGATGCCGCAGATCGAGGTCGCCTTCGACATCGACGCGAACGGCATCATCAACGTGTCGGCCAAGGACCTCGGCACCGGCAACGAGCAGCAGGTCCGGATCGAGGGCGGCTCCGGCCTCAAGGAGGATGAGGTCCAGCAGATGATCCGCGACGCGGAGGCGCACGCCGAGGAGGCGCACAGGCTCCGCGAGCTGGCGGACGCCCGGAACATGGCCGAGTCGCTCGCGTACCAGACCGAGCGCACGCTCAAGGACCACCGCGACAAGCTCGAGGAGGCCGACGCCTCGACGATCGAGGGTCGGATCATGGAGCTTCGCGGCGTGCTCGAGAGCGAGGACGTCGGTGAGATCCGTGCGAAGACCGAGGCGCTCCAGGAGGCCTCGCAGAAGCTCGCCGAGGCCGTCTACGCCCAGGCGACGGCCCAGCAGGCGTCGTCGGCCTCCGGCGGCGACGGCGGCGGCGCCTCCGACGACGAGGTCGTCGAGGAAGGCGACTACGAGGTCATCGACGAGGAGGAGGCGAAGACCTCGTAATGGCCGACAAGCCGGAGGCGAAGCCCGCCCGCGACAGCGGACACGTGGAAGGGGTCCGGGGGAACCGGGAGGTTCCCCCTGCGCCAGACGCCGAGGCCGACCAGCTCGAGGCGCTTCGGCAGGAGCGGAACGAGCTCGTGGACACGCTCCAGCGCGTCCAGGCCGAGTTCGACAACTACCGTAAGCGGACGGCGCGCGACCAGCAGAGCCTGGTCGCGCGCGCCCACGAGCGGCTCGCGAAGGAGCTCCTGCCGGTGCTCGACGACCTCGAGCGGGCGCTCGAGGCGGCCGAGGCGCACGAGGAGGCGAAGCTCGAGGAGGGAGTCGCGCTCGTGGCCCGGTCGCTCGCGGACGTTCTCCGCAAGGAGGGGCTCGAGGAGGTCCCGACCGACGGGCGGTTCGACCCGCATGTGCACGAGGCGCTGCTCACCCAGCCGTCGTCCGAAGACGAGGGCACGGTGATCGAGGTGCTGCAGAAGGGCTACCGGCTCGGGGATCGGGTCCTGAGGCCGGCAAGAGTGGTGGTTGCCGCGCCGAAGGCGCCGGTCCAGGACGCGTAGCGTGGCGACGGCGGCTAAGGACCTCTACGCGGTCCTCGGCGTCTCCAAGGGCGCGTCGGCCGACGAGATCAAGAAGGCGTACCGCAAGCTCGCCCGCGAGAACCATCCGGACCGGAACCCCGGAGACGCGGCGGCCGAGGAGCGGTTCAAGGAGATCCAGACCGCCTACGACGTGCTCTCGGATTCCGAGAAGCGGAAGACCTACGACCGGCTCGGCTCGGCGGACGGCCGCCGCGGCTTCGATCCGCGCGGCGGCGGGTTCGACTTCGACCTCGGCGACCTCGGCGATCTCGGCGACCTCTTTGGAGGCATGTTCGGTCGGGGCGCCGGCCGGCAGCGCGCGCAGGCCGTGCGCGGCGCCGACGTGGAGGCGCAGGTCAACCTCGCGTTCGAGGACTCGCTCCGGGGCGTCGAGACGAAGATTCCGGTCGAGGTCGAGACCGCCTGCAGCGAGTGCGGCGGCTCGGGCGCGAAGCCCGGCACCTCGCCGAAGGTCTGTCCCGAGTGCCGCGGCCGCGGCGTGACCTCCGAGAGCCAGGGGCTGTTCGCGCTGTCCCAGCCGTGCCCGCGCTGCCGGGGGAACGGAACCGTGATCGAGGATCCTTGCCCACGCTGCCACGGCTCGGGCCGGGAGCGCCGGACGAAGCGCTACATGGTCAAGATCCCGGCGGGTGTCAAGGACGGGACCCGGATCAAGCTCAAGGGCAAGGGCGAGCCTGGCTCCGCGGGCGGGCCGGCCGGCGACCTGCACGTCGTGACACGGGTCGCGGAATCGCCGATCTACCGCCGGCGGGGAAGCGACCTCGAGGTCGACGTCCCGGTGTCGCTCGCCGACGCCGCCCTCGGCACCGAGGTCGAGGTCCCGACCCCGGAGGGTGCCGTCTCGCTGAAGGTCCCGGCCGGCGCCGAGCACGGGAAGCTGCTGCGGATCCGCGGCCGGGGCGCACCGAAGCTCAAGGGCGGGAAGGGCGACGTCCTCGCGCGGCTCAAGCTCGAGGTTCCGAAGAAGCTGAACAAGCGGCAGCGCGAGCTCTTCGAAGAGCTGAGGAAGGTCGGCCGATGAGCGACAGAGGCCGCTACATGATCAGCGTCGCCGCCGACCTCGTCGGCATGCACCCGCAGACGCTCCGGATATACGAGCAGAAGGGTCTCGTCCGCCCCGAGCGGACCTCAGGGAACACGCGGCTCTACTCCGAGTCCGACCTCGAGCGCCTGCGCCTGATCCAGCAGCTGACGACCGAGCTCGGCCTGAACCTCGCCGGCGTCGAGATGGTGCTGCGCCTCGAGGACCAGCTCGCGCGCATGCAGCGCCGCATGGACCGGATGGAGCGCGAGCTGCGCGAGCGCATGCGCGACGTCGAGCGGCAGTACAAGCGGGAGCTCGTCCTCTGGGAGGACCCGACGCTGCCGGTCAGGAGCCGCCCGTAATGGACTTCGCGAAGCTCACGCTCAAGAGCCAGGAGGCCGTCGGCGCCGCCCAGGAGCTCGCGCGCCGGATGGGCAACCCCGAGATCTACCCCGAGCACCTGGTCCTCGCCCTGCTCGACCAGGAGCTGCCGCAGCAGCTCGTCGACTCGGCTCCGGCGCTCCGTGCCGAAGCCGAAACCACGCTCCGAGGCAAGCCTGCGATTCAGGGGTCGCAACAGCAGCCCGCGCTCTCCCGTGGGTTCGCCGAGGTACTCGATCGCGCTTCGGAAGAAGCCCGATCGATGCAAGACGAGTACGTCTCCGTCGAGCACCTGCTGCTCGCGCTCGACCTCGTCCCGCGCGACGAGCTCCTCGCGAAGCTGGAGCAGGTGCGCGGCGGCCAGCGGGTCACGAGCCAGGATCCGGAGGGCAGCTACCAGGCGCTCGAGAAGTTCGGCCGCGACCTGACCGAGCTCGCCGAGTCCGGGAAGCTCGACCCGGTCGTCGGCCGCGACGAGGAGATCCGCCGCGTGATCCAGGTGCTCTCGCGCCGGACGAAGAACAACCCGGTGCTGATCGGCGATCCCGGCGTGGGCAAGACCGCGATCGCCGAGGGCCTGGCCCAGCGGATCGTCGCCGGCGACGTCCCCGAGGGGCTGAAGGGCAAACGCGTCTGGGCGCTCGACATCGGCGCGCTGCTCGCCGGCTCGAAGTACCGCGGCGAGTTCGAGGAGCGGCTGAAGGCCGTGCTCACCGAGATCCAGCGCTCCGAGGGCCAGATCGTCCTCTTCATCGACGAGCTGCACACGATCGTCGGCGCGGGCGCGGCCGAGGGCGCAGTGGATGCCGCGAACCTGCTCAAGCCGATGCTCGCACGCGGCGAGCTCCGCGCGATCGGCGCGACGACGCTCGACGAGTACCGCAAGCACATCGAGAAGGACGCGGCGCTCGAGCGGCGCTTCCAGCCGGTCTTCGTCGGCGAGCCGTCCGTCTCGGACACGATCGCGATCCTGCGCGGGCTGAAGGAGCGCTACGAGGCGCACCACGGCGTGCGGATCCGGGACGCGGCTCTCGTCGCGGCCGCGGTCCTCTCCGACCGCTACATCTCGGACCGGCAGCTCCCGGACAAGGCGATCGACCTCGTCGACGAGGCGGCGTCGCGGCTGAAGATGGAGATCGAGTCGACGCCGACACCGATCGACCAGCTCGAGCGTCGCGTGATGACGCTCGAGGTCGAGAAGGCCGCGCTCGAGCGCGAGAAGAAGGACGATCGCCGCGCGCGCCAGCGCCTCC
>DASTCG010000078.1:0-11371 GCA_035711385.1 Gaiellaceae bacterium
CACCTCGCGGCGAGGATCGGCGCGGCCGCGGGCGCCGGCGAGATCCTCGTGAGTCGCGAGACGCTCGACGGCGCTGGGACGGGATTCAGAGTCTCGGAATCGCGACCCGAGGTGTTCAAGGGCTTCGAGGAGCCGGTCGACGTGGTCGCCGTCGACTGGCGGTAGGAGCAGCCAACCTTTCTGGCGCTAGGCCGACGCCCGCGTCGCCGAGAGGCCGAGGGCGACGAAGACCGAGCCGGTCAACCAGCGCTTCACGCCGAGGTACCAGCGGCTCCGCTTGAGCCAGTCGCCCGCCGTGCCGGCCGCGAGCGCCCACAGTGAGTCGGACGACAGGGCGATGGCCACGAAGATGAGCCCGAGCGCCATGATCTGGAGCGGCGCAGTGCTCGAGTCCGGGTCCACGAACTGGGGCAGGAAGGCAAGGAAGAAGAGGGCGGTCTTCGGGTTGAGGACGTTCACGATCACCCCGTCGCGGAACAGGCGCCGATGTGACCGCGGCGCGCGGGCGACCTCCGTCTCGACGGTCTCGCGGGTGAGGAGCCGTCGAATGCCGAGGACGACGAGGTAGACGGCGCCGGCGTACTTGACGACCGTGAAGGCCGTGGCGGAGGAGGCGACCAGCCACGAGAGCCCGATCGAGGCCGCGAGCACGTGGACGAGCCCACCGACGCCGATGCCGAGCGCCGAGACGAGGCCGGCGAGCCGACCCTGGTCGACGCTCTGGGCGACGATGTAGAGCACCGCGGGGCCCGGGACGACGGCCAGGGCGAGCGCAGCGGCGCAGAAGAGCCCGAGGGACGAGATGTCCATCACGGAAGCTTGCCGGAAGAAACTGCGCAGGCAAACCGTGGCCCGTAAGCTACGTCCCGTGCCGAGCTTCGAGCAGATCGCGACGGAGAACGACTATTTCCGGCGGACGCTCGAGACCGGCGAGCACGCCCAGCTCGTCGTGATGACGCTGCAGCCCGGCGAAGAGATCGGCGAGGAGACACACGAAGGCGACCAGATCCTCTTCTTCGTCGAAGGCGAGGGAGAGGCGATCCTCGAGGGCCAGGCGAGCCCGGTCGGCAAAGGTGATTACACCTTCGTCCGGGCCGGGACGCTGCACAACTTCGTGAACACAGGGAGCGTGCCGCTACGCGTCGTCACGACGTACGCGCCGCCCGAGCACCCTGACGGCACTGTCCATCGGACGAAGGCCGAGGCGGACGCCGCCGAAGAGCACTAGCGGTTCTACCCGCCGGGCGAGCAGTCCGCGTCCGGCTCGGCGCCGGGCAGCTTGCCGAGCAGCTCTGCCAGCTGGGCCGCGCCGGCGTCGCCCAGGCGCTCCGCGAAAAGGGTGGTCACGGCCGCCACGTGCGACTCCCAGGCAGCGGCCAGCCGCCGCCGGCCCTCGTCCGTGATCACCGCGTAGACGACGCGCCGGTCGCTCGCGCAGGCAGCGCGCTCCACGAGCCCGTGCGACTCGAGGCCGTCCAGCAGGCGCGTGACGCCGGACGCCGTCAGGAGCAGCCCGTCCGCGAGGTCCACGCGGCGCATGCGACCGAGCTCGGCGCGGGAGAGATGGAGGAGGGCCTCGAAGTCGTTGAGAGTCAGGCCGTGCTGGCTCAGGAGCTCGGCGTTGAAGGCGCGCGTCATCGATGCGTGAGCGCGGAGGAGGCCGACCCAGGCGTCCAGCGCCGGGGTAACTGGTTGCTCGGTCAATACTTGACTACTCAATCTTCTCTCGCTACTATTGCTTGCGTCCTCAACTATACCGGACTCAAGGAGACAGCACAATGACGACAACCACAGAGACCGTCACCGGCACCTGGCATCTCGATCCCGTCCACTCCTCGGTCGGCTTCGAGGTTCCCTATCTCGTGGGAACCTTCAAGGGCCAGTTCCGGGAGGCCGACGCCGAGCTCACTCTTTCCGACAAGCGCGCGAGCCTGAACGGCAGCGCCAGGGTCGAGAGCGTCGACGTCAAGGACGAGAACCTCGCCGCCCACCTCCAGTCGCCCGACTTCTTCGACGCCGAGCGACACCCCGAGCTCCGCTTCGCAGCGGTGGACATCGACCTCGACGGCGGGCGCGTGTCGGCCCGCGGCGAGCTGACGATCAAGGGCGTGACCCGGCCGGTGGAGGTCACGGGACGGATCACGGACACACTCGTCGACGGCTTCGGGAGGGAGCGGATCGGCCTCGAGCTCTCGGCGACCGTCAACCGGCACGACTTCGGAGTCAGCTGGAACATGCCGCTGCCGTCCGGCGAGCCCGCCGTCGGAGACGAAGTCACGATCGCCGCCGAGCTCTACTTCGTCAGGGCATAGCGCGTTGAAGGTCCTGGGCATCTCGGGCAGCCTCCGCGCAGGCTCGCACAACACGAGCCTGCTCCGCGCGGCGGGAGAGCTGCTGCCGCTTGGAGTCGAGCTCGAGCTGTGGAACGAGCTGAAGGCTGTGCCGCCGTACGACCAGGACGACGACGTTCAGCCGGCGCCGCCGCCCGTCGCCGCCCTTCGGGAGGCGGTCGCCGGCGCCGACGCCGTTCTCTTCGCAACGCCGGAGTACAACTCGTCGGTGCCCGGTGTGCTCAAGAACGCGCTGGACTGGGTCTCGCGGCCGCTGAGGACGAATGCGCTCCGCAACAAGCCGGTCGCGGTCGTCGGTGCGAGCACCGGAGCGTTCGGCGCCGTCTGGTCGCAGGCTGAGCTCCGGAAGGTGCTCGCGGCGATCGGCGCGCGTGTGGTCGAGGGCGAGGTCGCCGTCGGCCACGCGCCCAGCCGGTTCGACGAGAGCGGCGGGCTGACCGACGACGAGATCCGGAGCCAGCTTGAGGAGCTGCTCGCAACACTCGTGTCCGAGGTGCGCGGCGCTCCGCTCGAACTGGCGGCAACCGCGTAGCGATGCGTGTCGAGTCCGTCGTGACGGCGATCACCTGGCTGCCGTTCAGCGTGCTCGATTCGATTTCCCACCTCCCGCTCGGCCTCGCCGTCGCCCACTACGACGAAGCTCCAGGAGGGAAGCTCGGCGACCTCGACGCGATGCGCGAGGCGGATGCCTTCCGGGAGGTCAACGAGCTCCGCGCCTGGATCGAGGTCGAGGAGGGCCGGATCGTCGACTACGGGCGCGAGGGACGAAGCCTCGTCGGCGGCTCGGGCCCCGATCTCGGAGCCGATCAGATCGCTTTCCCGGCTGTCGAGCTCCCGGTGATCCGTCCCGAGCCGTCGGTCGAGAACGGCGCGGTGCGGTTCCAGCAGACGGTCGGCGGCCGCCTGGGTCTTCCTGTTCCCCGGCCGCTCGCCGGGAAGCCGTACTTCCACGTGGGATCGGCGACCGCGTGGACGACGCTCGAGCTCGTGCTTCGCGCGGACGGCGACAGCGAGGGGAGGCTGACCGCGGCCTCTCCGTTCCCGCGCCACTCCGTGTACGGGCCCGACGGCGTCCTCATGGACGAGCGAGGCGCGACCGACTACGAGGGCTGGGCGCTGCAGTCGACGGGCCAGTCTCCGTGGGGCGACGAAGACGCACTCGAGGCCCACGTCAACCGCGAGCTCGACCGGATCGCGATGCGAAGCGGTGGCAAGCTTGCACGCCGGAGGCTGCGGCCCGGCGACACGCTCGTCGAGCAGGGCGAGCCGGGCGGCGACATGTTCCTGCTGCTGGAAGGGACGTTCGACGTCGAGGTCGACGGTCGTGTGATCGCGCAGGTCGGCTCGGGGGCGCTGCTGGGCGACCTCGCCGTGCTCGGCGACGGCCGTCGAACGGCGACGCTTCGTGCCGTCAGGCCTTCCCGTGCCGCCGTGCTGTCCGCCGAGAGCCTGGCCGGCACCTCGCTCGCCGAGCTCGCCGCCCGGCGGCGCGCAACCGGCTAGCGGGCCGGCGGCCAGACGAGCGTCGCCCTTCCGGTGGCCGGGTCGATGCGGCGGATCCGCCCGTCGATCGAGCCGACAAGAAGCCGGCTGCGGCGGTCGAGCGCGACCGGCCCCGGCGAGGCGACCGGCGCAACCTGCCGCACGCGCCCCGACCGGTCGACGAGCGACAGGCGGTTTGCCGAGAATTCCGTGACGTAGACGGCGCCGTGCGGGCCCGGTGCGGCATACGACGGGTTGCCGAGAGCGCTCGCAAGCGTGCGGAGACCGCCGTCGGGAGTCAGCACCCTGACGTTGCCGGCATACGACTCGCAGAGGACGAGGCCGTCCGCGGTCGGAAGGATGCCGTGCACGCCGTTCAGCCCGTTCGCCAGGACGGAGCGAGAACCGTCCGCGCCGAGCCGGACGACCCTCACCTGATCCTCCACCGCATACACGGAGCCGTCGGGCCCCGGAGCGACGCCTTCGAGCGCGCCAGCGGCGCGGGCACGCACCCGCGTCAGCCCCGTCGCCGCATCGAGCTCGACCACGCGCGAGCCGGACGAGACGAGCAGGTTGCCGTCGGGCGAGGCACGCAGGTCGCGAGGTGCGTCGACCCGGGCGAGGATGCGGCCTTCTCCGGTCGCCGGGTGCAGGCGGAGGACGGCGCTCTGAGAGAAATCAGCGACGAGAAGGGTCCCGCGCGCCTCCTCGACGATGCCGAACGGCATCCTGAGAGCCGGGGCTCGCCCGCGCACCGCGACGGTGCCGACGACGTGGTCGCGCTTCCGGAGGCGCACGCCGTAGCGCCACCGGCCCGCGCTGGGGAACGACCTTCCAGCGGTCCGGACGGCTCGTGTCTCTCGCGCTCGAGGGATCCGGCATCCGCGGCGAGGACGCGCCGCTGTACAACGTGCTCGACCGGGAGGGGCCGATGACGCCCAGCGAGCTGGCCGGCCGGCTCGGCGTCGGCGGCAGCACGCTGACCTACAGGCTCAAGTCGCTGGAGGCCCGCGGCGTCGTCGTTCGGAGGCCGAACCCCGACGACGGGCGCTCGACCATTCTCGAGCTCTCGGAGTCGGCGCGACGTCACTGGCGCAACGTGATCCCCGGCTTCGCAGAGACGCTGCGAGGCGCGGAGCGCCGCGTCGCGCTGCCGCAGGACGAGGTCGCGGCCGCGCTCGAGGCCCTCGCCCAGGCGATCGACGAGGAGCTCGCCTCCCGGAGCGCCGCGGGCCGGGCCGCTGTCACGACCCGGCCCGCGCGCATCGACTAGGACTCGCAGCGCGTGTTCGACTCGCCGCCCGCGCAGCTGTCGAAGCCGCGACCGCCGTCCAGCGTGTCCGTTCCGGCCCCGCCGTCGAGGCGGTCGCGCCCGTTCCCACCGCGGAGCGTGTCGTTCCCGATGAACGACTCGAGGACGTCGCGGCCGTTGCCGCCCTCGAGCGTGTCGTTCCCCTGCCAGCCGTGGAGCTCGTCGGCGCCCTGCCCGCCGTGGAGCGTGTTGTTGCCGAAGTCGCTCGCGTGGAGAACGTCTCGCCCTTGTCCTCCGAAGAGCTCGTCGTCGCCCGTGTTTCCCGGACCGCAGCAGCCGAGGACGCCGCCGTCCATGAGATCGTTGCCCTGCTGGCCGGCGAGCTTGTCGGTGCCGTCACCGCCCTGGATCGTGTCCCTTCCCTGGCCCCCGCAGATGACGTCGTCCCCGCCGAGGCCCGCGATCTCGTCCCTCCCCGCTCTGGCGGCGATGACGTCGGCGCCGGCGGTGCCGTTGATCACGTCGGGGCCCTGGGTACCGACGATGGTCGCGGTCATCCCGAGGCACGAGGCCGTGCGACCGGGCTTCTTGCCCGGCTTCTTGCCCATGGCGACTCCCGTGAAGACCGCGAGGCCGAGGACGACGACCGAGACGGCGGCGATCGTGGATCTCAACATCTGGTTTCCCCCCTCTGCGCTGTGAGAACCGTGCCGTCGAAGCATGGCAGAGCTAGCGGCGGGCGACGCCGTGGATATAGGGCGCCGAGGTGATCGTCAGCACGGAGGACGAGTGGAACCCGTGGTCCACCGTCTCCGGCTCGAACCCCGCTGCGCGGATCGC
This sequence comes from Gaiellaceae bacterium, assembly GCA_035711385.1. Classification (GTDB taxonomy): domain Bacteria; phylum Actinomycetota; class Thermoleophilia; order Gaiellales; family Gaiellaceae; genus JACDAN01. The sequence goes on from DASTCG010000078.1 coordinate 5,926, forward strand.
CGCCTCGGTATCCCTTGTCGTTCTGCAGCCCCCAAGGGAGCGCGTCCAGAAGATCGAGTCGATCGCATGCTGGACACCTCGGAAGAGGCGGTTTTCGGAGCGGACGTGCTCCCAGAAGCGAAGCTCTCCTCGTGGCTTGAGCACACGGCGGATCTCCCGGAGCGCGGCCGCCTGTTCCGGGACGCTGCAGAGCAGCCCCATCACGACGGCTGCGTCGAACGACTCGTCCCCCGCCGGCAGGGCTTCGGCGTCGCCGGCAACGATCTCGATCGGAATCGCCGCCGCAGCGACGAGGTCGGCCGACCCTGCCCGCGCCGTCGGGTCTGGCTCGACCGCGAGGAGGCTCGTCACCCCCGCCGGGTAGTGCTCGAAAGAGCGGCCGTCACCCGAGCCGACCTCGATCACCCGGCCGCTCAGACCGGCGAGCAGCGCCCGCCGCAGCTCCCGTGCTCGGAGGTCGGGCCGCGTACGCTCGCGATGCTCGAGATAGCGGGCGAAGCGCGACTGCTCCTCGCCGTACAGCGTCATCCGGCCACTGTAAGACGCCGAGCCCGAGGGCGCAGACCCCCCCAGTGGAGTACGTGGCCGCTAGCGGCCGACGGTCGCCTGGCGGCGGCGCAGGACGGTGTCGAGCGTGACCGCGGCGAGGAGGATGACGCCGGTGACGATGTACCGCGTCGAGGAGCTGTAGCCGACGAGATCGATCCCGTTCGCGATCGCGGCGATCAGGAGCGCCCCGACCACGGCGTCCCGCACGTGGCCGCGGCCACCGAAGAGGCTCGTGCCGCCGATCACGGCCGCCGAGATCGCATCGAGCAAGATGGTGCCGCCGCCCGCGTTGAGGTCGACGGACGTCAGGCGGGCGGCGAAGATCACGCCGCCGAAGGCGGCCATTGCGCTCGAGATCATGAAGACCACGATCCGGATCCGCGGGACGCTGATCCCGGAACGGCGGGCGGCCTCGGCGTTGCCGCCGACCGCGTAGACGTGCCGCCCGAAGATCGTACGCTCTGCGATGAAGGTCCAGAAGATCAGCAGCGCCGCGACGAGGACTCCCGGCAACGGCACGCCGCCCGCGTCGTTGCAGACCTTGGCGACGAACAGGCACAGGGCCGCAACCACGACGACCCTGAGAACCAGCACAACAGGATTGCGACTGGGCAGGCCCGTACGACGGCGACCGATGACGCCGAGGACGACACTCAGCGCGTAGAGGACCGCAGCGGCGATCGCGAGCCCCCAGCCCCAACGCTCCGGCAGGAGGTAGTTCGCCGTGTCGTTCACGATCGTGCTCTGAATCGTGATGACGCCCTGGTCGCCGATCGCCCTCTGGACGACTCCCTGCCACGCCAGCAGGCCGGCGAGGGTGACGACGAAGGACGGCACGCCGATCAGGGCGACGAACGAGCCCTGGAACGCGCCGATCGCCGCGCCCACCGCGATTGCGATGATGATCGCGAGCAGGCCGCCGACCTGGTGGATCGTGAACGGCCCGAGCTTGTGGGTGGTATCCGGCTGCTGGAGCAGCGCGACCGTGACGCCGCCGATCCCTGCGACGTAGCCGATGGAGAGGTCGATCTCGCCTATCAGCAGGACGAAGACGACGCCCATGGCGATGATCGCGACGCCGGCCATCTGGATCACGACGTTGTTGAAGTTGACGGCGCTGATGTAGTTCGAGTTCTTCGAGTTGAAGAACAGGGCGATGACAACGAGCCCGAGCGCCACCGGCAGCACGCCGACCTCCCCGGCCTTCAGGCGCTCCCAGTACCCGCGGACGACGTCGCCGATGGTCTCGGGCGGCTCGACGACGGCCTTGGGGCGCGCCTCGGTGTGCGCCGCCTCGCTCACGCGGGGGCCGGCTCCTCGTCCGCGACGCCGGCGACCTTGGTGGGCACCCCTGCCGTGATCGCCTGCACGATCTCCTGCTGCGACGTCTTGCTGCGCTCGTACACGCCGACGTGCTTTCCGAGCCGCAGCACGGTGATCCGATCCGCCACCTCGAAGATGTCATGGAGGTTGTGGGAGATGAGCACGACAGCCAGGCCCTGCTCCGCCAGCCGCTTCACGAGGTCGAGCACCTGCCGCGTCTGGGCGACGCCGAGCGCGGCCGTCGGCTCGTCGAGAATCACGACTCGCGAGTTCCACATCACGGCGCGGGCGACGGCCACCGACTGGCGCTGTCCGCCGGAGAGGCTCGCGACCAGCTGCCGGGTCGAGCGGATCGTCGTCACGGCCAGGGAGCCCAGCGTCTCCGCCGTGCGCCGCTCCATCTCCGGCTCGTTGAGCCGCTGGATCAGGTCGTGCGCCTCGCGGCCGAGGTACATGTTCTGGACGACGTCGAGGTTGTCGCAGAGCGCCAGGTCCTGGTAGACGACCTCGATGCCGAGCCTGGCGGCGTCCTTCGGCCCGTGGATGTGGACCACATCGCCCTCGAAGAGCACGTCGCCGCTGTCGACCGAGTAGATCCCGGCGACGCACTTGATCAGCGTCGACTTGCCGGCGCCGTTGTCGCCGACCAGCGCCATGACCTCGCCGTCCCGAACCTCGAAGTCGACGTCCTCCAGCGCCTGAACCTGCCCGAAGGATTTGGAGATCCCGCGGAGCTCGAGAGTCGGAGATGCGTCCTCGACGGTCGGAGCTGCTTCGCTCACGCGGTGTTTCTACCACGGACGGAGGCGCCCCGAGGGGCGCCTCCGAACGATGGGGTTCCTATTTGCAGTACTTCTTGTACTTGCCGACGCACACCTGGCTCCGCTTCAGGAACCCGTCCTTGAAGAGGAGCGTGTAGTTCTTCTTGGTGATCGTCACCGGCGTGAGGAAGTACGAAGGGACCATGCGCGACCCGTTGTTGATCTTCGCGTTCGTCTTCACGGGCCGTCCCTTGATCAGCGCGATTGCGATCTCCGCAGCCTTTGCAGCCTCCTTCTTGACCGACTTGTAGACGGTCATGGTCTGCCAGCCGGCCAGGATGTTCTGCACGCCCTGAGGCGTCGCATCCTGCCCGCTGAGCGGGATCGGCTTCAGCCTGCGGGCCTGGAGCGCGGCGACCACTGCGCCGGCGAGGCCGTCGTTCGCTGCTGCCACCGCGTTGATCTTGTTGCTAGTCCGCACGAGCATCTGGTCGAAGATCGTGCGGGCCTTCTGGTTGTCCCAGTCGGGCACCGACTGATCCGGGCCCTTCTTGAACGTGCCGCTCTTGTACAGGGGCTTGAGGATCGAGTCGTAGCCCTGCTTGAACAGCTTCGCGTTGTTGTCCGTCGGCGCGCCGTTGAGCTCGGCGACGACGGGCTTCTTGCTGTACGTGCCCTTGGCCTTGAGGCCAGAGACCACGCCCCTGCCCTGGAGCTTGCCGACGTCGACGTTGTTGAACGACACGTAGTACGACGCCTTGCCCTTCAACACCAGGCGGTCGTAGTCGATCGTCTTCACGCCACGCGCTGCGGCAAGGTTCTCGATCGCCGCGCCGACGCCCGAGTTGAGCGCGTCGACGAGGATGACCTTCGCCCCGTTCGTCAGGCACTGATCGGCCTGCGAGCGCTGCCGCTGCTGGTCGCCCTGTGCGTTGACGATCGAGTACGAGACCCCTGCGGCCTTGAAGGCCTTTGCCAGATACGGCCGGTCGAAGAGCTCGTAGCGGACCGACGACTTGGTGTCAGGGAGCAGTGCGCAAACCTGAATGCTCTGCGTTCCCTTGGCGGGAGCCTGCACGCGCGCCGATGCTCCGGCGGCTGCAAGTCCTACCAAGGTGAGCGCGACGATGGCTGCGACCCCCCTGCGTGTTAGCGCTTTCACACGCCCTCCTTTGTTGGAACTGTGCCAAACCTACGCAAAACGGTGCTACCACGTCGGGGGAACGAGAGGCAACCGTGGTTTCCCGCAGGGCCGTGAACGCGCTCGAGGTCACCCCCCGAGGCCTGGTGCGCACGCCTTCTCAGTCGATTCTCATCGACTGCATCAGCTCGACGGCGAAGGTTGCTCCCTCGCCGGGCTTGGACACGAGTTCCAGGCGTCCGCCCATCCGCTGAGCAAGCTCTCGCGAGATGTAGAGACCGAGGCCGGTTCCCCCGGGGGCCTGGGTCAGCTGTGGATCCGCACGGTAGAACTTCTCGAAGATCCGCTCTCGATCACCGGCGCCGATTCCCGCTCCGGCGTCGGCGACGACGATCCGGACCACGCCGTTCTCGCTCTCGGCCGAGACTTTCACGGGATCGCTCCCGTACTTCGTGGCGTTGTCCAGCAGGTTGATGAGCACCTGTTGCAGGCGATGGGCATCACCGGACGCCGTGTCGACGTCCGTGCCGATCTGGACGTCGATCGTCCTCGAGTCGGAGAGCTGCGACCGCATCGTCTGGACCGCCGCGCGAACGACGTTGTCCACGTCGACCGGCTCACGCTCCACCTTTAGCTCACCGCGGTCGAGGCGGCTCGTCAGCAGTACCTCCTCGGTGATCTGACTCAACCGGGCCGCCTGTGTGGCGATCATCTTCAGCAGTGTCTCCTTCCGTTCACCGCTGAGCTCGATGTCTCGGCGAAGGAGGGTCTGCGCAGCTCCGTAGACCGCCGTCATCGGCGTGCGCAGCTCGTGCGAGATGGTGGCAACGAAGTCGCTCTTCTCCTCCTCGAGCAGTCGCTCGCTCGTCACGTCGCGGAACGCATAGACGATCCCTTCGCCGCTCCGAACTGCCACGAACGAGAGCCAGTGATCGTGTCCGCCGATCTCGACCGGAAGGGTCACGGGTCTCGCCATCGCACCCTCCTCGGCGACGGAAATGCCGGCGGCAAGGGACTCCCAACCCGGAATGACGTCGGCCGGTGCCCGCCCGAGGACGTCTTCTGCACCCAAGGCCGTCACGAGCGCAGCGGCCCGATTCCAGAATCGAATCACCCCGCTCTTGTCGACGAGGAAGATGCCGTCGCCGACGGCCTCGAGCACCTCCGCAGCCTGCTCCCGCTCGGCTGCGACCGCTCGCGCCGCCGCCTCCGCGGCCTCGAGCCGTCGCCGTTCCTGCTGCAGCCGGGCGTTCCTGACGGCCGCACCCAGCTGCGCGACGAGGCCGCCGAAGAGCTCGAGGTCATCCTCGGTGTACTGACCGGTGTCGGTCATCACCTGGACGACACCGACGACCCCGTCCTCGTCCTTGACGGGCACCATCATCGCGGCGGTGGTCTTCGCTGGGCCGGTCTCCGGGATTTTGCGGAGCTTCCCCTCCGACCCCACGTTGTAGTAGACGCCGTCGACCTTCGTGACGCGTTCCGGCACGTCGTTGAAGAGGAGCGGTTCGCCGCTGACGATCACGCGGCTCTGCATGCCACCCCCTTCCCGGTTCAGTGGCAGCGCCGGAAACGAGGCGGCATCGACGACCTTCCCGTCCGTCCACGCGTATTCGCAGCGAATCAGATCTTCGCGCTGATCGTAGGAGGAGACGACCAGTCCGTCGTGCTG
>DASTCG010000079.1:0-12115 GCA_035711385.1 Gaiellaceae bacterium
ACATCTCGCCCGTCAGGCCCGCGAGGAACGTGAGCACCCCGATGGGCACGATTCCCTCGGCCTGCGAGAGGGCGAGGAGCGTCGCCGCCGAGCTGAACATCGAGAGCGCGATCGCGTTCCGCCGGCCGAGCCGGTCGGCGAGCAGGCCTCCGACGGCCGCCGCGAGCACGTTTCCGGCCCCGTAGAGGCTGACCACGAACCCCGACTCGGGGATGGAGTAGCCCTTGTCCCGGAGGTAGAGCACGAGGAAGACCGCGACGAAGCTGCCGAAGCGGTTGACGAAGGATCCCGCGCAGAGGATCCAGACCGGCCGGGGAAGCGAACGGATCCCCTGGCGCAACGTCTGGCGCTCCTCGACCATACGCGGCTAATGAATCACTTACGCATCGTCTCCCCGAGCAAGCTGGCCCCGCAGGCGCTCGACGTTCTCGAGCGCTCGGACGCCGTCGTCAACCTGATCCACCTCCCGAACTGCTCGCGCAAGCCGCCGGGCGACGTGATCCTCGCCGACGTCGCGCGGGAGGAGACGAGCATCGTCATCGCGCGGCTTCGCGCGCTCGGGCTCGAGCGCGAAGGGTCGATCGCGCTCGAGGAGGTGGACATGGAGCTCTCGGCCGCGGCGGACCGCGCAGAGCGGGCGGCGCCGGGGGCGGCTGCCGACGCCGTCGTCTGGGAGCAGGTCGAGCAGCGGACGTCGGAGAGCGCGGAGCTCTCCGGCAGCTTCCTCGCCTTCATGGTGCTTGCAACGTTGATCGCCGCCGTCGGCATCCTCACCGACTCGCAGATCCTGATCATCGGCGCGATGGTGGTGGGGCCCGAGTTCGGGCCGCTGGCAGGCCTCTGCGTCGCGCTCGTCCAGCGGCGGAGGAAGCTGGCGCGGAGGTCGGCGACGGCGCTCGCGGTCGGCTTTCCCCTCGGGATCGCTGCCGCCGCGACGATGACCGCGATCCTCCGCTGGGCGGGACCGGCGCCCGACACCGTTGCGGCGACGAGCCGCCCGGCGACCTACTTCATCTCCCATCCGAGCACGTTCTCGGTGCTCGTCGCCGTCCTCGCCGGGGTCGCCGGGATGCTCTCGCTGACGACGGCGAAGTCGGGCGCACTCATCGGCGTGCTGATCTCGGTGACGACGATCCCGGCGAGCGCCAACATCGGCGTTGCGGCGGCCTACGGGGACTGGACCGAGTTCCGCGGGGCCCTCGCGCAGCTCGTCGTCAACCTGATCTCGATCATCGCCGCAGGCGTCGCGACCCTCCTGCTGCAACGAGCTGCGTTCGCCCGCCGGGTGCGGCAACAGCCCGCCCGCGGATAGGCAGACTCTCCAGGGTGCGGATCGTGATCCTGGGCCTCGCACTCGCCGGAGTGCTGGTCGTCGTGCTCGGCTTCGTGCTCGTCCGGTCCGACGGCGAGCCGGACTTCCGCGGAAGCCAGCCGCCCGACGGGCTCACGATGCCGCGGTTCGCCTTGGACGGCACCAGCTCGGAGAGCCTGCGCGGGAAGGCCGTCGCAGTCACCTTCCTGGACACCCAGTGCACCGACGCATGCCCGATCGCGGCCTCCCAGATCGGACGAGCCGTCGACCTGCTCGGCGACGACCGCGACCGGGTCGTCGCGCTCGCCTTCAGCGTCGATCCCGCCAATGACACCCCGGCGAGCATCGCGCGGTTCCTTCGGCGTTTCCAGGCCACGGGCCGGATCCGCTACCTCGACGGGACCGTGGCCGAGTTCCGGCCCATCTGGCGGAGTTTCGGCGTGCTTCCGTCGGTGGACACGGGATCGAGCAACATGCACTCGGTCCCCGTGCGGGTCTACGACACCGAGGGCCGCTGGCGCTCCACGCTGCACCCCGGCGTCGACCTGACGCCGGCCAACCTCGCCCACGACCTGCAGGCGGCCCTGTCCTAGCCGGAGCTGGCGGTTTCCTCGTGCGGCGCGCCCACCGGCTTCGACTCGGGCGAGCCGCGCTGGCGCAAGTAGATGGTGAAGACGACCATCGCCCCCACGGCGAGAAACTCCGACTGCCAGTTCTGCAGCGTCCGCTGCCAGAAGTCGGACGAGACCACGTAGCGCGCCCATGAGACGGTCGCCGCGTCGTTCGCCCGCTGTTCGTCGTTGAATACCGTCCAGCTCGTCACCGACTGGCCCATCCACGTCGCGAAGAAGATCGCGGCCATCAGGATCCCGAAGGAGTTGGCGTAGAGCCTCTGGCGCCACCCCCGCGCTTTCGCCCAGCGGGGCGCTCGCGCCGGAGCGAACCGGCCGACGCGTTGCTGCTTGTCGTCTTGCGGCCCCTCCTCGCCAAGCTGCTTCGACTCGCTCGCCCCTTTCTGGACGAGCCAGACGGTCGCGAGGGCGAAGACCCAGAACTGGAGCCACTCCGATTGCCAGTTCTCGAGGAGGTTGGCGCCGAAGTCAGAGCTCACGAGGTAGCGGGCGTACGAGACCGTCGGCTGATCCTGGAGCGCCTGCTCGTGGTTATAGGCCCACAGGCCGGCGATGGACTCGCCGAAGACGGTGAGGAGGAACAGCCCGAGGAAGAAGAGCGAGAGGCCGTTCTCGTAGAGGAACCGCGGCAGCCGCTCCTTCAGTAGTGCAGCAAGCCGACCACCGTGTAGAAGAGAATCCCGGTCGCGATCAGCGCGACGTAGAGGGCGAACATCACGGCTTTCGCTTCGACCGCGAGGCGGCGCTGAGCGCATCGAAACCGTCCTTGAACGTCGAGGCGGCAACGGGTTCCACGGGCGCCTTTTCACCGTTTCTCCGCGAAAGCAAACTCTGGCCGAGCCTCGCGAGCGCCTGCTCGCGCTCGGCGACGTCGGCGGCATGTCGCTCGAGACGGTCCGCGGCGGTGCGCTGCCGCTCCTCGTCCTTCCTGACGCGCTTCTCGCGCGCGGCCAGATCCCTCAGCCGGGCGTCGAGCTCGGCTTCCCTGGTCTCGGCGAGGGCCCGGTCCTCGGCGGCCGAGCGCTCGAGCTCCGAGGCCCCCTCCTCCCGGGACGTCAGCTCGTGCTCCCTCGCCTCGAGCTCCTCGCGCCGCCGATCGAGATCGGCGCGGATCTGCGCGGCCTCCTCGTGCAGGCGGCCGGTCTCCGCGTCGCGGGCGTCGAGGTCGAGCGAGCGAGCCGCCAGGGCGTCCGATCGGCGCTCCAGCTCCGCGGCGCGCTGCGCGAGCTCGGTGTCCCGGCGGCCGACCTCGCCTTCGCGCCGGGCGAGCCGCTTCTCGCCGCGGTCGAGGTCCGACTCCTTCCGCTTCTGCCGGCCCTTCAGGAGCTCGTGCTCGGTGACCTTCGCCCGCAGCGCCGCGAGTCGGTGCTGGCGCTCCCGCCTCGCCTCGAGCTTTCGGGCGATGCGGTGCATCTTCTGCTCGAGCCGCCGTTCCCGCTCGGCGAGCTGCGCTTCACGCTCTGCCAGCCGCGTCGCCGCCTGGGCGAGCTCGCGCTTCGCGCGCGTCAGATCCTCGAGTGCGGCCGCCCGCTCTCGTTGTCGCTCTTCGATCGTCGCGCGGTCGAGCATCGGCTTCCCGGGAAACGCAACGTAGCATCGGTCGTTAGAACAGAGGTATGCGCCTGCGCATCTGGCTCGCCCTCGGGACGATCTACGTCGTCTGGGGCTCGACGTTCCTCGCCATCGCCGTCGCCGTCCGCGACGTGCCCCCGTTCCTCTCGATGTCGCTTCGCCACCTCACCGCGGGCTCGCTCGTGCTCACCTGGGTCCTCCTTCGCCGTCGCGACCACGAGCCGCTCGGCTGGCGGCAGTGGCGTTCGGCGTTCGTCTTCGGCGGCGCGCTCTTCCTCCTGGGGCACGGGCTGCTCGCGTGGGCTCAGCAGGACGTTCCGTCGGGGATCGCCGCGCTGCTCGTGGGGACGATCCCGCTCTGGTTCGCGATCCTCGCGTGGATCTTTCTCGGTGAGCGGCTCGGCGGGCGAGCGCTCGCCGGCCTCGTGCTCGGCTTCGCGGGGCTTGCGCTTCTCGTCGACCCGACCGGGGAGCAGGGCGCGAAGCCGATCGGCGCGCTCGCGATCGTCCTCGGCGCGCTTGCCTGGTCGGCCGGCTCGATCTACTCCCAGCGTTCCGCGCTGCCGAAGGACACCCTGCTCGGCGCCGGCATGGGGATGCTCGCCGGCGGAGCGCTCCTCGCCGCCGTGAGCCTCGGACGCGGGGAGTGGAACGATGCGACGATCTCGACCGACGCGCTGCTCGCAATCGGCTACATGGTCGTCATCGGCTCCCTGGTCGGCTTCAGCGCCTACGTCTGGCTGCTGAAGACGGCTCCGGCGTCCACGGTCTCGACCTACGCCTACGTGAATCCCGTGATCGCGGTCCTCCTCGGCTGGGCCTTCAACGACGAGGCGATCAGCGCCAGGACCGTGGTCGCCGGCGCGGCGATCGTCGCCGGCGTCGCGTTGATGGTGAGCCGTAGCACCGAGAAGGAGCGCCTCCATGAGCTCGAACCCGAGCCGGCGCGCGAACTAAGCTCGGCGCGTGGCTGACGTCCCGGTCGTCCTCGCTCGCCTCTCGCTCTTCGCCGATCTCTCGCCCGCGCAGCTCGAGGCCGTCGCCCACCGCTTCGAGGAGGAGGTCTTCCCCGAGGACGAGCGCGTGCTGCGCAAGAACCTCAAGGGCTCCGGGCTCTTCGTGATCCTGGAGGGCGAGGCCGTCGTCCGCCTGGACGGCCTCGAGGTGACCCGCTTCGGGCCGGGCGATTTCTTCGGCGAGATCTCCCTGCTGACGAACGAGCCGCCGAACGCCGACGTCGTCGCGCTGACCATGCTCCGTTGTCTCGTGATTCCCGGCCCGGACTTCGAGCCGTTCCTGCTCGAGTATCCCCGCGTCCTCTACCGGATCCTCCAGGCCGAGGCCCGGCGCCTGCGGGTGACGACGGACTGGAGGGCGAGCTCCTGACGCCGTTCCCGCCCGGCGAGTACGACGTCGTCGTTGTCGGGACGGGGCCTGCCGGCCTCCAGACGAGCTACTCGCTGACGAGGGCCGGTGTCGCGAACCACGCGCTCCTCTCAGCCGACGACCGTCCGGGCGGGATGTTCCGCCGCTTTCCCGTCTTCGAACGGCTGATCAGCTGGACGAAACCCGATGCGGGGTGGGACCGGAGGACGCGCGAGTACGAGTGCTTCGACAACAACAGCCTGGTCGCGGACGAGCCGAAGGCCCGGGGGCTCGTGGCGGACTTCATGGACCGGACCTTCGACGTTCCGGCCCGCGACGAGATGGAAGCGGGGCTCGCCGCCTTCGCGGCGCGAGCGGAGATCGAGGCGAGATACGGATGCCGCTGGACCGGGACGAGGCGGGAGGGGGACCGGTTCGTCCTCGAGACGACCGACGGGGAGTACCGCTGCCGGATGGCGATCTTCGCGATCGGGATGACGAAGGCGTGGGCGCCGCCGCTCGAAGGCGCCGAGCATGCGACGCACTATGTCGACACGCGCGACGCCGCCTCCTACAGGGACAAGCGGGTGCTGATCGTCGGGAAGCGGAACTCCGGCTTCGAGCTCGCCTCCGGTCTGCTTCCGTGGGCGCGCGAGCTGACGCTCGTCTCGCCCCGTCCTGTCGACATCTCCGTCCTCGCGCACTCACCGCTGCGGGTCCGGTACCTGCAGCCGTACGAGGAGTACGTCCGCGGGAGCCCGGGCGCGTACATCGTCGACGCCGCGATCGCCCGGATCGAGCGGACGGAGGACGGGGTTCGCGTGACGGCGGACGCGACGAGCTGGGACGGGCGGCTGTCGCTCACCGCCGACGAGGTGATCCTCGCGACCGGCTTCGAGGCGCCGCTCGGGGACCTGCGCGAGCTCGGGGTCGTGACGGTGATCAACGACCGCGTTCCGGCGCTCACCCGCTTCTGGGAGAGCGTGTCGGTGCCCGGCATCTTCTTCGCCGGGAACATCACGATCACCGCCCGCGGGCTCGTGAAGGACGGCCTGGCCCCGAACTCGAGCTCCGTGAACGGCTTCCGCTACAACGCCCGGGTCCTCGCGCGCCACGTCGCCGAGCGGCTGGGGATCGAGCGGTCGCCCCGCCGGCTCACGGAGGAGGAGACGCTCTCGCTGCTCCTGGAGGAGCTGGCGCGCGGGCCGGAGATCTGGATCCAGAAGGGCTACCTCGCCCGCGTCGTCTCGGTCGACGAGCGGGCGGGGATCCTCGACGAGGGGATCCTGCCGCTCGAGCACTTCGTGGACGGCGGAGGCGGGGCCGACGCGGTCGCGGCCGCGATCCAGCTGAACGCGGCGGGGACGATCTATCCGGCGGTATACGTGCGTCGAGGCGGAGAGCTGGAGGAGCACGAGCTCGAGCCGCACCCGGTGCGCGCGTTCGACGGAGATCCGTACCGCCGCGAGCTCGAGCGGCTCCTGCGTCCGCTGCTCCGCTCGAGCTCACGGTCGACCGCCTGACCGGCGGGCTCAGCGGGTGATCGTCTTCAGGTAGGCGAGCACGGCGTCGAGCTCGGTGCCGACAACGAGATCGGCGGGCATCGGCCCCCTGCCGTTCTCGATCACGGTGCGCGCCTCCTCGGTCGAGACGCCGCTGCCTGCGAGGGTCGGGCCGATGCCGCCACCCGTGCCGCCCTCGCCGTGGCAGGTCGCGCAGTTCTCGGCGAACAGGTCCGCTCCCCGCGCCGCCGCACCACCCGCCGCGGCCGGTGTGGCGGCCGCCTCCTCCTTCGCGGGGTGGAGCTCGGCGAGCGCGTAGACCGTTCCCGAGACGAGGAAGAAGAGGGCCGCCGGGATCACGATCAGCCGGGTGCGCCTCGACATGCGCCGATCGTAATAGGCTCGTCGCGCCGTGCTCGCGAGCGTCCAGTCGACCTACACGGATCTCGTCACCACCGTCTTCTCGACGCCGATCGCCTTCAAGGCGTGGTTCGCGACCGCCGCGATCGTCCTCGCGATCGTCCAGGTCCTCACCGGCGCCCGCATCTTCGGAAAGATCTCGGGACTCGTCCGGATCGCCCCGCCGCGGGTGAACCGGATCCACCGCTGGTCGGGCCGGCTCGCGATCCTCATCTCGCTGCCGGTCGCCTTCCACTGCATCTTCATCCTCGGCTTCCAGACGACGAGTACGCGGGTGCTTCTCCACTCGCTGCTCGGCACCTTCGTGTACGGCGTCTTCGTGGTGAAGGTCTGGTTCGTCCGCGACCGTGACCACCCGCGCTGGGTCGTGCCGGTCGTCGGCTCGGCGCTCTTCACCGTGCTCGTTGCGCTCTGGAGCAGCTCGAGCCTCTGGTACTTCACCGAAGTCAGGTTCGGCTTCTGAGCGGCTCGGTCAGATAGCGCTGGATCGTCGGCGCCACAGCCTCGACGAGGCGCTCGTCGTCGAGTGACGCGAGGGGCTCGATGAGGAGGATGTGCCGGGCCATGACGAGGCCCACGACCTGAGAGCCCGTCAGGCTCGCCCTCAGGGGCGCCTCATCCATGCCGAGCGCCTCGGCGAGAGGCCGGAAGATGCGCGTGCTGAGGATCTCGCGGAACACCCGGGTCGCCTCGGGCTCGGTGACGGCCGCACGGACGAGGCCGACCCAGCGGGCGCGCGCCTCGTCGTCGTCGAGGACGGAGAGGACGAAGCGGACGGCGCGCTCGCCGACCTCCGCTCGCGGGCCGGACGCCAGCTGGGCGATCAGCTCCTCCGGCGGGAACGGCAGCTGGACGGCCTCGACGAAGAGGCGCTGCTTCGAGCCGAAGTGGTGGATCACGAGCGCGGGATCGACTCCGGCCTCGGCGGCGATCGACCGGATCGTCGCCCGGTCGAAGCCGACCTCCGAGAACTGACGCGTGGCGGCCGCGCGAATCGCTGCTGGGGTCTCGGTCGGGCCGGGTCTGCGTCCTCGCTTGACAGCCATCGCCGGAGCGGAGTATATTTCAACGCATGAGGAATTCGCAAGCGGCGATCCGGATCGAGAGGCTCAACGTCCGCCGCGGAGGACGGCTCGTGCTTCCCGAGCTCTCGATCGACATCCGCCGCGGCATCGTCACCGGCCTGCTCGGGCCGAGCGGCTCGGGGAAGACGACGCTGATGCGCGCGATCGTCGGCGTCCAGATCGTCGAGAGCGGAGACGTCCTCGTGCTCGGCGAGCCGGCCGGCACCGAGTCGCTCCGCCGCCGGATCGGCTACGTCACCCAGGATCCGTCGGTCTACGCCGATCTGACGGTGCGCCAGAACCTTCACTACTTCGCGCGCATCCTCGCCGTGCCCGACACGCGGGTCGACGAGGCGATCGAGGCCGTCGACCTCGGCGGGCACGAGGCCCAGCTCGTCCGCACGCTGTCCGGCGGCGAGACGTCGCGCGTCTCGCTGGCGACCGCGCTGCTCGGGAAGCCGGAGCTGCTCGTCCTCGACGAGCCGACGGTCGGGCTGGATCCCGTCCTCCGCCGCGATCTCTGGAACATGTTCCACGAGCTGGCAGCGCAGGGGACGACCCTGCTCGTCTCCAGCCACGTCATGGACGAGGCGGACCGCTGCGACGACCTCGTCCTGCTCCGCAACGGCCGCGTCGTCGCGACCGGCTCGCCGTCCGAGCTGCGCGACGAAACGCACACCGAGGATCTCGAAGACGCCTTCCTCACCCTTGCGGAGGCAACGACATGACTCCCCGGATCACACTCGCAACCGCAGGCCGCGTGCTGCGGCAGCTCCGTCACGACCGCCGCACGATCGCCCTCGTGCTCTTCGTGCCGCCGCTCCTCCTGACGCTGTTCAAGTACGTCTTCTACGGACAGGAGGCGACGTTCAACCGCATCGGCCCGCCGCTCGTCGGCCTGTTCCCGTTCGTCTCGATGTTCCTCGTCACCTCGATCGCCATGCTGCGCGAGCGGACGACAGGGACGCTCGAGCGGCTCATGTCGCTGCCGCTCGCCAAGCTCGACATCCTGCTCGGCTACGGCCTCGCGTTCACGCTCCTCGCGATCGTCCAGGCGACGCTGACGTCCATCGTCGCCTTCGGCCTCCTCGGCCTCGAGACGGCCGGCCCCGTCTGGCTCATCGTCGCGCTCGCCGCGGGAAACGCGCTGCTCGGCATGGCGCTCGGCCTCTTCCTCAGCGCCTTCGCGCAGACGGAGTTCCAGGCCGTGCAGTTCATGCCCGCGTTCGTGCTCCCCCAGATCCTGCTCTGCGGGCTGCTCGTGCCGCGCGACAAGATGGCGCAGCTGCTCGAGTGGATCTCCGACTTCCTGCCGCTGACGTACGCGTACGAGGCGCTCGCCCTCGCGACCGCGGACGACCTCGACACCGAGCTCGCGGTCGACGCGCTCGTCGTCGCCGGCTGCATCGTGCTGGCGCTCGTGCTCGGCGCGACCACCCTCCGGCGGCGCACCGCCTGACCTGCTAGCCGCAGCGTCTGGCCGGCGGCACCCGTCGGCCCAGCGCTCTGGCCGCGGAGGCCTGCAGGCGCCGGGCGACGCGGCGAGCGATTCCGGACGGCGCCTTCAGCCCGGCGAGCGGCGCCTTGAAGAGCCGGCCGTAGACGACGAGCGCCGCCGCATAGGTGCCCGTGGTCGACGGGTGGAAACCGTCCGGGCCGTAGAGCGGCGTCCGCGGCTCGCACCTCCACGCGAGCCTCCAGGCCGATCCGCCGGGCAGGAGCTCGGCTCGCGCGGCCCTGGCGGCCCGGGCGTACGAGCCGATCACGTCCTTCAGGGCGCCTCGCCGGTACGACTCGGGCCAGACGGTGAGGAGTGCCGGCGTCGTCCCGACCCTGCGCGCCTCGTCGGCCCAGCGGGAAGCCCATTCGCGCAGGTTGACCTGGCTCTCGGGCAGCGCCGACGGGCCCTGCTGCATGACGACGACGTCCCAGCCCCCGGTGCGAAGCGCCTCGCGGGCGTCGCCCTGGTTCCAGTGATCCTCGAGCGCGAACCCGCCCGGGGCAATCGTCCGGTACTCGACCCGTCGCCCCGTCGCCGCGGCGATGCGGTCGACGGTCGCGGGAAGGTCGTTGGTGGCCGTGAGGCTGTTCCCGAGGAAGAGGATGTGAAGCGCGCTGGGTGGGGCGCCTGCCGCGCCGGCAGCCGTCCCGACTGCCAGAACTGCCATCGAGACGGTGACGAGCAGCCGCGTCATGGTCCGACAATAGAGGAACCTCGACCAACCATCGGAAG
The DNA here is from genome assembly GCA_035711385.1 of Gaiellaceae bacterium. Lineage (GTDB taxonomy): Bacteria > Actinomycetota > Thermoleophilia > Gaiellales > Gaiellaceae > JACDAN01. The sequence goes on from DASTCG010000079.1 coordinate 10,101, forward strand.
ACCGCCGGCTTGCTCAAGACCGTCTGGTGAAAAAGAGTGTGGTTACCCGTACAGCGGTAAAGCCGCCGCTTTGCGACGATTCGCCCATGAGCAAGACCGTTCTCATCGTCGACGACCACCCAAGCTTCCGGGGAATGGCGAGGGCGCTCCTCGAGAGCGAGGGCTTCGTCGTCGTCGGTGAGGCCGCCGACGGGACCTCGGCTCTCGAGCAGGCGAGGACGTTGCGCCCCGATATCGTGCTCCTCGACGTCCAGCTCCCCGACTTCGACGGCTTCGAGGTCGCATCGCGTCTCACGGCCATGAACGGCACGAGCCCCGACATCGTGCTCACGTCGAGCCGCGACGCGGGCGAGTTCGGCTCGCTCGTCAAGGATTCGGGTGCCCGCGGCTTCGTCCCGAAGGCCGACATCTCCGCGGAGGCCATCGCAGCACTGCTCCCATGAGGAGCGCCGCCAGGCTCTGGCTCATCGTCGTTCCGCTTGCGCTGCTCGAAGGCGCCGGTGCGCTCGTTCTCGCCCTCCGCAGCGACCATCTCGACCAGCCGGCGCTGCTGCTCGTACTGGCCCTGCTGATCGGGCTGGCCTTCATCGCCGCGGGCCTCGTTGCCCGGACGAGCCGCCCCGAGAACCGGATGGGCTTCCTGCTGATGGGGGTCGGGTTCACCTGGCTCCTCGGCGGGATCGCGTACGCAAACAACTCGGTTCTCTTCAGTCTCGGCTACGCAGTCGGGTCGCTCTGGGCTGCGGTGTTCGTGCACGCGCTCCTTGCCTATCCCAGTGGCCGGCTCGCGGCGGCGTGGGAGCGGCGAGTCGTGGCAGGCGGCTACCTCCTCGCCGGGCTCGCCGACCTGTCGATCGCGCTGTTCGAGCCGGACCCGGCGCAGTGCTCGCAGTGCCCCGACAACGCGCTGCTCGTGCAGGACAACGACACCGCCGCGGCGATCATCCTGACGCTGGTCCAGGTGCTCGCGTTTGCCTACCTGGTCTCGGTCGCAGTGGCGCTCGTCCTCCGCTGGCGCAGCTCGACGAAGGTCGCGCGGCGGGTCCTCGGCCCTGTGCTCCTCACCGGCGGGATCAGCGTGGGGCTCCTCGGCATCGCGATCGGGCTCGACCCCGTCTCGGAGACCGTCTCGGAGGTGGTGTCGGTTGTCGCCGCGCTCGTGTTCCTGGCGGTGCCGTTCTTGTTCCTGTGGGGGTTGCTTCGCGGTCGGCTGGCCCGAGCCGCGGCGGGTCAGCTCCTGGCCGAGATGCCCGAGGGCGCATCGCCAGAGGAGGCCCAGGAGAACCTTCGGCGGGCGCTTCGCGATCCCAGTCTGCAGCTCGCCTATTGGTTGCCCGAGCGTGGCGGCTACGTCGACGTCTTCGGCCGGTCGCTGAGCCTGCCCGAAGACGGGGCGGAGCGTGCGGTCACGCCCGTCGAGTACGAGGATCGGCCGGTCGCAGCGCTCATCCACGACCCGACGCTGCGCGAGGAGTCAGAGCGGGTCGAGGCAGTCGTCGCGGCCGCGAGGGTCACGATCGAGCGCGACAGGCTCCAGGCAGACCTGCGGGCGAAGCTCGACGAGCTCCAGCGCGAGCGCGACTTCGTCCGCGACGTCGTCAATGCGGCACCCAGCTACTTCGCGGTGCTCGAGCCTGACGGGCGCATCGTGCGCTTCAACGACACGCTCGCCGCGGCGAGCGGCAGGCGCGACGACGATTCCACGCGCGGACGTCCTTTCTGGGAGGTGTTCGCGACCGTCGGCGCGGCCGACGAGCTGCGCGCGTGGTTCACCGAGGCGGTGGCCGGGGGCGAGGGCGGCGAACACGAGGCGGCGATGGCGGGCCGTGAGCAGGACCTCATCACCGCGTGGACCGTCACGCCGGTCACCGATGAGCAGGGAGGCCCGCGCTTTCTCCTTGCCGGGCTCGATCTGACGTTCCGGATCCAGCAGCAGCAGATGCTGCGCGCGAGCGAGCAGCGCAGCCGTGCGCTCCTCGAGGCCGTTCCGGACAACATCTACCGGGTCGCACGCG
>DASTCG010000080.1:0-28940 GCA_035711385.1 Gaiellaceae bacterium
TCGCGAGCTCGAGCGCAACCTCGGGCGGCTGCCGCTGTGCCTCGACATGGCCGCCGCCTACGGCATCACGCTTGCGATCGAGACGATTCCCGGCGACGTCGGGACACCGCTCGCGAACATCCGGCTCGCGCTCGAGCGCGATGCCCGCTCCAAGGTTGTGCTCGACACCGAGTTCCTCGGCTTCTACGGCCAGCTGGAGGAGAGCGTCGCCGCCGACTGGCTGTGGGCGGACGGAGCCGTCCACCACATCCACCTCAAGGACTTCGGCGGGCGGCTCGTGCACGGCGGGCAGCGTCGGTACCTGCTTCCCGGCGAAGGCGGGCTCGACCTCCAGCGCTTCCTTGCCGGCGTCGCCGAGCGGGGGTACTCGGGGGCCTTCACGATCGAGGCGACGGCGATCGACGAGGACGGCGGGCTCGACGAGGCGAGGCTGGCGCAGATCGCGGCCGTCGCGCGTGAGCTGGGATCGTAGACTCGGGCCATGGCGGTTGACCCCCGGCGAATCGCGATCCTCGGCGCCGGGAAGATCGGCGAGGCGCTGCTCGCCGGGCTCCTGAGCACCGGCTGGCGGAAGCCGGACGAGATCGTCGCCACTGTCCGGCGCGAGGAGCGCGCGCGCGAGGTCGCCGAGCGCCACGGGATCGAGGTCACGACGTCCAACACCGAGGCTGTCGCCGGCGCAGGGATCGTCGTGATCGCCGTGAAGCCGCAGGACTTCGACCTGCTGCTCGGGGAGATCGGAGGGATTCTGTCCCCCGACCAGACCGTGCTCTCGATCGCCGCCGCGGTCCCGACGTCGGCGATCGAGGAGCGGCTCGCGGCCGGCGTGCCCGTGCTCCGGGCTATGCCGAACGCCCCCGCAACGGTGCACGAGGGCGTCGCCGGGCTCTGCGCGGGCGCGCACGCCGGCGACGAGCACCTGGCGATCGCGGAGGACGTCCTCCAGCACGTCGGGCGCGTCGTGCGCGTGCCCGAGCGGTACATGGACGCCGTCACCGCCGTCTCCGGCTCGGGCCCGGCCTACTTCGCCCTGCTGGCCGAGTCCATGATCGAGGCCGGCATCCTCCTCGGCTTGTCACGGGAGGACACGACCGAGCTCGTTGTGCAGACCATGTTCGGCACGGCGAAGCTCCTGCGCGACGAGCGCATGCACCCCGTCGAGCTGCGCGAGATGGTGACCTCTCCGGGCGGAACGACGATCCGCGCGATCCGCGAGCTCGAGCAGGCCGGCGTGCGCGCCGCGTTCCTCAACGCGATCCAGGCGGCGATGGAGCGCGGCCGGGAGCTGGCAGCCGGCGACCAGTGACGACCGTCGAGCTGCGGGTCTCGGGCAGCGCCGCGGAAGCCGAGCACGAGGCCGCCGAGCTGCTGGCCCACCGCGCGGCCCTCGGGGGACACGTCGCGCTCTCGGGCGGCTCGACGCCGAAGCCCGCCTACCAGGCCGCGGCCCGCCTCGAGCCGGACTGGGGTGGCGTCGAGCTCTGGTTTGCCGACGAGCGCTGCGTCCCGCCCGACGATGAGCGCTCGAACTACCGGCTCGTCCGGGAGCACCTGCTCGACCGCCTCGACCGGCCGCCGGCCGTGGAGCACCGTGTCCGCGGCGAGCTGACGCCGGAGGAGGCAGCCGACGCGTACGAGCAGGAGCTTCGAGGCGTCGTCTTCGACCTCGTCCTGCTCGGAATCGGGCCTGACGGCCACACCGCCTCGCTCTTTCCCAACGATCCGGCCGTCGACGAGCTTCGCCGCCGCGCGGCCGCCGTCCGCCGACCGGACGTTGACCGCGTGACGGTCACGATTCCGCCGCTGAATGCAGCGGAGACGCTCGTCTTCCTCGTGACGGGCGAGGAAAAGGCCGATGCCGTACGCCGTGCCTTCGGCGAAGAGCTCACGCCGGCGACGCCGGCGAGCCTCGTGCGGTCGACCGCCGGCGCGACCATCGCGCTGCTCGATCGCGCCGCCGCGGCGCAGCTTCCTACCTAGACAACATTTGGGGAAGTCGTATATATAGAGGTCGCTGTGGCGACACCACAACCCAATCCCATTCCCGAAGTGCTGACGATCGACCGCCCGGACCAGCTCAAGGCGCTCGGCCATCCGCTGCGCCTTCGGGTCCTGGAGGCGCTCGGCGAGTCGGACGTGCCGCTGTCCAACCGGGAGCTCGCTCAGCGGCTCGGCGTCGACCCCGGCCATCTCCACTTTCACGTGCGGATGCTGCTGCGCGCGGGCCTGATCCAGCAGGTGCCCAGCGACAAGGGGCGCGAGAAGCCCTATCGCGCGGCGGCGAAGACGCTGAAGGTGGCGCCGGAGCTCGTCTCGGCGGGAGCGGCGAACCTCCACACGGCCGTGATGGACGACCTGCAGAGAGCGCAGGCGGAGCACGGCGCCGAGGGGCGCTTCCGCTTCGTCCGCGTCACGGCCCGTGTCGATCCGGAGAAGGCGCTGGAGGTGCTCTCGGAGCTCGTCCCCCGCTTCGAGGAGGTCGAGGACGAGAACGCCGAGCAGCTCGTGATCACGGCGATCATGCATCCCCACCCGGGGAACGAAGGGGACTAGGAGAGAGCAGCGGGGAGCTCAGCGCGGCCGCGAGGCCGCGCCGCGCGGCCAGCGCCTGGAGGACGATCACCGTATCCGCGACGGGCATGTCCTCGAGGTAGGCGTCCCGCCGCTCGAACGACTCGAGCACGCTCTCGACGGCGTACCTGTAGCCGAGGACGTCCTCGGCGGCGAGCGTGGCGAGCGCGTCGGCGACGTCGCGCGGGAAGTCGTCGCGCTCGCGAAGTGAGTCGGCCACGGTCCGCGCGTCGTCGTAGCGCTCCAGCGTGAGCAGGGCCAACGCTCCGGCGTAGCGGCCGATGGGAGACTCCGAGCCGGCGGCGCCTTCGGCGAGCGTCCAGCGGGCCTCGCCCTCTGCTTCCGGCCAGTCGCCTGCAAGGATCCTGGCCTTCAGCGCGCCGATCGGCCTGCCCCAGCTCCCCGGCGGCGCGTCCCCGTAGCTCTCGCGGTAGCGCCGGGCGGCGCGGTCGAGCCACTCGGCGGCGTCGTCTGCTCGGCCGGCCATGAGCAGCGCGAGGCCGGCTCCCCCGGCCGCGTTGCCGATCCGGGTCAGCTGGCGCTGGCGTTCGTCGGGGTCGTCGGGAAGGCGCTCCTCCCCGTCCCTGTAGCGGCGCTCCTCGCGGTCCAGGTGTGCGCTCCAGTCCTCGGCCACGGGGCTATTGTCACGACGTGGCGCGCGAGCTCCGCGAGGTGCTGTACGTGGACGGTCTCAGGACCGCGTTCGGCCGCGCCGGCCCGAAGGGGTACTTCTGGAAGACGCGTGCCGACGACATGGCCGTCAAGGTGGTGCGCGAGCTCCTGCGACGGAACGACGCCCTGCCGCCGGAGCGCATCGGCGACGTCATCTTCGCCGCGACCGCACAGGTCGGCGACCAGGGGCTGACCATGGGGCGCGACGTCGCCCTCCTGGCCGGGATCCCGCACACCGTCCCGGGATTCGCGCTCGACCGGATGTGCGCCGGGGCGCTGACGGCGGTGACCGCCGGCGCGGGCGAGATCGCGATGGGCGCGGCCGACGTCGTCGTCGCGGGCGGCGTCGAGCACATGGGTCACCACCCGATGGGCGCCGAGGTCGACTTCAATCCGCGCTTCGTCGCCGAGCGGCTCGTCGACGACTCCGCGGTCACGATGGGAGCGACCGCCGAGAACCTCCACGACCGCTTTCCGCGGCTGACGAAGGAGGATGCCGACCGCTTCGCCGTGCAGTCGCAGCAGCGCGCGGCCGCAGCCTGGTCGAACGGCGTCATGCGCGAGACCGTCCTTCCGATGTCAGTGTTCACCGACGACGGCTGGACGATCGCCGATCGGGATCAGTTCCTCCGCCCGGAGACGTCCATGGAGGGGCTTGCTGACCTGCCGACGCCGTTCCGCGTGGGCGGCCGCGTGACCGCCGGGAACTCCGCCGGGCTGACCGACGGCGCGACGGCGGCGCTCCTCGCCTCCGAGCACCTGGTGGAGGAGCTGGGGCTGGAGGCGCGCATGCGGCTCGTCGGCTTCGCGTACGCCGGCGTCGAGCCTGAGCTGATGGGGATCGGCCCGATCCCTGCGACCGAGCGCGTGCTCGAGCAGGCGGGGCTGACGATCGACGACGTCGGCCTCTTCGAGCTCAACGAGCCGTTCGCCGTCCAGGTGCTGAGCTGGTGCGACGCGATGGGTGTCTCGCCGGACGATCCGCGCCTCAACCCGTACGGCGGCGCGATCGCCTGCGGCCATCCGCTGGCGGCGACCGGCGTCCGGCTGCTAGCGCAGCTCGCCCATGGAATGCGGGAGCGGCCCGACGTGCGGTACGGGCTGACCGCGCTCTGCATCGGCATGGGCATGGGCGCAGCCGTCCTCTGGGAGCGCGTCTCGCGTCCCTCGCGGGCGGAGTCTCCCGCCGGCGCGTGACCGCGCCGACGGAGTTCAAGCTCGCCCGGGTCGAGATGGAGGCCGGCCCGCTCGCGATCCTCACGATCGACAACGGCGAGGATTGGCAGAAGCCGAACGTCTTCGGCCCCGAGTCGTTCGAGTCGCTCGTCGGCCACCTGGACGAGCTGGAGCTTGGCGACTGGGCCGGCCTGGTGGTCACCGGCAAGCCGTTCGTCTTCTGCGCGGGCGCCGACATCAACCGGTTCCACGGCGTGTCCGCGGAGGAGGCACGGACAGGGAGCCGGGCCGGCCACGAGCTCTTCGGCCGGATCCGCGCCCTTCCCTACCCGACGCTGGCGGCGATCAACGGCGCCTGCCTCGGAGGCGGTGTCGAGATCGCGCTGCACTGCGACTACCGGACGATCGCGAGTTCGGTCCGGCACTTCGCCTGCCCCGAGGTCTTCCTCGGGCTCTTCCCCGCGTGGGGCGGCACGCAGCTCGTCCCGAGAATCGCCGGAGTGGACGCCGCGATCCGTTTCGTCGTCACCAATCCCCTCCGGCAGAACAGGATGCTTACGGGCCCGGAGGCGCATTCTCTCGGCCTCGTCGACGCGGTCTTCGAACCTGCGGAGTTCCTCGACGACTCCGTCGCACTCTTGCTGCAGAAGACACGGCCTCGCGAGCCGGGTCCGAGGGACAGTCCCTCGGACGCGGCCGTCGGAGACGCGATCTCCAAGGCCAGGCGCCAGCTCGACGACTCCCTCCACGGCGCGGCTCCTGCCCCCTACGTCGCCCTCGACCTGATCGAAGGCTCCTTCGGCTGGAACCTCGAGGAGGGCTACGCCGCCGAGGAGGAAGCCATCGCCGAGCTGCTTCCCGGACCGCAAGCGCAGGCGTCGCTGTACGCCTTCGACCTCGTCGAGCGGCGGGCGAAGAAGAACGTCGGTAAACCGGAAGCCGAGGCGCGCCCCATCCGGAAGGTGGGGATCGTCGGCGCAGGCCTGATGGCGAGCCAGCTCGCGACGCTCTTCCTCCGCCGCCTCGAGGTGCCGATCGCGATCAGGGACCTCGACCAGGAGATCGTGGACCGCGCGGTCGCCTCCATCGGGGCCGAGCTCGAGAGCCAGGTGCAGAAGGGGCGTTACGACGAGGGAAAGGCGCGGTTCCTCGCCTCGCTCGTCGACGGGGGGACGACGTACGACCACTTCGCCGACTGCGACCTGGTGCTGGAAGCCGTCTTCGAGGAGCTGTCCGTGAAGCAGCAGGTCTTCGCGGAGGTCGAGGCGGTCGTCCGCCCGGACACGATCCTCGCCACGAACACGTCCTCCCTCTCCGTGACCGAGATGGCGACCGGGCTCACCCACCCGGAGCGCGTCGCCGGCCTGCATTTCTTCAACCCGGTCGCCGTCTTGCCGCTCGTGGAGATCGTCCGCACGCCCAGGACGGACGACGTCTCCCTCGCCACCGCCTGGGACGTCGCGACGAGGCTGCGCAAGCGCCCAGTGCTGGTCGAGGACGCTCCTGCGTTCGTCGTGAACCGCATCCTCACCCGAATGACCACGGTGCTGATGGACGCGCTCGAGCAGGGCAACACGGTCGAGGAGACGGACGAGGCGATCCTGCGCCTCGGGATGCCGATGGCGCCGTCGGTGCTCCTCCAGATGGTCGGACCGCGTGTCGCCAACCACGTGCTGGAGACGCTGCACGACGCCTATCCCGAGCGCTTCCCGCTGTCGCAGACACTCGCCAATTACGCCGAGGGCGACGAAGAGATCGCGGTCCAGGGAGACAACCGGCGCAGCGTCGAGGAGATCCAACGCGCCGCGCTCGAGGCGATCGCGGACGAGATCCGGCACATGCTCGACGAGGGCGTGGTCGGAGGCGTCGAGGACATCGACACGGCCCTGATCCTCGGCGCCGGCTGGCCGTTCTTCCTCGGGGGCATCTCCAGACACCTGGACGGGCTCGGGCTCCTGCGGCCGGCCGCTCCGGTCTGAGCTTCGCCTCTGCTGCCTCTCCGGCAGCGTTCTCCACGATCGTGACCTTCCTGGCGCAAGACGGCGCCGTGTGCCCCGTTTAGGGTCCGAAACCGCTACACTTCGACAAGCGCATCGCAAGGGGAACTGGGCGAGCGCGATTTTTCCTTGGAGGTCTTGCGGCACACCACAGTGCCGCGCATGGTGCAAGAGACCGTCGAGCAGACCAACCCTTCAAAGGCGACCCTCGCCCTCATCACGGACGCCCGCCGGGCAGAGACCTGGGCGGGAGAGCCGTTCCTGCACGACGAGGAGGAGCCCGAGACCGTGCTCGCCGCGGGGACGGCGCGACGCCGCGCGCTCGACGACGCACTCGCGGAGATCGACGCCGGCGCCGCCGCTCCCTCCCCAGAGTGGAAGGTTCACTATGCGCTGATGCTCGGCCTCGAGCGGGTGCTGACCGAGCATCCGCCGCACCTCAAGTCGGGCACGGAGCTCCGCCGCCATCAGGTCGACGCGCTCGCCGGGATGCTCACCGAGCTGATCGCCGCCAACCAGAAGGCGGCCGAGAACGGCAACGGCAACGGCCAGCCGAAGCTCGAGGAGGTCGACGAGCTCGAGGACGACGAGGACGACTTCGAGGTCGACGGCGAGGTCGAGCCGCTCCCGCTCCCCGACGAGGACCCCGGCGCCGCCCGCCGCTACCGGTTCCGCCATCCCACGGCCTCCGGCAAGACGATCGCCGCCGCCGGTTTCGTCGAGGCGGCCCGGACGGAGGGCGTCCTGATCCTCACGCACCGGCGGCTGCTCGTGAACCAGTTCAACCGCGACCTCACCGCAGAGGGCTACGGCGAGCAATTGAAGCCCGCCGTCGAGAAGGGCCAGCCGGCGCCGCGACCCGATGTGATCACCGTCCAGACCTACGCCTGGTTCGCGCGCCATGTGAACGACCTCGAGAAGAGCGCGTACCAGCTCGTGATCTGCGACGAGGCGCACACCGCGCTCGGAGAGAAGACGAGCGCCGCGATCCGCAGCTACACGGAGCCGCTCTACATCGGCATGACCGCCACGGAGCAGCTGATCGCGAAGCAGGTCTCGGACGTCTTCCCGGCCTCGGTCGACGACCTTCCCCTCCAGGATGCGGCCAGACGTGGGCTGATCGCGCCGCTTCGCTGCCTCCGCGTCCCTCCGGCGGCGGCAATCAACTCGGTGCCGATCGTGGGCGGGGACTTCGAGGAGCGCGCCCTGGCCGAGGTCTTGGATCACCAGGCCCTGAACCAGGCGGCCGCGAGCCTCTACCGAGACCGGTTCGACTCCACGCCGGGAATCGTCTACGCCGCCGGCGTCGAGCACGCCTACAACCTCGCCCGCGAGTTCCGCGCCGCCGGCCTGAAGGCCGAGGCTGTCAGCGGCCGCACGCCGCCGGTCAAGCTGGCGGAGATCCTCGCGGGCTACGAGCGCGGCGAGATCGACATCCTCATCAACGCCATGCTCCTCGCCGAGGGCTGGAACTCGCCACGCGCGACGGTCTGCATGCACCTCGCGCCGACGGCGAGCCGCCGCGTCTACCAGCAGCGGATCGGGCGGATCATGCGAATGCACCCGCGGAAGGAGGCCGGAATCGTCGTCGACTTCGTGCCCAAGGGCGCGACGCACCACGAGCGCGTCGTCTCGCTCCACAGCCTCCTCGACGCCGACTTCTACCGCGAGGGAGCCCGGGTCACTCCGGCGCCGCGCCGCCGGCCGCAGCGCCGGGCTCGGCGCAAGCTCTCGCCGGCGCCGTGGCTCGTCCCGGTCACGCCGGACGTCAAGCGCCGACTGAGCGTCATCGCGCGCGAGTGGCAGCGGGTCGACCCGCGCTACCTCGACGAGGACGAGCAGCGCTTCTGGGCGACGATCGCCGGCCGCCAGGTGCGGTTCGAGGAACGGGTCGAGTTCGTGAAGAAGCTGACCGAGGCGAGCACGACGCGCGGCGCCCTGGAGCAGTTCCTGTTCACCTGCGCCGCGGAGAACCCGAACAGGCGGCTGCGGATGACAGCCCTTGCCGACCGGGTCGCGATGGGCGTCGACCGGGCGAGCTTCGACGATCTCGTCACGCTCGTGACCCAGGCGCCCACGTGGGAGAAGGACCGGGCGCAGGGCGTCCGGATCCTCCTGCGCGGCCTCGCCGAGGGGAAGGCCGACGCGCCCGAGCAGATCCTCTGGCGCTGGACCTGGCGGCTCGCCCGCGCCACGCGAAAGATCCAGGATCGCCGGGCCAGCGCCGAGTATCCCGAGGCCAAGCGTCTGCTCGGCGCCCTCGCGAACTCAAGGGGACACCGGCACGAGGAGAACGCCGCGAAGCTCGTCAACACGGCGCGCGAGCTGCCGATCGAGGTCGGCGCCGCGCTGCTGGCCTCGGCCGAGGGCTACACGCCGAAGGCAAGCCGCCTCATCGATGCGGCGCGGGAGAGCCTCGGCAGCGTCGAGGAGGTCGCGGCCGCGCTTGCGGAGAATCTGCCCCAGCCAAAGCTTCAGGGCCGCTCCCGCCGGAGGCGCCGACGCAAGAAGAAGGGCGCGAAGGCCCAGCAGGCCGGCGAGCAGAGTCAGAACGGCAAGCAGCCGGCCGAGGGGCCAAAGCCGTCGCCGGCGGACGAGCCGGCACCCGCCGAGACGAGCTAGGCGCCCTCGGCGCTACTGCTCCGTCGCGGCCGGCGGATCGCCGTTCTGGCGGTCCCGCTCGCGGAGGAACCGCGTGAGCTCGGCCGCCAGCGCGTCGCCCGAGGGAATGTCCTCCTCGTCGAGCTCGTCTGCTCGCCGTTCCAGATCCTCGACGTAGGCCTGCGTGTCGGCGTCCGCGGCAACCGCACGGCTCACCTGCTCCGCGTAGCCCTCCCCGGCCTCCTCGAGCTCCGTGACCTCGACCTCGACGCCGAGGATGTCGCCGAGGCGCTGACAGAGCGCGAGCGCGGCGCGTGGGCTCGGCGTCAGCGAGACGTAGTGCGGCACCGCCGCCCAGAGGCTCGCCGACGGCACCCCGTGTTGCTTGCAGGCGTCGTGGAGCACCCCGACGATCCCGGTCGGGCCCTCGTACCGGGAAGCCTGGAGGCCGAGGCGCTCGACGAGCTCGTCGTCGCTCGCGCTCCCCGTCACCGGGCTCGGGCGGGTGTGCGGAATGTCGGCGAGCAGCGACCCGAGGGTCACGACCAGCTCGACGCCGAGCTCCTGGGCGAAGCCGGTGACGAGCTCCGTGAACGCGCGCCAGCGGAGGTTTGGCTCGATCCCGAGCAGGAGCACCACGTCCCGGTCCATGCCGTCGACCCGAGCGTGGTAGAAGGCGGTTTCCGGCCAGTCGATGTGGCGCGTGATGCCGTCGATCAGCTTCACGTGCGGCCTCGTCGCCTGGAAGTCGAAGAACTCCTCGGGGTCCACGTCGGCGATCTGCTCGGCACCCCAGAGCTTCGCGAGGTACCCGGCGGCGAGCGAGGCGCCCTGGCCGCCGTCGTTCCAGCCGCGGAAGGCGGCGATCAGGATCGGGCGATCGAGAGTCGGCTTGCTGGAGATCCGCAGCTCGTCTGCCATCGGTCCACCTTACCCCGGTCGGGCGTCTAGCCAACGGGGCGGCAGCCACAGCATCGCCGCCAGCGCGACCGTCAGGCTCCAGACGGCGGCGGCGAGCGCCACGTGGACCGCCACGATGCCCCAGGGCAGCTCCAGGCGCCACTGGAGCTCGCCCACCGCCATCTGCGCGACGAGCACGGCGAGGAGCGCGAGCGAGAAGCGGAAGAGCCGCGGCGCGAGAGAGCGGCGGGCGACGATGTAGCCGAGAACGAAGAGGAGCACGCAGCCGAAGGCCGCCGTCACCCGGACGTGCAGGTAGATGGCATCCGGGAGGTTCCAGAGCCGCTCGACGACGTCGGGATCGCCCGAGTGAGGCCCCGCGCCGGTCACGAGCGTGCCGGTCAGGACGAGCGCCAGGCAGGCGAGCGCGAGGACGATGCCGCCCACCCGCAGCTCGCGGGGAAACCGGACCGCCCCGGCCCCCCGCTCCGCCCGCAGCGCCTCGAGCAGGACGACGATGGCCCCGGCGAGGGCGAGCAACGCGACGAGGAAGTGCACCATCACCATTTCCGGCGGAAGGTCGTACCGGATCGTCGCGAGGCCGAGAGGCGCTTCCGCGACCGTGAGGACGACGACCGCGACGGCGGTCCAGAACGTCCAGCGGGGAAGCCGGCGGGCGGCCCACGCGGTCAGGATCGCGAGGGTGATCGGGAAGATGCCGAACACCCGGTTGCCGAACTCGACGAACGCGTGGGCGTCGTCCTCGGGGAAGAACGCGCCTGCCTCGCAGCCCGGCCAGCCTTCACACCCGAGCCCGGAGCCGGTGAGGCGCACGAGCGAGCCGGTGATCACGATCACGTAGAGCGACGCCACAGTGAGGGTGGCGAGCCAGCGGACGCGTGTCGGCGTCACTCGGCCTCCGCGCGTGCGAGGAAGTCGGAGAGGACCGCGCGGTACCGCTCGGGCTCCTCCGCGAACGCCGTGTGCGAGCTGTGCTCGAAGAGAATCCGGTCGGCGCCCGGGATCCCCCGCTGCGCCTGCTCGGCCAGCGTCGGCGTGCACTCGTCGTACCGGCCCGAGGTGACGAGGGTCGACACCTCGATCTCGGGCAGACGGTCGCGGACGTCCCAGTCGCGCAGGCGACCGTTCGCGTTCCATTCGCTCGTCCCCCAGAGCGCTCGGTAGACGGCCCTGTTCTTCTGGGCAATGCCTTGCAGGACGAAGTCGGGACGCGGGTCGAGCCGACAGATGTGCCGGCGCGAGAACTCCTCGTCGGCGGCGAGGTAGTCCGGGTGGTCGACGGTTCCGGCAGCCTCGTGCTCGGCGATCGCGCGACGGTGGTGCTCGGGCAGCTGGTCGCGGAGCCGGGCCGCCTCCGCCGTCCACGTCGCGGACGCGGTGGGCGGCGAGTTGAGCGTCAGGCTGACGAGACCGTGCGGGCGTGTCAGGGCGTACTCGATCGCAAGCATGGCTCCCCAGGACGTGCCGAGGAGGTGGATCCGGTCGAGCCCGAGCGCCTCCCGGACCGTCCGCAGCTCGTCGAGGAAGAGCTCGACGGTCCAGAGATCCGGGTCGTCCGGCCGGTCGGAGGCACCGCACCCGAGCTGGTCGTAGACCACGAGCCGCCGCCCGTCCTCCGCAAGCTGCTCGAGCGGCTCGAAATACCAGTGGCTCGACCCGGGACCGCCGTGGAGGCAGACGAGCGGAACGCCGCCTTCGGGCCCGACGTCGCGGTACCAGGTATGGAACCCGCGAAACGGGATGCGCCCCTCCACGACTCTCATGGACGCAGCGGCTCGAGGATCGACGGGTAGCCGTCGGCCCCGGAGAACGGCGTGGGGTGGGAACCGAGGTACAGCGGGCGGTCGGCGGCGTTCAGGAGCACCGGCATCAGGTCCGGCCCGCGGAGCCGGCCGAGGATCCCCTCCGCACACTGCAGCTCCCCGAAGCTCGTCACATCGTCGGCTCGGACGCTCGGCCCGGCCACGAGGAGCGGCACCGGGTCGCCTGAGTGGATCACCTCCGGAGACGCAGGTGTCGCGTGGTCGCCGGTGACGCAGACGACCGCGCGATCCGTCGGCAGCTCGCCGAGAGCGGTGTCCACGGCCTCGATCACCTGCTGCTTGATCGCCGGGCTTTTCGTATGTCCTGCCTCGTCCGTCGCCTTGAGGTGCGACCAAACGAAGGTCTCGCCGTCGTCGAGGCGCTCCGCGACGAGCCGGAGACGCCGCCGGACGTCGTGCGCCGGATCGTCCGTCTCCTCGACGTAGACCGGCTCGAGGCCGACAGCACGCGCGAGACCGCGCATGAACCGGGTCGCGGCAAGAAAGCCGCCCGTGACGCCGTGCCGCTGGAGGAACGTCGGCGCCGGACGCGGCCTCCCCCACCACTTGAGGGTGATGACGTTGAAGCGCTCGCCGGCGAGCCGGCCGAGGATCTCGCGCGTCCAGGTCTCTACCGCCCGCGCCGTCCGCTCGGCTTCGGGCGCCGCCGGCTGCGGACGGAGGACGGGGTACCGGTCGCGGAAGAAGGCGTCGGTGTCCGTCACCCGGTCGTCGGCGCCGCCGGCCACGCGAAGGATTGCCTCGCCACGCCCAACGTGGGAGAGCGTGAACCGCAGACCGTCCACCTCGATCTCCGCGCAGCGCTCGACGAGCGCGGCCGCCTCCTCCTCGTCCTCGTCCCGGCGCGGCCGTCCGGTGAGCCAGAGGGCGCCGTCCCGCTCGTCGGCGGGCCGGAGCGCGGCGAACGCGAAGGCGTCGGCCGGGTCGACGTCCTCCCCGGCGCCCAGCGCCTCGAGCACCGCCCGGCCCGGGAACTCGTCGGGCCGGTACCCGAGCATCGCCCAGTGCGCGACCTCGCTCGACGGAGCCCGGCCGGGCCCGACGGCGTAGAGGACGCCGTTCGAGCCGCGAGCCGCCAGCGAGTCGAGGTTCGGCGTCGCGGCGGCCTCGTTGCCGGTGCGCCCACCGAGGCTCTCGTGCGCGCGGTCTCCCAGCCCGTCCAGCAGGACGACGACGATCGGATACACGCAGCGGAGGCTAGACGGCGACGTGCTGGAGCTCGCGGATCACCCGCGCGACGCCCGGTGGAACCATTGCCTCCCAGTCGGCGTCGCTCCTGAGCGCCTCACGCACGTCTGCGCCCGAGAGCTGCTTCTCCGCACCCTCGTCGAGGACGACCACCTCGTAGCCGGCCTCCCGCATCCGGTCGAGCTTCGTCCCTCCCCACTCGGAGAAGAGACGGAGGTACTGGGTCACCCCTTCCGGCACGTATGCGGGCCAGAGCTCCGGCTCGTTGACGGGGAACGGGATCACGTGGACACGGGCGAGGTCGAGCCGAAGCTCCGTCGACGCCGCCTTCACCATCAGCATCCGCTCGACGTAGCTCCAGGGGTTGGACTCGGGCAGATGCCGCAGCGGATCCGCCGGCTCCGGCCGGATGCGCGTCGGGTCGGGATTCGTGATCCCGACGAAGACCTCCTCGGAGCGCGAGGCCGCCCCGCGCAGGTACTCGAGATGGCCGTTGTGGAACGGCTGGAACCGTCCGTGGATCATGCCGCGCCCGGCGCGGCTCATTCCACGACGACCCCGGCGCCCTCCTCGACCCGGCCGACGCGCCGGAGAAACAGCTTCCGCGCCTGGAACTCGGCCTCGAGCACCGATGCGCGCTCGGACGGCACCGAGACGAGCAGGCCCCCGGCCGTCTGCGGGTCGAACCCGAGCGCGACGAGCGTCTCCGGGGCACCGTCGGCCTCGAGGTGGGGGCCCGCGAACTCGCGGTTCCGCGGATCCCCGCTCGTCCGCACACCCGACCGCGCGAGGTCGAGCGCGCCGTCGATCGCCGGGAACCGCTCGGACTCGAGACGGAGCTGGACGCCGCTCCGATCTGCGACCTCGTAGGCGTGTCCGAAGAGCCCGAAGCCGGTCACGTCCGTGACGGCATTCGGCTCGACCCGGCGAAGGACGGAGGCCGCCTCCATGTTCAGCGTCCGCATCCAGCGAACCGCCCGCTCGAGCTGCTGCTGCCCGGCGTGGCCCAGCTTGTAGCCGGTCATGATCAGCCCGGTCCCGAGCGGCTTGGTGAGGAAGATCGCGTCGCCCGGTCTCGCGCCGCCCTTCGGCCAGAGCCCGTCGGGGCTGACCGTGCCGACGACGGCGAGCCCGTACTTCGGCTCCTCGTCCCGGATCGTGTGGCCTCCGGCGAGGATTCCGCCCGACTTGCGGACCTGCTCGTCGGCGGCCGCGAAGATCTCGGCGAGCATCTCGCTCGGCAGCGACTCCGGGAAGGCCGCGATCGACAGCGCGAGCAGCGGCGTTCCTCCCATCGCGAACACGTCGTTCAGGGCGTTCGTGGCGGCGATTGCGCCGTAGTCGGCGGGGTCGTCGACGACCGGCGGGAAGAAGTCGAGCGTGAAGATGAGCGCGCGGTCGTCGTCGAGCCGGTAGACGGCCGCGTCGTCGGCGGGCGCCAGGCCGACGAGCAGATCCTCGGCCTCGACGGGTACGAAGCCGCGCAGAAGCTCCTCGAGCCGGGCCGCCGAGTACTTCGCGGCGCAGCCTCCGCACGAGGCGAGGTCGGTCAGCTTGATCTGGGCGGTCTCCACGATCCTGAGGGCGGAATGGTGCCGGTCGGGCTTTCCCGGGTCAACGCCGACGATTGCAGCCCTATTCCACGAAAAGGCGGCGGTCGAAACCGCCGCCTTTGTCAGGGGAGAGGAGGAGCTTGGTTCCCGAACGCACTTCGGCAACCCGGCCTCCTCTCCTACAAGGACCCGCGGGCGCGAAAAATCTTCCAAAGCCGGGCCGTCGTCGGAGGGGCCGACCGGATTGTCTGCGGTCCATGCGAAAACGACCGCAAGATCCTCTCCCTGCGAGTCAGCCGGCTCCCCCCACGGATATCCGGTCTCCTCGTTCGCGCGTCTGAAAGGTCTACTCGGTCACCGTCCACGAATCCAACCCCTGGCGGACAGCGCCTCCCTCTCCTGCTCTACGGCAGCTGGGCCTCGACCACTAGAACCTGAACCAGTTGTCGCAGAATCCACCACCGGTCGCGGCGGCGAGGGACGTCAGGGCGACGAGGAGCACGATCTTCAACCGAAGTGTCAGCGCGATCACCTCCTTCCTAGAACTTGAAGTCCTGGAGCGCTTCTGCAGCGCGTCGGTAGAACTGTGCGGCCACCTGGTCCTGACCGCGTCGCGTCGCGAGGTCGCCCTTGGCGATCCATGTGGACGCGCGATGGCTGATGGAGGAAAACTGGCTGAAGCTCTGGTCGGCGTCGTCGAAGGCCTGCTCGGCCTCGTCGAGGCGGTCCTGCTCGAGCAGCGAACGGCCCAGGACGAGTTGCGCATTGCCGATCTGGTCGATCAGGTCGACCCGGCCGCCGAGGAGCTTCAGCGCCTGGCGCGCCTGCTCCTCCGCCGGCGCCACGCGGCCGGTGCGCAGGCTCACCTGCGCGAGGGAGGAGACGGCGTGGGCCGCGTCGGCCTCGCTGCCGTACTCGATCAGCACGCGAAAGGACTCGTTGAGCTGCTCGACGGCCTCGTCGGGCTTCCCGAGCAGGAAGCTCAGCGCGCCGAGGTTGTTCAGAAGCTTGCCGACGCCGATGCGATCCGAGATCTCCTCGAACTGAGCCTTTGCCTGCTCGGCATACCGTCGGGCGAGCACCCACTGGCCCTGCCGCTCGGCAACGAGCGACGCGTGGAAGTAGACGCGGGCGACCGAGCGGGGATCGTCGAGGGCCTCGGCGAGCTCGAGCGCCCGCTCGAGATCCTCGCGCGCCGCTTCGTAGTCGCGCTGGCGCCGGTAGCACCGGGACCGCCAGCCGAAGATCTCGGCGCGGAGCCGGTCACAGGGCAAGCCGGAGTTCTCGGCGAGCGTGAGCGCCTCGTTGAAGAGGCCGATCGCCGTCTGGATGCTCGAGAGCTCCACGCGACAGGCGCCGAGCCGGTACAGGATCTCGGCGCGGTCGACGTCGGAGAACATCGAGTCCTCGGCGATCGCCCGCGCGCGGGTCAGGAGCTCGATCGCCTCCCTGACCTCACCCGACCGCATCCGGCACCACGCCTCACCGGAGAGGCCGCGGACCTGCAGCTCGGGCGCGGCGATGCCCGCGATCGTCGGATAGATGCGCGTGAACTCCTCGAGCGCGTCGGTGTACTCGTGGCTCTCGCTCAGGGCCTCGGCCCTGGAGAGGCCCGCCTCGATCCTGCCCCGCTCGTCCGCGGCGACGCCGCTCGCGAGGAAGCCGGGATCGACGTTGAGCCGCTCGGCGAGCCACTCGATCGTCTCCTGCGTGGGGCGCGTCTTGCCGCGCTCGATCTGCGAGACGTACTCCTTCGAGAAACGGTCGCCGGCGAGCTCCGTCTGCGTGAGCCCGGCGTTCACTCGTAGCGTGCGAAGACGCTCGCCGAGGCCGCCGTTCGGAAGGCGGCCGAGGCGCTGCGGCTTACTCTGGGCTACGCGGTTCACTGGGGTCAACGTCATGGGCGGCGCGGGGCGACTACTTGACATTACGGCAATCCCTCATGGTTTTCGATCCCCCGAAAGGGTCATGGCTACGTGGGAAATTGGTCAACTAAGCCTATCGCATAATCACTTGACTGAGGTACTTGACTAGTTGCCGAGGCCGTCGTATAGTCAGTCCACCGAGCAGCAAGGCCACACAAAAGGCCAAGGTGTTCGGGAGGCGCGCCAGATATGGCGACGGTGGCTCGGAGGAGTTGGCTGGGCCGCAGAGTCAAGGCCTCCGGGCCGTCGCCACAGAGGTGGGCTCGCCGCTAGAGATACGAACCCCCGGGGGCCGCAGCCCGGGGGTTCATCTTTTTTCGGTGACTTTCCCGGGCGCGGGTGGACGGGGGAACCAGCCGGGCACGCGTTCGCAGTACGCCTCGTACTCCGCGCCGAACCGACGCCGCAGGGTTGGTTCCTCGTACCAGTGGACGAACGACACGACCGCCGCGCCGACGGCGGCTCCGTAGACGAGCAGCTCGACCTGCCCGAGGAGCAGGGCCTGGCCGAGGATCGCGGCCAGCACGGCCAGGTACATCGGGTTTCTGACGTAGCGGTACAGGCCGCCGACGACGAGGTGCTCGGTCGGCGCAACCGGGGCGGGTGTGCCGATCCCTTCGACGACGAAGCGGACGAACGCGTTGAGCAGGACCGCGACGCCCGCGATCACGAGGACGGCGCCGACGACGCGCGCGACGGTCCAGCCCGGCAGCGGCTCTTCGAGCTCCCACCCGGTCAGCCACCACGGGATCAGCCCGACCACGACGCCGGGGGCGACGACGAGGAAGAGCGCGCTGCCTGCGGCGGCGCGAGCTCTGCCTCCGATGCTCAAGGACGTGCGGACGTCAGGTGGGTCAGTCGGCCTCGGTCATCCAGCGGCGGCGGCTGGTCGCGATCCCGACGAAGTCGTCCTCCAGCATCCCGCCGAGGCGCTTGCTGACGGCTGTCAGGAGGCCGATGGAGATGAAGATCCACGCCTCGGCCTCCGGATCCCGGTCGTTCGGAATCCCGCCGGCCTCCTGCGAGCGGCGGAGCACGTCGACGACGAACTGGTGCACCTCGCGCATGTGCCGCTTGAGGTGGCGCCGGATCTCCGGATCGTCGCTCGCCTCCGTCAGCGCCTGGATCCAGAGATTGGCGACGACGCCATGGCGCTCCTTTGCGACCTGGAGGTAGGCGGCGCCCATGGCTCCCATCCAGAGCGCCGGGTCCTCCTCGGCGGTCACCGCGGCCTCCCACATCTGCTTCGTCTCCTCCCACGCCGACTCCAGGCACGCCAGGTAGAGGTCGCGCTTCGAGCGGAAGTGCCGGTAGAGGATCGGCTCCGTGACGCCGGCGCGGCGGGCGATCTCCGCGGTCGTCGTGCCCCGGTAGCTGCCCTTGGAGAAGATCCCGCAGGCGCACTCGAGCACTGCGGCGCGGCGTTCCGCGGCCGTCAGCCGGGCCTTGGTCGCGCTCATCCGACCTCGGTGACGGCCTCGCGCGGCGGGCCCGGCTCGCCGAGCTCGTGCGGCCGGACGAGGACGAACGAGACGACGGCGCCGGCGAGCGCGATCCCGGCGGCGACGGTGAGGGTGGTCGAGAAGGCGTCGACGAAGACGGTGGGGTCCCGGAACACTGCCGGGCCCTTCACCCCACCCACCTCGTGGGCCATGATCGCGCCCATCAGGGCGATACCCATCGAGCCGCCGACCTGACGGAACGCGTTGAGGACGGCGGAGCCGACGCCGGACTTGTCGACCGGCAGCGCACGAACTGCGGCGGCGGCGCTGGGCGTCATCACGAGCGCCATCCCGATCCCGCCCGCCATCAGCGCCGGCAGGAGATCGAGATAGACCGAGTTCTCGTCCATGCGCGAGAAGTAGAGGAGCTGGGCAGACACGAGGAGCATCCCCGTCGTCATGAGCCAGCGTGAGCCGATCCGGTCCGAGACGCGGCCGGCGATCGGGGCCGTGAGGATGATCAGCACCGTCATCGGCAGGAAGGCGGCGCCCGCCTGCACGGCGGAGTAGCCGAGGATGCCCTGCATGTAGAGGGAGACGAAGAAGAAGACGCCGAACATGGCGAGGGCGACGAGCAGGATGGCGACGTTCGCGCCGGCGTAGGTTCGGTTCTGGAAGAGCGAGAGGTCGAGCATCGGCAGGCGTTGGTGCATCTCGAGCACGATGAACGCGACAAGCATCACGATCGCGATGCCGAACGCGACCAGGATGCGCGTCGACGTCCAGCCGTACGTGTTGGCCTCGATCAGGCCGTACGTGAGCGCAAAGAGACCGAGACCCGAGGTCAGCAGGCCGGGGAAGTCCAGTCGTTGCTCGTGCGATTCGTCCTTCGACTCGGGGATGAGGACGAAGCTCGCGACGATCCCGAGGATCCCGATCGGGACGTTGACGAAGAAGATCCAGCTCCAGTCCAGACGCTCGGTCAGCAGGCCGCCGATCAGCGGGCCGATGGCGAGGGCGAGCGCGGAGACGCCGGCCCAGATGCCGATCGCCGTCCCGCGCTGGTGCGGCGGGAAGGTCGCTGCGATGATCGAGAGCGTGGCCGGATTCATCAGCGCAGCCCCGGCGCCCTGCACGACTCGGGCGGCGATGAGTGCGTTCTCGCTCTCCGCGAGACCGCAGGCGAGCGACGCCGCCGTGAAGATCGCGAGCCCGGTGACGAAGATCAGCCGGCGACCCAGCAGGTCGGCGAGCTTCCCGCCGGTCAGCATCAGCGACGCGAACGTGAGGGCGTAGCCCGTGACGATCCACTCGAGCTCGGAGAGGCCGGCCCCGAGGTCGCGCGCCATCGAGGGCAGCGCGACGTTCACCACCGTGTTGTCCAGCATGATCATGAACAGCCCGACGGCGACCGCCGCCAGCGTCCACCACTTGCGCGCTTCCTCGCTGAACAGACCCAGAGCCACGGTTAGTGACGACTATGTTAGCGACCACTAAGTTCCGGCGTCAATGACGGGCCGACTCGCAACCGCCTCGGCCCGCCATCCCGGGCGCGTCGTCGGCGCCTGGGTCGTGGCCGTCGGCGCGTCGATCTTCCTGATCGCGCTCTTCCTCGGAGACGCGCTCTCGGGGGAGAGCGAGCAGCTGAACAATCCGGAGTCCGAGCAGGCGTACCAGCTCATCGGCGAGCGTATTCCGCCGACGGGCGACTTCACCACCGACGTCGTCGTCGTCCGTTCCGACTCCGTCAGGTTCGGCGAGCCACGGTTCCGGCGCAAGCTCCAGACAATCGAGAACCGCCTGCGGTCGACCCCGGGCGTCTTCAACGTCGCGAGCGAGCCCGCGGCTCGAACCGAGGATGCCGTCGTCATCCCGGTCGGACTCGTCGACGAGGACGGCGCCGACACGCTCACGGACGCCTTGAAGGCCGAGGACGACGAGGCGTTCGACCTCTACTCGACGGGCGAGTGGTCAGTCGAGCGCGACTTCCTGACACTGTCCGAGGAGGACCTCCAGAAGGGGGAGCTGCAGTTCGGCCTGCCGGTCGCGCTCGTCGTGCTCCTGCTCGTCTTCGGCGCCGTCGTCGCCGGGCTCGTCCCGCTCGCGCTTGCCCTGGTCGCGATCATCACGGCCCTCGGGCTCACCTCGCTCGTCGGCATCCAGTACGAGCTCTCGATCTTCACGGTCAACATGCTCACCGGGATGGGGCTCGCGCTCGGGATCGACTACTCGCTCTTCGTCGTCTCCCGGTTTCGCGAGGAGCGGGCGGGCGGCCGGGAGAAGCTGGACGCGATCGCCGCCGCCGGCGCAACCGCGAGTCGCGCGGTGACCTTCAGCGGCGCGGCGTTCATCGTCGCGATGTTCGGGCTGCTGCTGATCCCCAACACGATCTTCCGCAGCCTCGCGACTGGGGCGATCCTCGTCGGACTGACCTCGGTCGCCGCCGCGCTGACCCTCCTTCCGGCGGTGCTCAGCCTGCTCGGCGACCGCGTCAACGCGCTCCGCATCCCGCTGATCGGGCGCAGCGCCGAGCGCGGAACGGGTGCGGAGGGACGCTTCTGGGGCTCGATCGTCCGCGCGGTGATGCGCCGTCCCGTGGTCAGCGTCGCCGTCAGCGGCGGCCTGCTCTTCGCCCTCGCCCTCCCCGCGCTTGCCCTTCGGACGGGCGAGGCCGGGATCCGGACGCTCCCCGATCGGTTCGAGTCCAAGCAGGGGTTCAACGCGCTCGAGCGCGAGTTCGGCGTCGGGACAACGGACACGATCCAGGTCGTCGTCGACGGCGACGTCGGCGCGCCCCGGACCCGGACGGCGATCCAGCGGCTCACGGGGCGTATGCGCGCCGACCGTCGCCTGCGGCAGGTCGAGACCGAATACCACCCCGATCGGAGCCTTGCGATCGTCGAGGCGCTGCCCCTCGGAGACAGCCGGGACGATCAGGCCCTCGACACGGTACGGGAGCTCCGCCGGCAGGAGATCCCCGGCACCCGGCTGCTGGTCACCGGAGAGACGGCGGAGAGCATCGACTACTACGCGCTGACCGACCGCTGGCTGCCGATCCTGATCGCGTTCGTGCTCGGCGTCAGCTTCGTCCTGCTCACGTTCGCCTTCCGCTCGGTCGTCGTCGCCGCCACGGCGATCGCCCTCAACCTGCTCTCGGTCAGCGCGGCGTACGGTCTCCTGATCCTCGTCTTCCAGGAGGGAGTCGGAAACGAGCTCCTCGGCTTCCAGCAGGTCGACTTCATCGAGGCGTGGGTCCCGCTCTTCCTGTTCGCGGTGCTCTTCGGGCTCTCGATGGACTACAACGTCTTTCTGTTGAGCCGGATCCGCGAGCGCTACGTCCAAACCGGCGACAACGACAACGCCGTCGCCCACGGCATCGGCTCGACCGCGCGGATCATCACCGGGGCGGCGCTGATCATCATCGCCGTGTTCGCCGGCTTCGCGGTCGGCGACCTCGTGTCCTTCCAGCAGATGGGCTTCGGCGTCGCGCTCTCGCTGCTCATCGACGCGACGATCATCCGCTCGGTCCTGCTGCCGGGGATCATGAAGATACTCGGGAACTGGAACTGGTACCTGCCGCGCTGGCTGGGCTGGCTTCCGGACTTCCACGTGGAGGGGGCCTCGCGATGAGCGAGATCGTCTGGCGCCCCTCGCCGGAGGTGCTCGAGCGCGCGAATGTCGTCCGCTTGATGCGCCGGCACGGGATCGACGACTACTGGGAGCTCGTCCGTCGCTCGCAGACGGATCCCGACTGGTTCTGGACCGCGGTGGTCGAGGACATGGGCCTCGAGTTCTCGACGCCGTGGGAGCGGGTCCTGGACGTTTCAAGAGGCCCGGAGTGGGCGACCTGGTTCGTCGGCGGGCGGCTGAACATCGCCTGGAACTGCGTCCACCGCTGGGCTCGGCGTCGGCCCGAGGGGCTCGCCTCCGTCTCGCTCGGCGAAGGCGGCGACCGGCGGGAGCTCACCTGGGCCGGCATGTCCGACGAGGTCACGCGGCTCGCAGAGGCGCTCGTCAGGCTCGGGGTCGGCCGCGGAGACAGGGTCGCGATCTTCCTCCCCATGTCGCAGGAGGTCGCGGTCGCCTCGCACGCGTGCGCCCACATCGGGGCGATCCAGGTGCCGATCTTCTCCGGCTTCGCCGCACCGGCGGTCGCCCAGCGGCTCCAGGCGTCGGAGGCCAAGGTCGCGATCACGACGCTGACGTCGTCGCGCCGGGGCCGCGCGGTGCCGATGCTGGAGATCCTGGAGGAGGCCCGGGCGGAGGCCCCGTCCGTCGAGCACGTCGTGCTGGCGCCGTGGGACGAGCTGCTCGCCGATTTCCCCGGCGAGCTGCCGCCGGCCGAGCTCGACTCGGAGACGCCGTACCTCCTGACCTACACCTCGGGGACGACGGGCACGCCGAAGGGCGTCGTCCACGTCCAGGGCGGCTTCCTCGTGTCGATCGCGCGGGAGGTCTGCTACCAGGCCGACGCCGGGCCTGACGACGTCATCCACTTCGCCACGGACATGGGGTGGATCATGGGCCCCTGGACGGTGGTCGGCGGCCACGCCCTCGGGTCGACGCTCGTCTTCGCCGAGGGCGCCCCGGACTGGCCGCCCGACCGGCTCTGGCGGACGGTCGAGCAGGAGCGCGTGTCGGTGCTCGGCGTCTCGCCGACGCTCGTCCGGGCGCTCATTCCCCACGGCGAGCCGGAGGCGGACCTCTCGTCGCTCCGGACGATCGTGACGACCGGCGAGCCCTGGAACCCGGAGCCGTACCGGTGGCTCTTCGAGCGTGTCGGCGGCGGGCAGGTCCCGATCATCAACTGCTCGGGCGGGACGGAGGTCGGCGCCTGCTTCCTGTCACCGACGCCGGCGATCCCGATCAAGGCGTGCTCGCTGGGCGGCCCCGCGCTCGGGATGGCGATGGACATCCTGGACGCCGAGGGTCGGTCGCTCGTCGGCACCGGCGACGTCGGCGAGCTCGTCTGCCGGAAGCCGTTTCCGGGCATGACACGTGGGTTCTGGCGCGATCCCGAGCGCTATCTCGAGGCGTACTGGCGCCGCTTCCCGGGAATCTGGACGCACGGCGACTGGGCGTCGGCGGACGCGGACGGCTACTGGTTCCTTCACGGCCGCTCCGACGACACGCTCAACATCGCGGGGAAGCGGATCGGGCCGGCGGAGCTCGAGTCGGCGGCGGTCGCGCATCCGTCCGTGCTCGAAGCCGCAGCGGTCGGGATTCCGCACGAGGTGAAAGGCGAAGTCGCCTGGATCTTCTGCATCGCCGCGCCCGGCGCCGACGCGGGCGACGAGCTGGCGGAGGAGGTGTCGGAGCTCGTTGCGCGCGACCTGGGAAAGGCGTTCCGGCCCGACCGGGTCGTCTTCGTCTCGGCGCTGCCGAAGACGCGGAGCGCGAAGATCATGCGCCGCGCGGTCCGGGCGAAGGCGCTCGGCACCGACTTGGGCGACCTGTCGTCGCTCGAGAATCCCGAGGCGCTGGACGAGATCGGGCTAGTCCTGCAGGGCTGAGTCGCCCTCGGCCAGGAGCCGCTGGAACAGCGAGTACGACCCGGCCTTGCCGACGGTGACGAGCGTGTCGCCCTGCTGGATCACGTCGCCCGGCAGCGCCCCGGTGACGGGCTCGGGCTCCCGCAGGATCGCGATTACGGTGATGCCGGTCCTGGCGCGAAATCCCGCCTCCGCGAGCGACTTCCCGATCCAGGGGCTCGTGTCCGGGACCGTGATCCACTCGATCAGCAGCTCGCCGAGCGCCATCTCGAGCTCCTCCACGATCTTCGGCCGCTCGTAGGCGCCGCCGAGGACGGCGCCGACCTGGCGGGCCTCGTCGTCGTCCAGGGTGATCACCGCCCGGGGCTCGTCGTCGCCGCGGCGGAAGTAGTAGAGCTCTCGCTTCCCGTCGTTGTGGAGGATCACCGTGAGGCGCGAGCCTTCGCCGGTACGGATCGTGAACTTCGTCCCGATCCCGGGAAGTCGGGTCTCCTCGAGTTGAGTGGGCAACGCGTCAGCCTCCTTCGGCCAGTCTAGGCACAGGGAACAGACGGCGGCCCAGCGCCTTCGACTCCTTCATGAGGACGACGCCGATCGTCGCGGTCAGCAGCACGTACAGCCCCGCAAAGGCGACGAGCGTCTCCTGCTGGTGTCCGAGCAGCTGGTCGTTGCCGGACGCCACCTGCGCGAGGATGATCGTGAACTCTCCGTGGGCGATCAGCGCGACGCCGGCGTTGAAGCTTCGGCGCGGGCTGAGCCTGCCGAACCGCCCTGCGAGGTGGCCACCGGCGATCTTGCCGATCACGGTCGCCGGAACCGCGAGGGCGAGCAGCCAGCCGACGTCGCCGAGCGCCGAGACGTCGATCGAGAGGCCGAACACGAAGAAGAAGAGCGCGGCGAAGACGTCCCGGAAACTGAAGAACCGCTCCTCGATCTCCTCACGCATCGACGTCTCGGAGAGGACGACGCCCGCCATCAGCGCGCCGATCGCCTCGGAGAGTCCCAGCGCGTCGGCGACGGCGGCCATCCCGACCAGAAACCCGAACACGGCCAGGAGGAAGAACTCCCGCGGGAGCCAGTCGAGCACACGGTCGATGGCGGTGGACGCCCACTTCGAGAGAGCGAGCGAGACGGCGATGAACCCGATCGCCTTGGCGACGATCGCGATCGTCGTCGCGGCGGCGCCTCCGCCGCCGGCGGCGAAGCCCAGGACGAGGGCGATCACGAGGTCCTCGGCGACGAGGATCGCGAGCACGAGATCGGTCTCGTCGTCGGCGAGGCGGCGGAAGTCGATCAGCCCCTTGACGGTGATCGCGCTCGAGGAGACGTAGATCGCGGCGGCGAGGATCAGCGCCGCAAAGCTCCATCCGAACGCGGCGAGACCGACGAGCAGCCCCAGGCCGGCGTTGACGGCGAAGTCGAACACGCCGCCGAGGAGGACGTGCCGGCGGCTCCGAGACAGCCTCGTGAGCGTGAACTCGAGGCCGAGGAAGAAGAGCAGGAAGATGATCCCGATCTCGGCGACGAAGTCCGTGACCTCGGACGGGGAGATGAGGCTGAAGACCTTGGGCTCGTTCGGCCCCAGCAGCAGGCCGGCGAGCAGGTACGCCGGGATCGCGGAGAGGCCGAAGCGGCTGGCGAGCAGACCGAGCCCGCCGAGCAGCGCGACGGTGACGGCGAGCTCGGCAAGGGTCACGCCGCGACCTTAGCGATGCATGGAAGACTCCATCCGTGACCGACCGGCTGGACGGACAGGTCGCGCTCGTCACGGGCGGCGGGCGGGGCATCGGCGCAGGGATCGCGCGCGAGCTTGCCGACGCGGGCATGAAGGTCGCCGTCTCGGCGCGGTCGGCCGACCAGGTCGAGGCGGTCGCCGCGGAGATCGCCGGGCTCGCGGTCGCGGCGGACGTCTCCCGCCGGGAGGACGTCGAGCAGATGGTCGCGGAGGTCGAGCGGGAGCTCGGGCCGATCGACCTGCTCGTGTGTAACGCCGGGATCTCGATCTTCGAGGAGCGCGCCTGGGAGCAGCCGGTCGAGGACTGGTGGCATGTCTTCGAGGTGAACCTTCTGGGCACGTACCTCTGCTGCCGGGCCGTGATCCCGGGGATGATCGAGCGCGGCGGCGGGCGGATCGTGAACACCGGAAGCGGCGCCGCGTACCTGCCCGGGCTGAGGAACAGCGCCTACGGGGCGAGCAAGGCAGCGCTCTACCGAATGGGCGAGGCGCTCGCGGCGCAGCTCGAGCCCTACGGGATCGCCCTCTTCACGATCAGCCCCGGGCTCGTCCGAACCGACATGACCCGGGAGGCGTTCCCCGAGGACGCCCCGTGGACGCCACCGGAGCTCGCGCCCCGCCTCGTTCGCGTGCTCGCATCGGGGCGGGCCGATGCGCTGCGCGGCCGCTACCTCCACGCGGAGCACGACGACGTCGAGGACCTGATCCAGCGCGCGGACGACCTCGTGGAAAACGACCGGAACGCGATCCGGCTCCAACGCTGAGCCTCGACCGGAGCTTCACCTCGCCGTACCGGACCTGTCCGAACGGCTCCGAACCTGCTCGAACCGCACCAACCCTCCGAAAAGGTGCCAGGCACGCATCGGAGGGTTGAGAGTTCAGGGCGGCGTGATCCAGGTCGCGCGCGCGGCGCCGAGGACACGTCCGTCCTGGCCCAAGAGGGCCGTGCCGGCGTAGAGCTTCCGGCCGTCGGCGCCGAGCGGCCAGCCGATGACGACGCACCGCTCGCCGGGATGCGGGAGATGCTCGACCCGAGCGGCGAGCCGGCCGAGCACCGGCATCCCCCGCTCGCCGCCGTGCACGGCGTAGGCACCCGGGCAGTCGAGCGCTGCCCATACGAACTCCGGGGCCACCTGCTCGGGGCGCGGGGTCCAGGTCGCCGCGACGAGATCCCGGCCGGCAACCGGCCCCGCATAGATGCCCAGCCCGTCGTCTCGCGCCCAGCCACAGACGAAGCACTCCGGGAAGCCGCTCGCCTTGTCGCCCTCCGGCAGAGCAGCAGCCGCCGCCTCGTCGGACGAGATGAGACCCGGAAGGCCGACCAGCTCGACCTCGGCGGCGCTCGCCTCGGCGACGAGCCGGCCGCCGTCCCGCAGCTCGACCCGCCGACGGCCGTCCTCCCACTCGACTTCGAGCGGCCGCTCGAGCGGGGGCGGCAACCTGAGCGTCACCTCCGCCGGCCCGTGCAGGAGCGAGGCGAGCACACCGCTCGTGTACCCACCGTTCGCGGAGTCCCTGGGGCCGCGAAAATGGCGGTCGATGACCAGTTCCACGAACCGTAGACTATGTTTTCGACTATGAGACGAAAACTGTGAGACTCGCACTGGCCCAGATCAACACCGTCGTCGGCGATCTGGACGGAAACGTCGCCAGGATCGTCGGCCGGCTTCGAGAGGCCACGAAGGCCGGCGCCGACCTCGTCCTCTTTCCCGAGCTCGCGATCACCGGCTACCCGCCCGAGGATCTGCTCTTCCGCCCGGGCTTCCTCCGAGAGGCGCGCCGCGCCGCAGAGCAGGTGGCTGCGGAGGCCACCGACATCGCGGCCCTGGTCGGCGTCCCCTGGCTCGACCGCGATCTCAGCAACGGCTGCGCGATCTGCGCGGGCGGCGAGATCAAGGCCGTCTACCCGAAACGCTTCCTCCCCAACTACGGCGTGTTCGACGAGGTACGGTACTTCCAGCCCGGCCGCGAGATGTACCTCCTCCGCATCGGCGAGGCCCTGATCGGTCCCACGGTCTGCGAGGACGTCTGGCAACCGGGACCGCCCGCGACCGACCTCGCGCTCGCGGGCGCACACGTGATCGCGAACATCTCGGCGTCGCCGTTCCACGTCGGGAAGGGGCTCGAGCGGGAGGAGATGCTGATCACACGCGCGCGCGACAACGCCTGCTGGGTCGCGCTCGTGAACGCGGTCGGCGGCCAGGACGAGCTGATCTTCGACGGGCACAGCGTCGTCATCGACGAGGAGGGCGAGGTCGTGGCCCGCGCGCCGTCCTTCGAGGAGGCGCTGATGGTGGTCGACATCGATGCCTCGACGGCGATTGCCCGCCGCCTCGTGGACGCCCGGCGCCGCGCGCTCGCCAGCGAGCGGGAGATCCCGGATCCGCCGGTCATCGACCTCGGCACCCCGCGAGAGCAGGCGACCCCCGCGGCGCCGATCCTCGCCGAGCCGCTCGATGACCTCGACCAGATGCGGCTCGCCCTTCGGCTCGGGCTCTCCGACTACGTCGAGAAGAACGGCTTCCAGGACGTCGTCGTCGGCATCTCCGGCGGCATCGACTCGGCGCTCGTCGCCGCGCTCGCCGTGGAGGCGCTCGGACCCGAGCGCGTCCACTGCGTGTCGATGCCCTCGCGCTACTCGTCGGAGGAGACGAAGCGCGACGCCCGCCGGCTCGCCGAGAACCTCGGCACGAGCTTCCTCGAGCTTCCGATCGACCCGGTATTCGAGAGCTTCGAGAGAGTACTGGCGGGCGTCTTCGAGGGCCGCGACGCCGACATCACCGAGGAGAACCTCCAGGCGAGGAGCCGCGGCACGCTCCTCATGGCCCTGTCGAACAAGTTCGGCTGGCTCGTCGTCGCCACGGGGAACAAGTCGGAGCTCTCCGTCGGGTACGCGACGCTCTACGGGGACATGGCCGGCGGGTTCGCGCTTCTGAAGGACGTCTTCAAGACGGACGTATTCCGCCTCGCACGTCGGCTGAACGAGCGTGCCGGCCGGGAGCTGATCCCCGCGAGCATCATCGAGCGGGCGCCGAGTGCCGAGCTGCGTGCAAACCAGCTGGACGAGGACTCACTTCCGCCCTACCCCGCGCTCGACAAGGTGCTCGAGGCCTACGTCGAGGATGACCGCTCGCACGAGGAGCTGACAGGCGACGGCTACGACCAGGACGTCGTCGACCGGGCGATCGCCCTCATCGACCGGGCCGAATACAAGCGGCGGCAGGCGCCGCCCGGCGTCAAGCTTCGCCCCAAGGCGTTCGGCCGCGACCGCCGCACACCGATTACGAACCGGTGGCGCGGGTAGAACGCCCTCATGTCGTCCTCATACACACACAAGCGCCTCACGGACGTCGAGGACTCCGCTGAGAAGTTCGGTTTCGGTGAAACCCACGAGATTCGCTTCGCACACGACGATCTGAACGCCGATCAGAACGGCGTCAGCCATCAGTGGTACAAGCCGGGCAAGCGACAGCCCTTCGGCCACAAGCACGACGACGTCGAAGAGCTGTACGTCGTGATCGGGGGATCGGGCCGCGTCAAGCTCGACGACGACGTGGTCGGCCTCGAGCGGCTGGACGTGATCCGCGTTGCGCCCGGCGTCATGCGCGCCTTCGAAGCGGGCGACGAGGGGCTCGAGATCCTCGCTTTCAGTCCTCGGCGGCCGGACGATCGGGGCGAGGTCGTCCCCGAGTGGTGGACGGACTAGCAGGTTCGGCGCCGAGAGAGCGAGTCGGGGGCAGCAACACTCTGGTACTAGGCTGGTTCGTCGGGAGGAGCACGGCCTCTCGACGCCGGATCAGATGCCGACGTCGACCGGTTCGGCGGGCGGGCCACGCTCGTCGAG
>DASTCG010000081.1:0-15944 GCA_035711385.1 Gaiellaceae bacterium
ATCGACAAGGAGAGAAGACACATGAGAAAGCCTCTGCGGCTTCTAGTCATCGCGACGGTGCTTGTCGCGGCCATCTTGTTGCCCATCACGGCGACGGCCGCCAATCCGCACCTCAAGGGGCAGAACCCCGTCTCGTTCACCGACAACGGCCTGACGCTGTCGGCCACGGTGAACTACGCGGGTCTGGGGAACTTCGACACCCTGCAGGTCCTGACGGCGTCGGGGAACACCGCCTCGACGTGTACGAACAACGGCGGGAACCAGGCACCTGGGCAGAACCCCGCGCCGGTCACAGTAGCGGGGGCAACTCCCGTTCCAGCCGGCGACATCAAGAACGGGAACGTGACTATCTCGACTACCACGAACGCTCCCGTCTCGCCGGTGCCGGGCGCTCCCGGCTGCCCCAACTCGGGCTGGACGGAGAACATCACGAACGTGTTCTTCACCTCGGCCACGATCAGGCTGTTCCAGGACCAGACCGCCGCTAGCGGCGACTTTGGTCGCTGGGAGACCCTCGTACTGACGGTGAACTGCACGTTCAGCCCACCGACGTCGAACGGCGCTGTGCCTAGCTCCGGCTTTAGCTGCACGACGGCATAGCGACAAGCCGCAGCAGACGTCCGAAAACGGTGCGCCGGCCGGGCTGGCCGGCCGGCCCACCGTTTCTCAGAGCGCCCGGCGTCCTCAGCGCGTCGCCCTAGCGGAGTGCCTCGATCATCGCCTCGAGGACCTCGTCGGCCTTGAGCGCACGCCGGCGCGCCGCGCGGTAGAGGCCGGCAAGCGGCTCGTTCCACGGGGCGGGCTGGTCGTCGGCGACGAGGTCGGACCGCAGCTCCTCGAGCGTGTCGCCGTCGGCGTTGACGACGGTGAGCTGGTAGGGCGGCTCGCCGTCCTTATCGCGACTTCCGATCGAGACCGTCCCTTGGGAACCCTTCCAGACGAAGAGGTCCTCCGCCTCCCGGTTCCAGTCGGCAGCATGCTTCCGCGTCGCCTCCAAGAGGCGCTCGCAAAGGACGACGACACGACCGTTCTCTTCTCCTGACATCCGCATCCTCCTGACCGAGGTCATCGTTCGCTGTCCGGGCGCTGCGGCGGCACGTCACGCGAGCGACGCCGGAGCTCCAGCATGTACCACTGATCGCCGCGGCCGGAGACCGACCAGCCCGCCCGCTCGAGCGACTCGAGCAGGATCCGGTGAGCTTGCCGAGCCCGGGCGTCGTCCGAGCGCAAAACCGCGTCGGTTCCGTGAAACCGTGGGGACCTTGCGATCACCTGCTCGCCCGCCGCGGTCGCCGCCACCGCGCTGAAGAACGACGTGGTGCGCCCCCGGCGCCAGGCAATCCTGCAGTTCGCGGCCTCGGGCGTACCGAGTGTTTCGGAGCCGTTGCCAGGCGCCGCTTGGCCTGCCACCTGAGTGCCCGCGACGAGCTTCGACTTCAGCGTGTCGACCTCGTTCGCCCGCCGGTCACCGACGGGGGGCGACGGCTTGCCGAGCTTCGCCTTCAGGATCTCCAGTTCTTCGTCCGCTGGATTGCTGCGGCGAACACGATCCGGCTCGGGATCGGCAGCGACCGCTTCGAGCCTCGCGGGAGCGGCTCGTACACGCCCGGCACGCCTGGGGCCGGCGTCGGGTCTGTCTCGCCGGACTTCCGCGGAGCCCACATCCTGTTCCGTCGCGTTCATCTCGAGGGTCGCCAATGGCTCCTCGGCCGGCCCGTCGCCCCGCAGCCACTCCACGAAGAAATTGCCTTCGCGAAGCGGAGAGGCGCCTTCAAAGTCGGTCGGGTACACGAGCCCGTAGCGCCTCGGCAACAGCACGCTGACCTCCTGGGTCACCCAAATACGTCCCTCGGGATCGCGGACGCGACAGGTGACCGCCTGAACGCCGGGGTCGTGGTGTTCCAGGATCAGGGCGATCCGGTCGTCGCCCAACGGGACATACGTCGCCGAGCCGCGAGCGTCAGGATGCATGCCGCGACGGGGGCCCACCCCTCCCCGTCGGCGCCGCGGTCGCTTCTGCGGCGTCTCTGGCCGCTGCGCCTGGGCCGGCCTCTCCTCCTCCGCAGGTCGCTCGACCGCCTGCTCGCTGGGAACGCGTTGGGATGGGACGGCCGGGTCCGAGACGGGGTTCTCACTGGCAGCGGGCGGTTCCGCGCGCTTCGCCTCGGGCTCGCCGGGCGACGCCTCGGGCGGGTCGTGTCGCGTGAGGTCCCGCAACTTGCCGAGCATGCGCGTACCGAGTCCCGGCGTCGCCGCCAACATGGTCGTCGCCACGGCACTGTTGCGCCCCGCACGGTGCAGCGCGATCCCCCGCGCACTCCTCGACCGGAACATGCGGCCACGCCGTCTCGCCGTGAGCTCGAGCGGGCTTCGGTGTGCGTACACGAAAGCCGTCGTCATCAGGATGAGCATGAGCGCGACCGCAGGCACGATCGCGACCGTCTGGATCCGCAGCACTTCGTCCTCCCCTCCGTCGTCCCCCCGACTGACCGTCGTCCGCGAAGACACCTGGTGCGCGGACGGCCGCTCGGGCCGGCCTTGCTTGGCACGCTCGGTGTCGAGCGGGAAATGCCGCCACACCTCTCCAGGATCCGGGCGGGGATCCGGCCCCGCCGCCTCGCCCGGTGAGGGGGCAGCAATTACAGCGAGCACCGCGAGCGTCAAGAGCAGTTCTCGTCTCCCGCCGCGCTGCCGCCGCTCGTGCGGCTGCCGAAGGCGTCGACCGATCGACGAGGGAGCGCGCAGTGTGTCTCCTGGGGCCGGCAGGATTTCCCTCTTCCTTGCCTGTCTCCGCCGCACGGAAACAGTACGAATGGGACTAGTACACGATCCGGTCGCGCTGTCAAGTGAGCTCTGGGCTACTTGTAGACGGCCGTCGTATCTTGTGAAACCCGAATCGCTCTGTTAGCTTCGAGCGCGTTCTGCGGCACTGCGGCCCTGAAACGAACGCCTCCCGGCCGACGCGTCGAGCCGTCGTCCGTCGCGGTCTGCTCGCGGGCGGCACACTCGCCGCCGGAGGCGCGCTCTTCGGCTTCGGTGCCCGCACGGCTGCGCCGGCACCCTCCGCGGCGATGGATCAGAAGATCTTCAACTTCGCGCTCCTGCTCGAGCGTCTTCAGGCCGCGTTCTATGCCTCCGCCGTCGATGCCGGCGCACTGCGCGGAGAGATCCGCGAATTCGCCGAGATCGTCGCGGGACACGAACGCAAGCACGTCGAGTTCCTCGAGAACGCGCTCGGCCGACGCGCGAGCGAGCGGCCGGTGTTCGAGTTCGGGAGCGCGACGAAGGAGCGGCGAAGGTTTCTCGACACCGCCGTCCTCCTCGAAAACACCGGCGTCGCCGCCTACAACGGCCAGGCGGCGAACCTCACGAAGAAATCGCTCGCCAAGGCCGCGGAGATCGTCTCGGTCGAAGGACGCCACGCGGCCTGGATCAGCGACCTCGCAGGTCGGAATCCGGCGCCCAGAGCTGCGGATCCAGGCGCGACGGCGGAAGAGGTGGCGGCCACGCTTCAGGCGACAGGGTTCATCAAGAGCAGCTGAGGCGCGCAATGGGCTACGTGCACCGAGTGAAAAGCGAGGCATTCGAGCCGACGATCGAGGACCTCGCGCTCACGCTCGCGGAGGTCGATGCCGACGGCGCACTCCGGGAGACCGCCGCCGAGGCATTCGGCGAGACGCGCTCGGCGTTTCTCCGGCGCTCGGTGGCGGCGGCAGTAGGGATCGGCGGACTCCTCGGAGCCGCGGATGCCGAGGCGGCGGGTGTCGCGACGACGAAGAACGACATCGCGATGCTGCGGTTCGACCTCGTCCTCGAGTACCTCCAGGCCGGGTTCTACACCGAGGCGGAGCGCCTGGGAGCTCTCACGCCGAAGACCCTTGGCTGGGCCAGGGTCGTGGGGGCCCACGAGCGTGCCCACGTCGTGGCGATCAAGAGACTCCTCGGGCGGAAGACGGTGCCGAGCCCGACGTTCAACTACGGAAGCGTGACCTCGAGCGAGCGCGCGTTCGTCCGGACCGCAGTCGGCTTCGAGGACCTGACGGCTGCACTCCTGAAGTGGCAGGCGCCACGGCTCGACTCGCGATCCGTCGTTGCGGCCGCCGTCACGCTCCACTCTGTCGAAACGCGCCACGCAGCGTGGATCCGACATCTCATCGGCTTGCGGCCGGCGGCCGACGCGTTCGACAAACCGGCCTCGCAGCAGCGGATGGCACAGCTGATCGCTTCGACGCACTTCATCGCAGCCCGGCCGCGGCTGGCGAGCCGGAACCGGCCCCGCTGGACCGGCTGACCGCTGCTGTGCGCCGACGGGCCGTCCCGGCCGCCTTGATCGTCGCTGCCGGGTTCTCGGCCGGCGCGATCACAGTGCAGGAGATCCGCGCCGACGGCGCCGCGGACGAGCGAGCGCCTACCGGTGCTCGGCCGCTTTCCCAGGCGGTCTCGGGACTGCCGCTCCCGCTTCGTCCTGCGTTCACGGTGGGCCGGCCGAGGCTCCTCGACGCCAAGGAAGCCCGCGCCCGCTTCGCGCCGGCTCTCGAGGCGGTCGAGGCGCGCGCTCGACCGCGCTTCGACGCGGCCACCGTCGCAAGGCTGACCAGGGAGACCGAGGAAGGCACGACGAACGTCGTCCTCGTCCTGGGCGAGGTCCGCGGTCCGCGCGGCACATGGGTGCACGTCCGCCTGCCGGTCCTCCCGAACGGCCGCACCGGCTGGGTCCCGCGGAGCGCGCTCGGTGGGTACCGCTTCGTGCACACCCGCCTCCTGGTCGACCGGGCGCGGTTCACCGTGACGCTACTCCGTGACGGCCGGCCGCTTCTCCGTGCAAGGGTCGGCGTTGGACGGCCCGCCTGGCCGACGCCGGCAGGCAACTTCTACATCCGCGACAAGGTCTCGGGCTTCGACGATCCGTTCTACGGGCCCGTCGCGTTCGGAACGAGCGCGCGTTCCGCCGTCCTCACGGACTGGCCGGGCGGGGGCTTCGTCGGGATCCACGGAACGAATGAGCCGCAGCTGATTCCGGGCCGTATCTCGCACGGCTGCATCCGACTCCGCAACGACGACATCCTCCGGCTTGCGCGCCTGATGCCGGTCGGCACGCCGGTCACGATCAGGTGAGCCGAGCCGGGGCTAGAGCCCGTTTCCCAGCCACCGCGCGTCAGTGATGAGGAACCGCCGGACGCCGAGTACGTGAACGCGAAACTCGAGGTCGCGGCCGACGCCGCGGCGGGTGAACGTGGTGTACGTGCAGATGAAGTGCCGCCAGCGGCGGACGCCGTCACGCTTCCGGGCCGCTCCCTGACCGGCGCAGAGCGTCGAATCCTGGTCGACGCGAACGACGGCTCTTCCGACGTGGACCCTGGCGCCGTCCGTCGCCCGCATCACCTTCGCGACCGACCAGAAGAAGGGGAGGTCGTGCGCCGCCGCAGGAGCGGCCACCAGAAGTGACCCCACGATCAGGACGACCCCTCGCCGCATCGGACAACACGATGCCAAATTTCGCTCGAGTTCGGCCGCTCTACTGGATGGCGTCCCCCGAGTCCGGCAGACTCAACGCGTGCCCGCGACCGTGATCGTCGGCGCGCAGTGGGGCGACGAGGGCAAGGGCAAGATCGTCGACCTGCTCGCGCAGCACTCGGACGTCGTCTGCCGCTACCAGGGCGGGCCGAACGCCGGACACACGATCGTCGCCGACGGGCAGACATACAAGTTCCGGCACATGCCGTCCGGCATCCTCTGGGGCAAGGAGTGCGTGCTCGGCGCCGGCTGCGTCGTCGATCCGGCCGTGTTCATCGAGGAGCTGGACGACCTGGAGGCGCGCAAACTCTCGACCGAGCGCGTGCGGCTCTCCGGCAACGCGCACCTGATCATGCCGTGGCACGTCTCGCTCGACCAGGCGAGCGAGCGGCGGCTCGGAAAGCTTCAGATCGGGACGACCCGCCGCGGGATCGGCCCGGCGTACGGCGACAAGGCCGCGCGGCTCGGGATCCGGGTCCAGGACCTGCTCGACCCCAAGATCCTGCGCCAGAAGATCGAGGTCGCCCTCGCCGAGAAGAACCACTGGCTCGAGCGGGTCTACGGCGCCGAGCCGCTCGACCTCGAGGACGTGTCCGCGCGCTACGAGAGCTACGCGCGGCGGCTCCGGCCCTACATCGCCGACACGTCGCTGCTCGTCGACCGGGCGCTCAAGGACGGACGCTTCGTCCTCTTCGAGGGTGCGCAGGGCACACTGCTCGATCTCGACCACGGCACGTATCCGTTCGTGACCTCGTCGAACCCGATCGCGGCGGCGGCTGCGACGGGCATCGGGATAGGACCGAACCGGATCGACGCGGTCCTTGGCGTCGCCAAGGCCTATGTCACGCGGGTCGGCGAGGGCCCCTTCCCCACCGAGATCGCGGGTCCCGACCAGGAACGCGTGCGTGAGCTCGGCGGCGAGTACGGGACGGTCACGGGGCGACAGCGGCGCTGCGGTTGGATCGATCTCGTCGGACTCCGCTACGCCGCGCGGCTGAACGGGTTCACCTCGCTCGCCTTGACGAAGCTGGACGTGCTCTCACCCTTCGCCGAGCTGCCCGTCTGCGTTCGGTACCGGCTGCGCGACGGCACGGAGACCCATGAGTTTCCTGCCCATCAGAGCGACTTTCACCACGCCGAGCCCGTGTACGAGGTGCTTTCCGGCTGGCAGGAGCCGCTCGACGGGATGGACGACGTCTCCCGACTCCCGGAGGCGGCGCGCAGCTACGTCCGCTTCGTCGAGGACGCGGTCGGGGTCGAGGTGTCGTTGATCGGCACGGGCGCCGCGCGGGAGCACGTGCTCGCCCAGCGCGGGCTCGAAGCGATCGCGCGCCCCTGAGAGCTAGGGCGCGCTGCGCTCGCTCCTCAGGAACTCATAGAGCGAGCGGTAGCCGCCGACGACCGAAGCGATGTCTCCCGGATCGACGTCGTCCCCGCGCCCGAGCCGGTCGACGACGTCCTTACCGGCCACGTACTCGGCGAGCAGCTCCGGGTCGGAGCCCTCCGTCGCGACGAGGTCCTGATCGAGGATCTCGCGCTCCTGGAGCATCCGCACGATCAGGTCGTGCAGCTCGGGGAGGGCCTCTCGTGGCGAGTCGCGCACGAGCGGCTCGAGCTGCTGCCACTCGCTCTCCCAGTCGTGGAAGTCGAGCCCGGGCTCCACAACGGCACTCTCGCCCGGTTCGGCGGCTTTGAAACCTCCGAAGCCGCCACTAGACTCGCGCGCAGGTGAGGGTGCTCCTGATCGGCTCGGGCGGTCGCGAGCATGCGCTTGCGTGGAAGCTCCGCCAGAGCCCCCTGCTCGAGGAGCTGCATGCGGCGCCGGGCAACCCCGGTCTGGCGCGCCTCGGCACGTGCCATCCCGTGCGGGCGGAGGACGGCGAGGGGCTGCTCGACCTGGCGCGCAACCTCGACGCCGACCTCGCGGTCGTCGGCCCGGAGTCCCCGCTCGTCGCGGGTGTCGCCGACGAGCTGCGGCATGCCGGGATCGCCGTCTTCGGCCCCAGCCGCGAAGCTGCGCGGATCGAAGGGTCGAAGAGCTTCGCGAAGGAGCTGATGCGGTCGGCAGGCGTTCCGACCGCAGCGACGCTGCCCGTTGCCCGTCCCCCGTGCGTGATCAAGGTCGACGGCCTCGCGGCCGGGAAGGGTGTCTTCGTCTGTCCCGACCAGCAGGCGCTCGACCACGCGCTCAGGACCGTCGGGACCCAGCCGCTCGTGATCGAGGAGCTGCTCGAGGGAGAGGAGGTGTCGCTGCTCGCGCTCGCGGACGGCCGGGACGCGGTCGCCCTCGCTCCGGCGCGCGACTACAAGCGTGTGGGTGACGGGGACACCGGCCCGAACACCGGCGGCATGGGCTCGTATGCGCCCGTCGAGGACCTCTCGACGACTGAGGTCGAGGAGCTCCTCGAGACCGTGCACCGCCCGGTCCTCGCAGCCCTGGCCGGACGGGGCCAGCCGTTCGTGGGGGTGCTGTACGCCGGGCTGATGCTGACCGAGGCCGGGCCGAAGGTGCTCGAGTTCAACTGCCGCTTCGGCGACCCGGAGACGCAGTCGATCGTGCCGCTCCTCGAGGGCGACCTGCTGGAAGCGCTCGCAGCGGCGGCCGAACGCGACCTCGGCGACCCTGACCTCTCGCTCACGGGAAAGGCGGCGGTCACCGTCGTCCTCGCGACGAGGGACTATCCGGAGCGCGGCGAGTCGGGCACGCCGATCGACGGCCTCGAGGAGGCCGAAGCGGCGGCTCTCGTCTTCCATGCAGGAACCGCGGTTCGGGGCGGTCGGCTCGTGACGAACGGCGGTCGTGTGCTCGGAGTCACCGGTCTGGGATCAACCCTGGAGGCGGCGCGGGACGCCGCGTACGCAGCGTCCGCCTCGATCACGTTCGATGGCGCGAAGTATCGCCGCGACATCGCCGGGAGAACCGCAGACGTTGCAACCTGAGGCGCAGACAGAGGCATTTGCCCAGCTGGTCGAGTTCGGCGAGCGGGGCCCGCTCGTCGGCGTGCTCGTGGGCTCCGAGTCCGATCGTGAGCGGATGGAGCCCGCGCTCCAGGAGCTCGACGACCGCGGCATCTCCTACGAGTTCCACGTCATCTCCGCCCACAGGGACCCCCGGGCCGTCGCGGAGTACGCCTCGACCGCCGCGCTCCGGGGGGTGCGGGTGATCATCGCCGGCGCGGGGATGGCCGCAGCGCTGCCCGGGGTCGTCGCGTCATACAGCGAGCTGCCGGTGATCGGAGTCCCCCTCCGGTCGAGCAAGAGCGTCGGAAACGGCATGGACGCGCTGCTCTCCATCGTCCAGATGCCTCCCGGCGTGCCGGTTGCGTGCGTCTCGATCGACGGCGCCCGGAACGCCGCGATCCTCGCAGCCCGGATCCTCGCCCAGGGCGGTGGCCTTCCGCTCTCGGAGCTCTAAGAACTCGTTCCAGCATGAGCGCTGTGCCGCCAGGCCGCGCTGGGCGGCGCCAGGCGTCGTCCTCAACCGCGCCCATATCTCATCGATATGGACGCGGTCTGCGTCCGGGCCTGGCATCCACCCATCGCACCCTGGCGACGAGCCACATGCTGAAACGAGTTCTCACGCCGGCGGGGGCGCCGGCCTGGCCCCCGTGTAGAGTCGCATCGGTGATCGCCCGCTACTCGCGCCCGGCCATGGCTCGCGTCTGGTCGGACGAGAGCAAGCTCCAGCGCTGGCTCGAGGTCGAGCTGGCCGCGCTCGACGCCTGGGCCGCCGTGGGAGCCGTTCCCGCCGAGGCGGCGAAGGAGATCCGCGACCGCGCCGTGGCCCCGTCACCCGGGCGCGTCGCCGAGATCGAGGAGCGGACGCAGCACGACGTCGCCGCCTTCGTCGACGCGGTCGCGGAGCCTCTCGGCTCGGTTGGGCGCTGGTTTCACTACGGGCTGACCTCCTCGGACGTCCTCGATACGGCGCTGTCGCTGCAGATCGGGAAGGCCGGCTCGTTGGTTCTCGAGGGTCTCGACCGCGCCCTCGGAACCGTCGTGGCGCAGGCGGAGCGCCACCGCGAGACGCTGATGATCGGTCGAACGCACGGCGTACACGCGGAGCCGACGACCTTCGGGCTCAAGCTGGCCGGCTGGGCATTCGAGCTGGAACGGAGCCGCGAGCGCCTCGGCCGCTCGCTCGAGGGCCTGCGCGTCGGCAAGCTCTCCGGCGCCGTCGGCACGTACGCGGCGATCGACCCCGAGGTCGAGCGGCTGGCCTGCGAGCGTCTCGGGCTCGAGCCCGCCCCATCTTCGAGCCAGATTCTCCAGCGCGACCGCCACGCGGACCTGCTTTCGGCGCTCGCGCTCACGGCGGCCTCGTTGGAGAAGTTCGCGCTGGAGATCCGGCACCTCGCGCGCACGGAGGTCCGTGAGGTCGAGGAGCCCTTCCGCCGCGGACAGAAGGGGTCGTCGGCGATGCCGCACAAGAAGAACCCGATCGTCGCCGAGCGGATCTGCGGACTCGCCAGGGTCGTCCGCGGCAACGCCGTCGTGGGGCTCGAGAACGTCGCCCTGTGGCACGAGCGCGACATCTCGCACTCTTCCGCCGAGCGCGTCGTGATCCCCGATTCGTTCCTCGCCCTCGACTACATGCTCGACCGGTTCGCCTGGCTCGCCGAGGGTCTCGTCGTCCGGCCCGAGCGGATGCGCCGGAACCTCGAGGCGAGCCACGGACTCTTCTTCAGCCAGCGGCTGCTCCTCGCCCTCGTCGAGAGTGGCTTCGAACGGTCGCACGCCTACGAGCTGGTCCAGCGGAACGCGATGCGCGCCTGGGAGGAGGAGCAGGACTTCGAAGCGCTCGTCCGCTCGGACGCCGAGATCACCGCGCGGCTCGACGGGGCCACGCTCGACGCCGTCTTCGACCTGTCCGCGTATACCCGCCACGTGGACGTCGTCTTCGACCGCCTGTCTGCCCTGACCCGACGAGAGGAGCCCGTCCATGCCTGACACCGCGACCCACGTGGGCAGCGGGAAGGTCCGTGAGCTGTACGCGCTCGACGACGACCGCCTGCTGCTCGTGGCCAGCGACCGCATCTCCACGTTCGACGTCGTGCTGCCGACAGAGATCCCCGACAAGGGTCGAGTGCTCACCGGGCTCTCGGCGTTTTGGTTCCGACGCACCAGCGGGCTCGTGGACAACCACATGCTCGCCCTGCGCGGGGACGGTCGCTCGCTGGAATGCCGCCGACTCGAGATGCTGCCGCTCGAGTGCGTCGTGCGCGGCTACCTCACCGGCTCCGGGTGGAAGGACTACCTCGCGACCGGCTCCGTCTGCGGCCACGACCTGCCCGCAGGGCTTCGCGAGTCCGAGCAGCTGCCGGACCCGATCTTCACGCCCTCCACGAAGGCCGCGACCGGGCACGACGAGAACATCACGAGGGCGGAGGCAGCCGAGCTCGTCGGCGAGAAGGTCGCCGCGCTGCTCGAGCGCATCTCGATCGACCTCTACGGCTTCGCCGCGGAGCACGCAGCTGCGCGCGGCATCCTGATCGCCGACACGAAATTCGAATTCGGCCTCGGCCCCGGCGGCGACCTCTACCTCGCCGACGAGGCGCTGACCCCCGACTCCTCGCGCTTCTGGCCGGGGGCCGGCTACGAGCCGGGCCGCGGCCAGCCGTCGTACGACAAGCAGTTCGCACGCGACTACTGCGAGACGGTCGGCTGGGACAAGACGGACCCCGGTCCGGACCTTCCGGCCGAGGTCGTCGCCGGAACCCGCGCACGGTACGTGGAAGCGTTCGAGCGCCTGACCGAGATCCCGTTCGACCGGTACCTGACGGATCCGGCCGTGGTGCTCGCATGAGAGCGACGGTGCTCGTCCGCCCCAAGCCGGGCATCCTCGACCCGCAGGGACAGGCGGTCGAGAGCTCGCTTCGCCATCTCGGCTTTCCGATCGCGGACGCGCGTGTCGGCCGCGTCGTCGATCTGGAAGTCGACGCACCCGACGCGGCCGCCGCGCGGGCCGAGGTCGAGCGGATGTGCCGGCAGCTCCTGGCCAACCCTTTGATCGAGAGCTACGAGATCGAGCTCGAGGACCGTTCGTGACTGAGCCCCGGACCAGGATCGGGGTCCTCATCTTTCCCGGCTCGAATGACGACCGGGACGCGCTTCGGGCGATCGAGCTGCTCGGTGCGGAGGCTGTTCCCGTCTGGCACGCCCAGGAGCGGTTGCCGGACGTGGCCGGCGTCGTCCTCCCGGGAGGGTTCTCGTACGGCGATTACCTTCGGTGCGGGGCGATCGCACGCTTCGCACCGGCGATGCAGGCCGTGGCGGCGTTCGCGGCGGACGGGGGGCCGGTGCTCGGGATCTGCAACGGCTTCCAGATCCTCTGCGAGGCAGGGCTCCTCCCCGGCGCGCTGCGCCCCAACGCGTCGCTCGCCTTCATCTGTCGCGACGCCGCTCTGAGGGTCGAGCGCGACGACACCCCGTTCACGAGCCTCTGCGAGCTCGACGAGAGCTTGACCATCCCCATCAAGCACGGTGAGGGCTGCTGGTTCGCCGACCACCAACTGCTCGCCGAGCTCGAGGCGAACGGCCAGGTCGTCCTCCGCTACGTGGACAACCCGAACGGCTCGGTCGGCGCGGTGGCCGGTGTCGTCAACGCCGAGCGGAACGTGATGGGCCTGATGCCGCACCCCGAGCATGCGGTCGACCCGCTCCTGGGCTCCACCGACGGCGCCGTGATCCTCCGCGGGCTGATAACGGCGGCCCGCGAGCGAGCCGCCGTGCCCGTCCCGTTCTCCTAGCTTTCGGTCGACTCGTGGGCGACGCGCTGCCGCTCGGGTGCCGAAACGTCATGACCCGGGCTCCGTCAGGCACCGACGAACCCGAGCGCGGCAGCGAGCGAGGGGTGGTCGCCGAGCCGTTCCCTCAGCCGCTGCAGGTCGGCGTTGCGCAACGTCACCGGCCCCCGCCGCGCCGTCCCGTCCGTCGTGTAGGCGAAGCGGACGAGCCAGTCGCCCTTCTCGTCCTCCAGAAGCTGAACCACGGACGCGAAGCGCCTCTGGCCGGCGCGCTGCGGCAGGGTCACCTCCTCGAGAAGCGTCGCCTTGCCCCATGCCGTCGAGATCTGCGCCATGAGGCCGACGCTAACTGCGCACAGCGCACGTATGGGTGACGCCTTTGTGCCGAGAGTGCGCCGAGCTCAGCCCGATCCGAGTGCCCCGTCCCGCCCGGTGGCAAGCGGGCTCGTGGGCAGACCGCCGGGCACCGGGTTGAGGTTGAAGCCACCCGGCGCGACGTCGTTGGACGAGTCCGGGTGGAAGAGCGACGCGAGGTACTGGATGTGCCCGCGCCCCACTCCGAGCTCGAACTGGCC
The DNA here is from genome assembly GCA_035711385.1 of Gaiellaceae bacterium. Taxonomy (GTDB): domain Bacteria; phylum Actinomycetota; class Thermoleophilia; order Gaiellales; family Gaiellaceae; genus JACDAN01. The sequence goes on from DASTCG010000081.1 coordinate 12,836, forward strand.
GCCGCCGTACATGCCGATCCCCCGCTCGTCGCAGTAGTCGTAGGTCGCGAACAGGCGCTCGAGCGAGCCGAACCTCGAGGGCTTGATGTTGACGGTTCGGGGCGGAAACGGCAGCGCCTCGATGTCCGCCACCGAGTGGATCGGCGCATCCCAGGTGATCCGGTCGCGATGCGGCTCCAGGACTCGATCGGTCTCCTCGTCCAGCGCGGGATCCTCGATCCAGGCGTCCGGAAACCCCTCGGCGACCAGGTGGTAGAGGTCCGGGTTCGGCGGATTGTCGACGACTGTGCCGGCGTACTGGCCCTTCAGGTCCACGACGTCGACGAGCTCGAGGCCGGCGAGCTCCGAGACGAGCCCGGGCGTCCAGTCCGGCACCGGATCGAGCTTGAGGCGCGTACCGGGATACCCGGCGAGCAGCTGCCGGATGGGGTCCACTGACGACGGCTCGCCCAGGCGGAGGGACACGACGAACCGCACGGGTCGTGCCTCGCGACCGAGGACGTCGGCGAGCGACCGGCCGGCCTGACGAAGCGCGAGATCGAGCGCCGCGCTCTCGAACGCCCAGCGGCGGTAGTCCCTGAACGCCTCCATCCCCGGCGGCTCAGGCCAGAGGTCGAGCCCGCCGAGGTGGTCGGAGAACGAGCGGATCGTCCACTCGCCTGCGAGCGGGAGCGGTCGCGCGGCCAGCAGCCGGTCGTGGGCCTCGCCGTCGTAGGTGACGTCCTCCCCGACGCCCTCCTCGCCGCCGCCGCGCAGCCGGACGTGGGTCGTGGTGCGAACGAACTCGCTCGACACTGCCTGCTCCAGCTGCTCGAGCTCGTGGCTCTCGACGAGCAACGGGAGGTCGGCGACGCGCTCGAAGGTGGACACAATGCCGAGTATGTCTGCGCGGCTGCTGCTCGTGGCGCTCGTGGCGCTGACCGCCGGCTGCGGAGGGAGCGCACAGCGGGAGGTCCGGCTGCTCGCGCCGGCCGGAGTCGTGGACGACGCCGACGCCCACCGGTTCGAACGAGCGACCGGCTGCCGGGTCGACCTGCGCGTCTACGACGCCGGCGAGGACATCGACGCCATCGCCAGCCGGCGTGACACGGACGTGATCGCCGCCCGCACGCCGCACGGCGAGAAGCCCGACATCGTCGAGGAGCTCGTCCGTGCGTCGCTGAGCGGCGGGGTCGTCGTCACCGTTCCGAGCAAGCTCGCGCCCGCGCTGGAGCCAACCGACGTCGAGCCGGCCGGACGGAGGCGGCTCTCGTGGGCGATCCGGCCGGCGGGCGAGAACGACGACTGTGCCCGGCGCTGGCTCGCCTATGCGACCTCCCAGTAGACCTCCGTCTCGAGCAGCGCGAGAAAGGCGTCGGGGTCGGCCACGGCCTCCTCGGGCGGCTTCACGCCCTCGAAGCGGAGTCGCCCTTCGTGGAGCTCGACGGCTGCGCGGGCCGCCGGCTCCGAGGTCGACTGCGCCGAGCCTCCGCGGGTGAGGGTCCACCCCACGACCCGTCTCGTCGGCCCGGCCAGGTCGACGAGATGAACAGCGACGGCAGCCTCGGACTGCTCGTACGGCTCCGGTTCCTCTCCCTCCTCCAGCGCGAGCAGCTTCTCCAGCAACCCGTCCGCCAGGCAGAGCCGAAAGGATGCGGAGCGGAGCGTCGGAAACGCGGACGGCAGCGTCCGCAGCTCCGAATGGAGCGTGTAGATCCCCTTCGCCCGACCGATCGGCTCCGGCAAGTCCCGCTCGGCTTCGCCCGAGAGCGGCTCGACCTCTCGAGCCTCGCCGTCCACGACGACGACCGGAGGCAGGTGCAGCTCGTCGAGAAGCGTGCGCACGGAGTAGGGAGCGGGGAACGGATGGCCGGAGGCGACCGGGTCGCGGGCGGCGGCCCAGATCTCGAGCGAGCTCGGCTCCTCGGCGAGCCGGAGCGCCGCCGCGGCGGTCAGGAGGTTCGTCTTCCCGGGGGCTGACCCCATCCCGAGCAACGCTCCCCGCCCGGCCGCCGTGAACACGGGGTCGAGCCGAAGCTGCTCGGAGGTCACGTGGTAGAGACCGCCGAGATCCACGTAGTGAGCGCCGGCCTCGAGCGCCCCGTGCATCACCGGCACGTTGAAGCGGTAGTCGACGGCGTTCACGACGACGGAACACCCGTCGAGACGACGGGCGACCGCCGCGGGGTCGGATGCGTCCAGCGCCTCGTCGCCGTGCAGGCGCGCATCCCGCCGAACGAACGGCGCCCCCCACTCCTCGAGGAAGCCGGCGATCCGGCGCCCGATGGTGCCGGATGCCCCGACGACGGCGATCACGCGCCGAGTATCGCTACTTGAAGTCGGCCAGGACTTCCCCCGCGGCCCGCTCGCCCGTCTCCACCGCGCCGTTCAGGTAGCCCTGAAAGTCGATCGACGTGTGCTCGCCGGCGAAGTGGCAGTTCCCCTCACGCTCGCGCTCGACGCCCGCGAAAGTCGTGTACTGCCCAACCTTCCAGTACGAGTACGACCCCTTCGTCCAGGGATAGTCCGGCCAGGAGTCGAGTGTCGCGCGGCCGTTCCATTCGTCCTCGATCCCCGGCAGGACCGGCTTCAGCTGGTCGAGGAACACCGAAGCGTGCGTGGTGGCGGGCGTCTCCGGGTCGAAGCCGGCGCCCACCGTGCCGCCGGTGTAGTCGACGAGGATCCCGGCCTTCCCCGGTTGCGCCCTCGTCACCTCCCACGTGTTCTGGTAACCGGTGTCCGCGTAGGTCTCACCGTTGCAGTCGAGCGTCACCCAGTGCCGCTTCCTGAACTGGACGTGGAGCTTCGAGTTCGTCCCCATCCCCAGCTCCTGGATCGCCGTCAGCTTCAGGTCCCGGAATCCGGCCTGTGAGACGTCGACGGAGCGCAGGATCGAGAACGGGAGCGCGAGGATGACGCGGTCCGCGGACACGGTCTTCGTCGCGAGGCCCTGGCGGAAGGTCAGCCCGTAGCCGCCGCCGGAACTGAGCGCGATCCCGACCAGCTCTGAACCGAGCGTGATCTGGTCCCCGAGCCGTTCGGCGAGGAGCATCGGGATCTGGTCGTTTCCGCCCACGACGTGGTACTTCTCGTTCGACGCCCCGAAGACGCGGAACTGACCCTGGCCGCG
>DASTCG010000082.1:0-6598 GCA_035711385.1 Gaiellaceae bacterium
CGGACCGGACGGACGCGTCCGTCGAGCGCGAGCTCGCCGATCGCCGCGTGCCCGGCCAGACGGTCGGAGGGGAACTGGCGCGAGGCGGCGAGGATGGCGAGCGCGATCGGCAGGTCGAAACCGGATCCCTCCTTCCGCAGACCCGCGGGAGCGAGGTTGACGGTGATCCGGCGCGACGGCCACTCGAGCTCGGCCGAAGCGATGCCGCTGCGAACACGGTGTTTCGCCTCCTGACAGGCGCGGTCGGCCAGCCCGACGATTGCCAGACCTGGCACGCCGTTCTGCAAGTGGGCCTCCACCTCCACCTTGCGAGCGTCCAGCCCTACGAGCGCATGGGTAACCGTCCGTCCGAGCACACCGACCGACGGTACGGCTCGAGGACGCACGTGTCTGTCACGGCTTGGCGCCGAAAACGCGCCGGATCAGCGGGCGACGAGGATGTCCTCGAAGAACTCGCCCGCCCGCCGCCCGGTTCGGCGGTTGACGTGTCGCCGGAGGCGTTCCTCCAGCCGCAGGCCCGCCCGCTCGAGGATCTCCGGGTAGAGGTCGCGGCGGTCGTTCACGACGATCACGACAGGTGCCCGGGCGCGGAGCGAGGCCCTCGCATGCTTGAGGACGGCGGCGACGCCTTCGACGTACGCACGAAGCGACGCGGTGCTCGTGCCGCGGGCCGCCGCGCCGAGCTCCAGCTCCCGGCGGTCGTCGAGCGCGAGGAGCTCGTAGGCGTACCGGTGCTGCTCGTGGTAGTCGATCAGCCCCGGGTACGGAGGTGAGGTGAGCAGGCCGTCGAAGCGTCCGCCGTATCCGACGTGGCGTGCGTCTTCGTGGAGGACCTCGGCCTCCCGCACGCGCGAGCGCACGCGGGAGAACTCCTTGATTCGCGCCAGAGTGTCCAGCGTATAGCGCCGCAAGAAATGCTCGGCACGCTCGACCGGGCGGCAGACGCGGCGGTGCTTGTGGCACCAGTACGGCTCGAGCTGCGGCGCGCGCGGAAAGTCCAGGTCGAAATGCGTCGTGCGCCGGGCGGAGCGAGCCGCGCGGGCGAGGATCACCCGCAGGACATCGCCGTGCTCGTACCCCCCGATCAGCTCGTGGAACGCGAGGAGCTCGATCCCGGCCTGCGGCGCGTACCACTCGGCCGCATAACCGGTCGCGGCCGGTCCGCCGTCGAGCTCTCCCACCCGACCGACGACGTCCCGGAGCTCGGACTCGAGCGCGAAGAGGTCGTAGCGCCGCGTCTTCACGGACATGAGCAGGCAGTTGAAGGCGGCGATGTCCACGCCCACCGCGTCGCGGCCGCTCTCGAGCGACTGGACGAGCGTCGTCCCGGACCCGGCGAAGGGATCCAGCACGCGGCCACCGCGCGGCACGTACCGCGCGAGCAGCGCCTCCACGAGCTGCGGGATGAACTTGCCGAGGTAGGGGTGGAGGCGATGGACGTGCTTCGTGCGCTCGCGCTCGGGAAGCTCGCGCTCGGACCAGGAGAGCTCGAGGTCGATCTCGGCGTAGAGGGCGTCCTGCGTGGGAGCCACGAGCAACCTCGTTCGCCAGAGGCCCGAGGAGTCCTAGAACGCGCCGGCCAGCCGCCGCACCCCTCGGGGCGTCACCTCGACGACGTCGAAGCTCACCTCCCACTCCGCCGCCTCGGGGTGCTCGGCGAGCCAGGCCTCCGCCGCCCGCCGCAGCCGCTCCTGCTTCGCCGGCCCGACCATCTCCCCGGGCGCGCCGTAGCCCTTGCCGAGCTTGGCCTTCACCTCGCAGAACACGAGGCGGCGGCCGCGCCGAAGCACGAGGTCGACCTCCACCCCGCCCGGACGCACGTTGGCGCCGAGCAGACGGTAGCCGCGCACGAGGTAGTACAGGCGCGCCCGCCGCTCGGCCCGCGCGCCGGTCCGGTTCACTCCTCCAGCTCGAGCCTGGCCGCGAGCTCCTCCTCCGAGAGGTAGCACAGGGCCTGGAACGACCGCCGGTGGATCTCCGACGGCCCCCGCTCCCGCACGACGGACGAGTGCCGCGGCGTGATGTAGCCGACGTGCGACGAGAACCCGTAGGCGGGGAACAGCGCGTCCATGCGGCGCATCGCGCGGTCCCGAACCACCTTCGCCACGATCGACGCGGCCGCGATCGCGGCCGACCGCTCGTCGCCGTCCACGACGGCCGTGTGCGGCGGCGCGGACGGCCCCAGCCGGAATCCGTCGACCAGACAGACCTCCGCCGGCGGGCACAGAGCCCGCAGGCACGACCGCATGCCCTCGAGGTTCGAGCGGTGCAGGCCGTTGCGGTCGATCTCGCTCGACGAGATCACGCGCACCGTGAAAGCCGTCGCGCAGCCGACGACGCCGTGGAACAGCCTCTCGCGCTCCTCGGCGGTCAGTTGCTTGGAGTCGTTGAGCCCCGCGAGCGGGCGCACTCGGTGGTCGCGCAGGCAGTCGTAGTCGAAGAGCACGCCGGCGACGACGAGCGGCCCCGCGAGCGACCCGCGGCCCGCCTCGTCGACGCCCGCGACGAACCGCCGCCCCAAGCGGCGGTCGAACTCGAGGAGGCGCCTACCCCTCTTCTGCGACTTCCGGCTCGGGCTGCTCGTCCCGTTGCTCGGCGAGCTGCTCGGCCTCTGGCTCCGCGGCCGCTTCCGGGCCGGAATCCTCAGCGGCAGGCTGCTCGGCGGCGACGGCTGCGGCACCGGCCGAGGATAGCCTCTGCCCATCACGGCGCTCGCGGACGCGCGCCTTCTTCCCCACTTTCCCGCGCAAGTAGTAGAGCTTCGCGCGGTTCACGTCGCCGATGGCCGCCACCTCGATCTTCTCGATCTTGGGCGAGTGCAGCGGGAACGTCCGCTCGACGCCCACGCCGAAGGACTGCTTGCGGACCGTGAACGTCTCGCGGACGCCGGAGCCCTGGCGCTTGATGACGATGCCCTCGAAGACCTGGATGCGGCGGCGCTGACCCTCGATCACCTGGAAGTGCACGCGGACGGTGTCGCCCGCCTTGAACTCGGGCCGGTCGGCGCGCAGCTGCTTGCGCTCGAGTGTCTCGATGGGGTTTGGCATGGCGGAGGGACGGGCGGCTGCCCGACCGCGGGATGCTAGCGGAAGCCGATTCGCCTCGGCGGGAAATAGACGGCGAAGACCTTGCCGATCAGGTTCCGGCGAGGCAGCGTGCCCCAGACACGGGAGTCGCAGGAGGCGCTGCGGTTGTCGCCCATGACGAAGTACTGGTGCGGCGGAATCCGCCTCGGCTCCAGCGTGTCGCCCGCGCGGCGCGTGTCGGGGACGTACGGCTCCTGCAGCCGCTTGCCGTCGATGAACACGTAGCCGCCCCGCATCTCCCACGTCTCACCCGGCAGCCCGACGATCCGCTTCACGAAGGTGCCGCCCGCGCCGCAGTCCTGCCGAGCGCGCTCGGGCGTGTGGAAGACGACGACGTCGCCGCGCGCCGGATCCGTGAAGTGGTAGATGAACCGGTTCGCGAGCACCCGGTCGGAGAAGCGGGCCGTGCAGCCGAGCCCCGCGCCCGCGCAGTGCAGCGTCGGCTCCATCGAGGACGACGGGATCCGGTACGGGTTCACGACCCACGCCTTGATCGCCAGCACGATCGCGACCGCCCCGGCGATCGTGACCACCCAGTCGATCGCGACCCTCCACGGCTGCGGGAGCCGGTGCGTGAGACGGTCGAGCGGATGCATTACGGCAGGCCGATGCGGCGGGGCGGGAAGTAGATCGCGAACACCTTGCCGATCAGGTTCTCGCGGTCGAGCGGCCCCCAGACGCGCGAGTCGCACGACTGCGCCCGGTTGTCGCCCATCACGAAGTAGTGGTTCCCGGGGATCTTCTCCGGAGGTCTCGTGTCCACATCTCTCCGGTCGGGCTTGACGTACGGCTCCTTGAGCCGCTTGCCGTTGATGAACACGTAGCCGTTCCGCATCTCCCAGGTCTCACCCGGCAGCGCGATGATCCGCTTCACGAACGTTCCTCCGGCGCCGCAGTCCTTGCGGGCCTGCGGCGGGGTCTCGAAGACGACGATGTCGCCGCGCTTCGGATCGGTGACGTGGTAGATGAACCGGTTCGCCAGGACGCGGTCGGAGAAACGGGAAGTGCAGCCGAGGCCCGAGCCGGCGCAGTGCAGCGTCGGCTCCATCGACGACGAGGGGATCCGGTACGGGTTCACGACCCACGCCTTGATCGCCAGCACGATCGCGACCGCGCCGACGATCGTGACCACCCAGTCGATCGCGACCCTCCAGGGCCGCGGCAGGCGCTGGGTGAGACGGTCGACCGGGTTCCTCATCGCCGCTGCGCCGTCCGGAGGACGCTCTGCTCCCGGCGCCACTCGGCGATCCGTCCGTGGTCGCCCGAGAGCAGGACCTCCGGGACCGCCCAGCCCCGGAACTCGGCCGGTCGGGTGTAGTGGGGGTACTCGAGCCCGCCCTCGAGGCCGGCCGAGAAGCTCTCCTCGGAGCCGGAGCCCTCGCTCAGCGCCCCCGGCAGCCGTCGCGCCACGGCGTCGGCGACGACCATCGCCGGCAGCTCGCCTCCGGAGAGGACGTAGGGCCCGATCGAGATCGCGTCGCTTGCCAGGTTCGCGAGGATCCGCTCGTCGAAGCCCTCGAAGCGCGCCGAGAGCAGCGTGAGCTGCTCCTCGGCTGCAAGCTCGTCGACGACCCCCTGGTCGAGCTGCCGGCCCTGCGGCGTCAGCGCGACCACCCGGTGCTCGGGGAGGCCGCCGTAGACGCCTTCGAGCGCAGCCGCGACCACGTCGATGCGGAGCACCATGCCCGGCCCTCCGCCGTACGGCTCGTCGTCGACCTCTCCGCCCGGGAGCGGCGTCCAGTCGCGGTAGTTGAAGAGCCGAAGCTCCAGCTCGCCGCCGAGGACAGAGGCGACCGGTCGTTGTTCGGAGACGGCAGCGAAGACATGGGGGACGAGCGTGAAGACGTCGAGGCGCAGGGCTTCGTGAGGTTAGTTGTCAGGCGCGAATCCCCGCGCAACCAGGATTCGGCGCCCGTCGAGGTCGACCTGCCGGACGCAGGCCTCGACGAGCGGCAGCAGGATAGCCGTGTCGAGCTCCAGCGCGTCGTTGGCGGGTGCGGGGACCACGTCCGTCACCACGCCCAGGCGCCGCCCGCCCTCCTCCTCGACCTCGAGGCCGACGAGCTGGAAGACGTAGTACTCGCCGGGCCCTGGAGCCGGAAGCTCGGAGCGCGGGACCTCGAGCGGAGTGCCGCGCGGGACCGGTCTGTCGAGGCGGATCACGAGCCGGCCGCCCGGCCGCTTCCGCTCCTCGACCCGTACCTCCTCGCCGCCGGCACGTAGGACGGCACCCGGCTCGAAGCGCTTCGGGTCGTCGCTCGCCTTCTCGACGACGAACGACCCGTCGAGCCCGTGGGGCTTCCCCACCCTGCCTACGGTGACGAATTGCCTAGTCAGCGATCTCGAGGACGACTCGCCGCCGCTCGCGCGCCCCGCCGGCTCGCACGATCGCCCGCAGCGCCCGCGCGATGCGCCCCTGGCGTCCGATCACCTTGCCGACGTCGTCCTTGGCGACATGGAGCCGAAGGACGAGCGCGTCCTCGCCCTCCACCTCCTCGACCCGGACGGCGTCGGGGTCGTCCACGAGCTGGCGGGCGAGATACGCCAAGAGCTCAGCCATCGCGGGCTCCTCGCCCGCGCTCGCGGGGGAAACCCTGTTTCCCCCACGTGCCCCCGTCTTCTCTCGAGGTGACGCCCCGCGGGCGTAAGAACAGGCGGGAAACCTCCCGGTTTCCCGAAGCCCTTCCCCCGGCCTGTCGATGTCGAAGGCTCACGCCTTCGACGTCTCCATGCCAATGTTCTTCGCCTTCAGCAGGCGCGCGACGGTGTTGGAGGGCTGGGCGCCCTTGCCGAGCCACTCGCGCACCTTCTCCTCGTCGAACTCGATCGTCGAGGGGTCGGTCTGCGGGTTGTACCGCCCGACGATCTCGATGAACCTGCCGTCCCGCGGCGACCGCGAGTCGGCGACGACGACGCGGTAGATCGGGTTCTTCTTCGACCCGACCCGCGTCAGTCTCATCCGTACTGCCATCTCACCTCCTCGGTTGCGTCAGCTCAGGCGGGAGCCCGGGCATCTTGCCCTTCCCCATCTGCTTCATCATCTTCTGCATCTGCTTCCGCGCCGACAGCAGCTTGTTCACCTGCTGGACGTCGGTGCCGCTGCCGGCGGCGATCCGCTTCCGCCGCGAGCCGTCGATCAGGTGCGGCATCCGGCGCTCCATCGGCGTCATCGAGAGGACGATCGCCTCGACGCGCGAGAGCTCCTTGTCGTCGACGTCGATTCCCTTCAGCTGGCTTCCCAGACCGGGGATCATCGAGAGGACGCCCTTCAGCGGCCCCATCTTCCGCAGCATCCGGTAGCTCGTCAGGAAGTCGTCGAAGCTGAACTCCCCGGCTCGCATCCGGGCCTCCAGCGCGGCCTGGTCCTCTTCGGTCGCGGCCTCCTCGGCCTTCTCGATCAGGGTCATGACGTCGCCCATGCCCAGGATCCGCGAGGCCATTCGGTCGGGGTAGAAGTACTCGAGCTGGTCGAGCTTCTCGCCGACGGAGGCGAGCTTGACCGGCTTGCCGGT
>DASTCG010000083.1:0-21112 GCA_035711385.1 Gaiellaceae bacterium
CGAGCTCGGCCTCGAGTACCGGCGCTCCTCGCTGCTCCCCGGCGAGGTGGTCGCCCGGGCCGAGTTCCGGCTCCGGCCGCGGCCGGTCGAGGAGATCAAGGCTACGGTCGCGGAGATGCAGGCCGCGCGGAAGGCGGCGCAACCGACGAACAAGCGGACGTTCGGAAGCGTCTTCAAGAACCCGGACCACGAGCTCTCGGCGGGGAGGATGCTCGAGGCTTGCGGGCTGCGCGGCTTCCGGATCGGCGGCGCCCAGATCTCGCCTCGCCACGCCAACTTCATCGAGAACGCCGACGGCGCTCGCTCTGCCGACGCCGTCGCCCTGATGGCGGAGGCGATGCGCCGCGCGAGGGAGGAGTTCGGCGTGGAGCTCGAGCACGAGGTCCAGTTCCTCGGGCCGATCGAGCTCCCGGCCCTCGGCCGGTAGGAGCGATTGGCGTCGCGGCGAAGATCGCCGCGTGGCCCGCTCCGCGGTCTCGACTTCCCCTGCGCTCCGGCTCGTTCCGTCGGGCCGGTCGCTGGCGCTCGGCTTCGGGCTGCTCGCTCTCGGTGTCGCCCTCTTCGCCGCCGCCCGCCAGACCGGCGTCTTCGCGGTGCACGAGATCGAGGTCGAGTCGATCCCGCCGGGACAGGCGCGCCTCGTCGAGCGCCAGCTGCGCGGACTCGAGGGAACGAGTCTCCTCCAGGTGGACGAAGAAGCGATCCAGCGGCGCCTCGACCGGCTTCCCCACGTGCATCTGCTCGCCTACGACCGTGACTTCCCGAACCGGCTTCGCGTACGCGTGAGCGTCGAGCGCCCCGCCGCCGTCCTCCGGCGGGGCAGCGACCGCTGGCTCGTCTCCGCCGAGGGGAGGGTCTTGCGCTCGCTGGACCGGCCCCTGCGCCGTCCGCTCCCGGTGGTGTGGGTCGAGCGCACTGTCGACCCGGAGGTCGGTGCCGTCCTGACCGTGCCTGAGGCGTCACGGGCGATCCGAGCGATCGCCGCGATCAGGGCGGCGAGCCCCGCGCTCGCCAGGCGCGTCTGGTACGTGAAGACGACCGAGCCTCGCACCATGACAGCGGTTCTCGACGACGGCTTCGAGATTCGCCTCGGGACCGCCGACGACCTGGCCGTGAAGCTCGAGGTCGCGCGCCGCGTCCTCGCGACGATGCGACGGGAGGGCGACACGGGCGCCTATCTCGACGTCAGCGTCCCGGAGCGTCCCGTGGTTGGAGAGACTCTCGAGTCTCAGGTCGAGCCTGAGACTTCGTCCTCGAAGTCCGCGTTGACAGGGCAGTAGATCGCCCGTACGCTGGGGCGTTGCAGTGGCCGGCGAAGTCGTCGGCTACAGTCGAGCTTGAGGTGGAGGGACGTTGAGCGTACGCGATCAGACAGGCAACTACCTGGCGGTCATCAAGGTCGTCGGGGTCGGCGGGGGCGGCTCGAACGCCGTCAACCGCATGGTCGACGCCGCCCTGAGCGGCGTCGATTTCATCGCGGCGAACACGGACGCCCAGGCGCTCCTCGTCATCGACGCGGACATGAAGGTCCACATCGGTGCCGAGTCGACGCGCGGCCTGGGGGCCGGCGCGAACCCGGAGGTCGGGAAGGCGGCCGCGACGGAGAGCCGCGACGAGCTGAAGGACGCGATCAAGGGTGCCGACATGGTGTTCGTCACCGCCGGCGAGGGCGGAGGGACCGGGACGGGCGGCGCGCCGATCGTGGCCGAGCTCGCGAGGGAGCTGGGCGCGCTCACGGTCGGGGTCGTCACGCGGCCCTTCGGCTTCGAGGGGCGGAAGCGGGCCGACCAGGCGATGATGGGCATCGAGGAGCTCCGCGACAACGTCGACACGCTGATCGTGATCGAGAACGACCGGCTCCTGCAGGTCGTCGAGAAGCGCACCTCGATCGTCGACGCCTTCCGTATGGCGGACGACATTCTCCGCCAGGGCGTCCAGGGCATCACCGATCTCATCACCGTGCCCGGAATCGTCAACCTCGACTTCGCGGACGTCCGGGCGATCATGTCGGACGCCGGCTCGGCGCTGATGGGCATCGGGACGGCGTCGGGTGAGAGCCGCGCGGCCGAGGCGGCGCACACGGCGGTGTCGTCGCCGCTCCTCGAGTCGTCCATCGAGGGGGCGACCGGGATCCTGCTCAACATCACCGGCCCGCCGGAGATGGGCCTGTTCGAGGTGAACGAGGCGGCCGAGGTCGTGACCGGTGCCGCAGACCAGAACGCGAACGTCATCTTCGGCGCCGTCATCGACGAGGCGCTGAAGGACGAGGTCCGCGTGACGGTGATCGCAACCGGATTCGGCCCTGGCGCGCATCGGCGACGTCGCCGGGCGGTGATTGCCGAGGAGGCGCCGGCAAGGGAGCCGGAGGAGCGCGAGCGCGAACGCGAGCGCTTCGAGCTCACGGACGAGGAGCTCGAAGTCCCCTCCTTCCTGCGCGACTGACCGGACAAGGCGCCGACTCGGGGATCGGGACCGAGGCCATGCCTGCGCGGCCGGTGGCTGGGACGGCGTAGCATCCGGCGCGTCGTGCAGACGCTGCGCCGAACGCCGATCCACGAACGCCACGTCGCGCTCGGCGCGCGCCTCGTGCCGTTCGCCGGCTGGGAGATGCCGGTCCAGTACGAGGGAGTGATCCAAGAGCACCGCGCGGTGCGCTCCGACGCGGGCGTTTTCGACGTCTCTCACATGGGCGAGCTCGAGGTCGAGGGGCCGAAGGCTCACGAGTTCCTCCAGACGATGCTGTCGAACGACCTCGACCGGCTGGAGCCGGGCCAGGCGCAGTACACACTGCTCACGAACGAGCGCGGAGGAATCGTCGACGACCTGATCGCCTACCGTCTCGAGGCCGGTCGCTACCTCCTGATCGTCAACGCCTCGAACCGGGATGCCGACTTCCGCTGGCTCAAGGAGCGGGAGGTGCCCGGCTCGGACGTGCGTGACGTCTCGGACGGCTATGCGCTGCTCGCCGTCCAGGGTCCCCGGTCACTCGAGCGCCTGGGCCTGGCCGAGGCGCCAGCCTTCACCTTCGCGATGGAGGAGCTGGACGGGCACGAGGTCATGGTCAACCGGACCGGATACACGGGCGAGAAGGGCGTCGAGTTGATGGTCCCCGCCGAGGAGGGGCCCCTCCTGTGGGACGCGGTGCTCGCGAGGGGCGTGAAGCCGGCCGGCCTCGGTGCCCGCGACACCCTGCGGCTCGAGGTCTGCTATCCGCTGCACGGCAACGACATCTCCCCCGAGACGGACGCGATCTCGGCCGGGCTGGGCTGGGTTTCCGCGCTGGAGAAGGACTTCACGGGCGTCGAAGAGCTGCGCCGGATCAAGGAGCAGGGGCCGGCCCGCAGGCTGGTCGCCTTCGTCATGGAGGATCCCGGCGTGCCGCGCCAGGGGATGGCCATCGACGGCGGCGGCGACGTCACCTCCGGGACGCACTCGCCGATGCTCGAGCGGGGCATCGGCATGGGCTACGTCCCGTCTGACCGGGTCGACGCCGGCACCGAGCTGACGATCGACCTGCGTGGGCGGCCGCGCAAGGCGCGGGTGGTCAAGAAACCGATCTACAGGCACGAGGAGGACTGATGCCGGCATCCGAGAGCTACCCCGACGACCTGCACTACCACCGTGAGCACGACTGGGCCCGCATCGAGGACGGCGAGGCGCTGCTCGGCATCACCTGGTACGCGCAGGACGCGCTCGGCGAGCTCGTCCACTTCGAGGCGCCGGAGGCAGGAGCGGCCGTGACGAAGGACGGGATCTACGGCGAGGTCGAATCCGTCAAGGCCGTCTCGGACCTCGTCGCGCCGATCTCCGGGGAGGTGATCGAGGTGAATCAGGCCGTGGTCGCTGCGCCCGAGACCGTGAACGAGGACCCCTACGGAGACGGCTGGCTTGTCCGGATTCGCGTCGCGGACCCCGCCGAGGCCGACGGGCTGATGGACGTCGAGGCCTACAAGGCGCTTCTCGCCGAGCAGTGACCTACGCCACGCTCACCGACGCCGACCGCGCCGAGATGCTGGAGACGATCGGCGTCGCCAGCATCGAAGAGCTGTTCCGCGACATTCCGGCGGGCGTTCGCCTGGGCCGCCCGCTCGATCTCGGCGAGCCCCTGACGGAGCAGGAGATCCTCGAACGACTCGAGGAGCTCGCGGCGCGCAACGTGCACGCCGGCGAGGAGCTGACGTTCGTCGGCGCCGGTGTCTACGACCACTACGTCCCCGCGGTCGTCGACTACATCCTGCAGCGAGGCGAATTCCTGACGGCGTACACGCCGTATCAGCCCGAGATGAGCCAGGGGATTCTCCAGGCGATCTTCGAGTATCAGACGGTGATCTGCGAGCTCACCGGCATGGACGTCTCGAACGCTTCCGGCTACGACGGGACGACGGTCGCGGCGGACGCCTGCTTCATCGCGAAGCACGCGACCGGCCGGACGAGGATCGTCCTCGCCGAGACCGTCAACCCGCAGGTCCGGCAGGTGGTGCGCACCTATGCGCCGGGGTTCGGGATGGAGGTCGTGGACGTCTCGCACCGCGACGGCGTCACCGATCCGGATGAGTTCCGAGCTGCCGCCCAGGGCGCAGCCTGCGCGATCTTCCAGCAACCGAACTTCTTCGGCTGCCTCGAGCCTGCGCCCGAGCTCGCGGCGGCGGCGAACGACGGCGAGGCGCTGGCAGTCGCCCATGTCGACCCGATCTCGCTCGGCGTGCTCGAGGCGCCTGGCAACTACGGGTGCGCGCTCGCGATCGGTGAGGGACAGGGCGTGGGCAACCCGCTCTCATTCGGCGGACCGCACTACGGGTTCATCGCCGCGCGCGAGCAGTTCACCCGGCGCATGCCCGGTCGCATCGTCGGGGAGACGACGGATCTCCGCGGCGAGCGGGGCTATGTGCTGACGCTCCAGACCCGCGAGCAGCACATCCGGCGGGAGAAGGCGACGTCGAACATCACCACCAACCAGACCCTGCTGGCGCTGGGCGGCCTCATCTCTCTGTGCTGGCTGGGACCCGAGGGGCTCCGGGAGGTGGGCGAGGCCTGTATGGCCCTCGCCGAGCACGCGAAGGAGCGTCTCGAGCTTCCGCTGTTGTTTCCGGAGCAGGCAACGTTCAAGGAGTTTGGCATCCGGGTCGGACGGCCAGCGCTGGATGCGATCCGGGAGGCGCGCACCCACGGCGTCAACCCGGGCTATCCCCTGGGTCGGGACTACCCGGGCATGGACGACGCGATCCTCGTCGCCGTCACCGAGCGGCGGACCGTCGACGACATCGAGCGGCTCGCGGAGGCGCTCGCAGGATGAAGCTCGTCTTCGAGCGGTCGAGGCCCGGGCGCCGTGCCGGAAGGATCCCGAGGCCGGACGGGCTCTCGCCTCCCGCGCCGCCCGAGCACCTCCGCCGTGCGCAGCCTCCGCGGCTCCCCGAGATACCGGAGGTCGAGCTCGTCCGGCACTTCACGGAGCTGACGAGCCGCAACTTCGGCATCGACACAGGCTTCTATCCGCTCGGCTCGTGCACGATGAAGTACAACCCCCGCGTCAACGAGCGCGTCGCCGCCCTGCCGGGGTTCCGGGACCTCCATCCGCACCAGGACGAGGACGGCGCCCAGGGCGCGCTCGAGCTCATGCACGACCTCCAGGAGATCCTCGCCGAGGTCACGGGGCTCCACGCCGTCTCGCTCCAGCCCGCGGCCGGGTCGCAGGGCGAGGTCACCGGGCTAATGCTCATGCGCGCCTACTTCTCCGATCGCGGCGAGGGCGAGCAACGCAGGAGGGTGGTTGTCGCCGACACCGCCCACGGGACGAACCCGGCCAGCGTGACGATGGGGGGATACGAGCTGCTGAAGGTCGCGACGGATGCACGCGGGAACATCGACCTCGACGACCTCAGGGACAAGGTCGACGACTCGACCGCCGGGCTGATGCTCACGAACCCGTCGACGCTCGGCCTCTTCGACGAGAACATCGATGAGATCTCGACGATCTTCCACGACGCAGGCGCGCTTCTCTACTACGACGGCGCGAACCTCAACGCTGTCTGCGGGATCTCGCGGCCGGGCGACATGGGCTTCGACATCGTTCACATCAACCTCCACAAGACGTTCTCCCAGCCGCACGGCGGCGGCGGCCCCGGCGGCGGGCCGATCGCCGTGAGGGAGCATCTCGAGCCGTTCCTGCCCGTTCCCGCGGTGGTGCGGGACGGCAACCGGTTCCGGCTCGACTACGACCGTCCGAAGTCGATCGGCAAGGTCAGGGCGTTCACGGGCCCGTTCGGGGTCTTCGTCCGCTCCTACGCGTTCATCCTCGCCTGGGGTCGCGAGCTCCGGGCGATGTCGGAGGACGCCGTCCTGAACGCGAACTACCTGCTCGCGCAGCTGAAGGACGTCTACGACCTGCCGTTCGACCGCCTCTGCATGCACGAGTTCGTCCTCTCGGCGCGGACGCTCAAGAAGGAGCACGGCATCAGCGCGCTCGAGGTCGCGAAGCGCCTGATGGACTACGGCTTCCATCCGCCGACGATCTACTTCCCGCTGGTCGTCCCCGAGGCGTTGATGATCGAGCCGACCGAAACCGAGACGAAGGAGACGCTCGACGCGTTCGTCGCCGCGATGCAGTCGATCGCGCGCGAGGCGGCCGAGGACCCCGAGACGCTGAAGACCGCGCCCCATAACCGTCCAGTCGCGCGGCTCGACGAGGTCAAGGCCGCGAAGCGCGCCGTCGTCCGCTACCGGTTCGAGGAGCACCCGGACCTGGTGGCCGAGGCGACGCAACCGGTTCAGGCCGAAGCTCCGAAAGGCGTCTGAGAGAAAGCGCCTAGAAGAGGTCGGTGTCGTCGGGGAGCTCGCCGCGGCGCCTGATCAGGATCCAGACCACGCCGGCGACCGCGGGGATGAGCAGGAGCATCCGGAGGTCCGCCCAGGCGGCCGCCAGCCAGACGATGCCGAGGGCGATCCAGGCCCCGCGCCGCACGAGATAGTCGTCACGGACAAGCTGCCACAGAGAAGCCGCTGTGTCGTTCATGCCGCTTCTCCTTTCCTTCAGGGCTGACATCGGCCGACACGTGCGACCGGATATCCCTCATCTGGTGAGAATGCCCTCATGAGCGAGTTGCCGAGCCCCGGCTCCGAGGTCCTCGACGCCCTCTACCGCGGCGACGGCGAGAGCGTCGACGCGCTGCTTGCCGACGAGCCCCACCTGACGATCTTCGAGGCGGCGGCGGTCGGCGACGGGGCCCGGGTCCACGAGCTGCTCCTCCTCGAGGGCGGGTTCGTCGACCTCTGGTCGCCGGACGGCTTCACGGCGCTCCATCTGGCGGCGTTCTTCGGGCGCGAGGACGTCGTCGCCGAGCTGCTGCGCCGAGGTGCCGACGTCGGAGCGGTGGCCCGGAACCCGCTGGGCGTCCAGCCGCTCCACAGTGCGGCGGCCGGCGGACACAACGGCGTCGCGCGCCTCCTGCTCGAGCACGGCGCGGATCCGAACGCGAGACAGGAGGGCGGGTTCACGCCGATCCACTCGGCGGCGCAAGCGGGGAACGACGAGCTCTACGAGCTGCTCGTCTCCCGCGGCGCGAATCCGGAGGCGCGCACCGACGACGGCCGCACCGCGGCCGACTTTCGCGCCGGCTCGTAGCGGGGAGCGAGCTCCCGCAGAATCTCGACCATCGCCGTAATCGCCGGCGGCCGAAGGGCTCCCTCGAGTGAGACGGCGAACACGTCCCGCTCCGGGCCCGACGGCTTGAGCGACCGGATCGCGATGTCCTTTCGCGCCTGCGGCACGGAGAGGCTCGAGATCATCGTCACGCCGAGGCCGGCGGCGACGAGGCCTTGCGTGATCGGCGCGTGGTCGCTGAGGTGGACGATACGCGGCTCGAAGCCGGCGGCCACGCATGCCCGGTACGTGATGCCGGTCGGGCCTGCCTGCACCGCCTGGATCCACGGCTCGGTCCGGAGATCTCGCAGCCGGATCGCGTCTTTGGCCGCCAGCGGGTGATCCTTGGCGATCGCCACGTAGAGCGGATCCACGAGCAGGTGCTCTGCGCGCAGGCCCGCCCAGGACGCGGGAGCCGGGTGGCCGCGCTCGCGAAAGGCGACGGCGAGCTCCACGTCCCCCTCTCGCAGCCGCTGTACCGCTGCGCGGGTTCCCGCTTCGAGGAACGAGAGCTCCACGGCGGCGTGACGGCGCCGAAAGACCTGGACTGCTTCCAGGACGAGCGTCGAGGCGGCGGTCGGGAAGGCGCAGAGGCGAAGCCGGCCTGCGCCGAGGGTGGCGATGGCTTCGAGCTCGGCTTCGGCGGCCGCGAGCTGGCCCGCGATCGCGTCCGCGCGCTCGAGGGCCACCCGGCCGGCGTCCGTCAGCCTGAGGCCGGCGGGCGAGCGCTCCAGCAGCCGAACGCCGGCCTCCTGCTCAAGCTTCGCAACCTGGCGCGACACCGCAGGCTGGGTCAGGAAGAGCGCCCTGGCGGCTCGGGAGAAGGAACCGTGGCGCACGACCTCTCGGAGGAGCGCGAGCCGTCGCGGATCGATCATTACCTAAATGTATAGGTGAGCGCCGCATCGGCATTGGCGAGCATGCACGCCGACGGCCAGAGTGGGTGCGTGCTCAGCTTCCGGCGACTCTTCGGCGGCGAGGTGGATCCCGTCCTCAGGCCGATCCTGGCCTCCGTCGGCCTGGGCGCGCTCGGCCAGTTCGCCTTCTTCGCGTTCTTCGCGATCTGGGCCCTGAAGGTCCTCGCCGCGCCGGCGACGGAGGTCGGTCTCGCCTACACGTGCTCGGGCCTCGCGGCCGTTGCCGGAAGCGTGGTCGGAGGCCGGATGTCGGACCGGATCGGGCGCCAGCCGGTCATCGTCGCTGCCTCGGTCGTCCAGACCGTCACGCCGGCCGTGCTGCTCCTCCCCGGCCTTTCCGCGATCGCGGCCTACGGCGTGCTCGTCGTCATGGGATTCATCCAGCCCGTCCGCGGGACCGCCCAGCGCGCGCTGCTCGCCGACCTCGTCGGTGAAGGTGGGAGGGAGGAGGCGTACGGCGCGTTCCGCGTCGTGCTGAACGCCGGCGCGACGCTCGGGCCGCTCGTCGGCGCGGCGCTCGTCACCTGGCGCTGGGAGCCGCTCTTCGCCGGGATCAGCCTCGCCTATGCGCTCGCACTTCTCGCCGCGCTCAGGCTTCCCGAGAGCGCTCGCCGTGCTCCGGGAGGAGGGGCGCCGTCGCTGCGCCCGCTCGTCCGGGACGGCGCGCTGCTCGCGGTCTTCGTCGCATCGATCGGCGGCTGGTGCACCTACGCCGCGTTCGAGCTGCTCGTTCCCGTCTCGCTGACGCAGTCGCACGGTCTGGCGCCTGCCACCTGGGGGCTCCTGTTCGCGATGAACCCGATCGTGATCGTGCTGCTCCAGATGCGGATCACGCGCTGGACGGGGCGCGTACCGCGGGGCACGAAGCTCGCCGCCGGCGTGCTGCTGATGGCCTCTCCGTACCTGGCGCTGGAGACGAGCGCCGCGATCCCGGTGGTCGTCGGCGTCCTGCTCTGCGTCGTACTGGGCGAGATGCTCTGGGCGCCGACGTCCGAGGCGCTGATCGCCGACCTCGCGCCGCCTGGGCTCCGCGGCGTCTACCTCGGCACGGCGACCGCCGCCAGCTGGCTCGGCCTCTCGCTCGCTCCCGCCGTCGGACTCCAGACCCGAGCCGCGTTCGGAGACGCGGGCATGTGGCTCCTCGTCCTCGCGATCGGGGCGACGGGCGCTGCGCTGTACCTCGTCGCCTGGCGCCAGGCAGAATCCCGCCGTGATCGATCTCCGGTCGGATACCCAGACGAAGCCGAGCCCGGCCATGCGCGAGGCGATCGCGTCGGCCGAGGTCGGCGACGAGCAGAAGCGGGAGGACCCGACCGTCAACCGGCTCGAGCAGCGGGCGGCTGAGCTCCTCGGCCAGGAGGAGGCCGTCTTCGTCCCGACGGCGACGATGGCGAACGAGATCGCGCTTCGGCTCCACGGGGATCGGGGCGACGAGCTGCTCGCCGAGGAGCACTCGCACGTCCTCCTCTACGAGCTGGGCGGTCCGGCGGTCTTCGCCGGGCTCCTGACTCGCGGGCTCCCCGGGCACGACGGGCGGATCGACGCCGACCAGATCCGGGCGGCTGCCCGGTTCGCCGACGACTTCCACATGCCGAAGACGACCGTGGTCTCGATCGAGAACACACACAACAGCGCCGGCGGGCGGGTTTGGCCGCCCGAGGAGCTCGACGCGGTCGCCGAGTGCTGCCGCGAGCTCGGCCTGCGCCTCCACCTGGACGGCGCGAGGCTCTTCAACGCCGCCGTCGCGCTCGACGTCCCGGCTTCGCGGCTCGCCGCCGCCGCCGACACGGTGACGATCTGCCTCTCGAAGGGCCTGGGCTGCCCGCTGGGGGCCGTCGTCGCCGGCTCGTCCGAGCTGATGCTCCGCGCTCGCCGCTGCAAGCACCTCTTCGGCGGCGCGATGCGCCAGGCGGGGATCGTCGCCGCGGCGGGCGTCTACGCGCTCGAGCACAACGTCGAGCGCCTCGCCGAGGACCACGCCCGCGCCCGCCGCCTCGCCGAGGGGCTGGCGGCGGCAGGCGTGCCGGTCGAGCCGGACGAGGTGGAGACGAACTTCGTCCAGATCGATCTCGAGCCGCTCGGTCTCCCGCAGTCCGAGGCGCTCGAGCGGGCACACCGCGCCGGCGTCGGCGTCTCGGCGACGATCTGGCCGACGAGGCTGCGGGCGGTGACCCATCTCGACGTCACCGACGACGACATCGAGCAGGCGATCGAGATCCTTCCGAAAGCGCTAGGCGTTCTTGCCCGCGCCTGAGGGACTCGCGGCCGAGCTCTCCGGGATCATCCGCGGGGCCCAGGCGGACAAGCGGCTGCCGAGCGTCAGCGCTGCGGCCGTGCACGACGGTGAGATCGTCTGGAGCGAGGCAGTAGGGCTCGCAGATGTCGATCTCGGGCAGGAGGCGACGCCGGATCACCAGTACCGCATCGCCTCGATCACGAAGACGGTGACGGCCGTCGGCGTCATGCGGCTGCGGGACGAAGGCCGGCTCTCCCTCGACGATCGGCTCGACTCGCATCTGCACGGAGCCGAGCACCACCTGACGTTGCGCGACCTGCTCTCCCATCTCTCGGGGCTCCAGCGCGAGGTTCCCGGCGAGGTCTGGGAGACGTTGGAGATGCCGACCCGCGAGGAGCTCCTACCGCGGCTCGCCGAGGCCGAGAGGCCGCTTGCGCCGGGCGCCTACTGGCACTACTCGAACCTCGCGTTCGCACTGCTCGGAGAGGTGGTCGCGCGGGTCACCGGCGTGTCCGCCGAGCAGTACCTCGACGAGCACGTCCTCGGGCCTCTGGGCATGACGAGGACGACGTGGGCCGCCGTGGACCCGGCGGCGGTCGGCTATCTGGTTCACCCGTACACCGACGCTGCCCGTCGCGAGCCGGTGATCGAGGGCCGGGCGGTAGCGCCCGCCGCCGAGCTCTGGAGCACGCCGTACGACCTCTGCCGCTGGGCCGCGTTCATCGCGGATCCCGACCCAGCTGTCCTCTCGCCGGAGAGCGTGCGGGAGATGTCCACCTTCCAGTCCATGGTCGATCTCGCGAGCTGGCGGCTCGGGTATGGGCTCGGGCTCGCGCTCTACCGGGACGGAGACGACGTGTACGTCGGCCACGACGGCGCGCATGCGGGCTTCCTCGCCCACGTCTCGGCGCTTCCCTCGAAGCGGACGGGCGCGGCGGTGCTCACGAACGAGGGCGCCGGCGTGAACATCTCCGCGCTCGGCATCGAGCTCTCCCGCGCCGTCGCCGCGGCCCACCACCCGGTCAGGGAGGAGTGGCGGCCGGGAGAGGCGCCGCCGCCGGAGCTCGAGGGTCTGCTCGGACAGTGGTGGACCGAGGGACACCCGCTCGTCTTCTCCTTCCGCGCCGGCAAGCTCGAGTCGATGCTGCCCGAGGCGCGGCTCGACCTCGGGCGCTCCGTCTACGAGCGCGAGGGCGAGGACCTCTACCGGGTGGCCAGCGGCTACGAGCGGGGAGAGCTGCTCCGAATCGTCCGTGACGAGGACGGCGTCCCCGTGAAGCTGTACTTCGCTACCTACCCGGTCACGCGCGAGCCCCAGACCCTCAGCTAACGGTCCCCGGCGACGTAGAAGGCAGCAGCGGCGACCACGTAGGCAACGACCAGCGCCGCTCCGCGGGCGCGGCCGGAGCGTCCCTGCGCGAGGAGGAGCGAGGTCACGACGACGCCGAACGCGAGGGCACCGATCTCGACCGGCCGGAAGGCCAGCGCGAGCGGCTCGATGAGCAGCGACAGCAGCGCGACCGCCGGGATCAGGAAGACGGCGACCTGCGCGCTCGACGCGAGCGCGATCTCGGCGGCCAGCTTGATCCGGCCCCGGTAGGCGACGACGACCGCGCCGCCGTGCTCCGCGGCGTTCCCCACGATCGCGACGATCACGGCCGCGACGAAGAAGTCCGAGAGGCCGACGTTCTCCGCGAACTGGTCGATCGAGCCGACGACGATCTCGGCGATCAGCGCGGTGACGACGGTCGCGGCTCCGAGCCAGGCCAACGATCGCGAGAAGCTCCAGCCGGCCATGCGTGCCGCCTCGTCCGAGACATGCAGCTCGCGGTGACGGCGCAGCGAGATCCAGGTGACGACGAGGTAGACGAGGAGGAGCGCGATCGAGACCGGGATCGAGAGATCGACGATCAGGTCGCGCTCGGCGTCGCCCTCCCAGGACGGCACGGAGGGCACGAGCAGGAGCAGCACGGCCAGCGCCACGAGGCCGAGCGAGCCGAAGCTCGAGCGTCGATCGATCTCTCCCCGGCCGCCGAAGAGGAGGGAGAACCCGAGGACGAGGAGCAGGTTGCCGACCACGCTTCCCGTGAGCGAGCCGCGCACGACCTCGGTCAGCCCCTCGTTGACCGCGAGCAGCGCGATGATCAGCTCCGGCGCGTTTCCGAAGGTCGCGTTCAGGAAGCCGCCGATCCCCGGGCCGGTGTGGTGCGCGGCGTGCTCGGTGGCCTCACCGATCAGCCAGGCGAGCGGGATCAGCGCGGCCGAGGCGAGCACGAACTCGGCCGTGTCGCCGATGTCGGAGAGGTAGTGAAGGGCGATCGTGAAGGGCGCGAGGGCCAGCGAGGCCCACAGGATCCGGCGCGCCATCGGGGCCGTACCCTACCGTCCGTGCAGCTCGGTGCCGTGCTCTTCGATTGGGGCGGGACGCTCATGCAGGAGGAGTGGAGCGACGAGATCGCCCTCGATGGCTACGCGGCGGGCCTGACCGCGCTCGGACGGACCGGGCTCCCGACGGCCGAGGTCCTCACGCGGTACTTCGCCGAGCACGAGGCGGAGCTCTTCGCGCTCGTCGGGGAGGACGAGATCGACATCGCCGACGTCATGCGCCGGTCGTTCGCCGACCACGGCGTCGACCTCGAGGACGACGACCTCCGGCTCTTCCTCACGGCGGCGCATGACGTCTGGGCGTCCCAGTACCTCCTCGCCTCGACGACGCACGCGTTGCTCGAGGCCGTCCGCCGCCGTGGCCTCGGGATCGCGATCGTCTCCAACACGGCCAGCCCCGAGTGGCTGCTGCGGCCGGCGCTCGAGCGGCAGGGCCTGGTGCAGCGCGTCGATGCGATCGTCCTCTCGTCCGAGGTGGGGAAGCGCAAGCCGCATCCGGCGATCTTCGAGCGTGCGCTCGCAGAGGTGGGCGTCGGGGCTGAGCGCGCGCTCTTCGTCGGCGACCGGCTCGAGGCGGACGTCGCCGGCGCCTCGCGCGCGGGGATGAAGACCGTCCAGGCGCTCTGGTTCCGGGCGGACGACGCCGAGGTCGACGTGGAACCGGACTTCCAGGCCTTCACGCAGATGGATGTCCTGAACGCCGTCGACCGCCTCTTGGCCAAGTAACAGCGTGCTACTTGCTCGCCCCGGCGCTAGCGTCATCGGGGGCGCCTGTCAAGTCTTGCGAAGGGCGCAGATCGTCCACCAAAATCCGAGCATGGAGTCACCGCCCACCACGCGTCCACGGAGCCTGCCGCTCCGGCCACAGGACGAGGTGGAGTGCCGGCGGTGCGGGGTTCACTGCGACAAGGTGGTCTACCCGGGGGCGTGTCTCGCTCGATCGTGTCCGTTCCTCTACGCGTTCGAGGAGGTCGGCCGCACGTACGTCGGATGCATGCAACGGATCTTCACGGTGGAGATCGATCTCGAGCTCTTGCAGAAAGCCGAAGCCCGAGCCCCGGGCTTCGGCGCCGTTCGGGCGAGTCGCAAGCCGCTGCCGATGTGCAGCTCCGAGGTCGAGAGCACCTATCTCGGCCGGACGGACGACCTCGGCTGCGTCAACCCCGAGTTCCACGAGCTGCCGGTCGGCGAGCCGAGCTTCCGCGTCTTCGCGCAGGTCCGCCCGAGCGCCGAGCCCGCCTAGCCCGGCTCCCCGAAGACGCAAACCGCTGGGACGATCTCAGGCCGCGCGCGCGGCCTTACGGCGACCACGTCGCGGGCGCGATCCGCCGTGCAGCTCGCGCAGCTTCCTGATCTCGTGCTCGTCCGCGCCTTTGCCCTGCTGCCCCTCGGTCTCGACGATCGCCGGCAGGTCCTGGAACCGCGCGGTGCGGAGGAAGACCGAGAGCCCGTCGCCGATCAGCCCCTCCTTGAGGTTCGCGTGGCGGTCCCGGTTCGAGCCCAGGGGCGTCTGCGAGTCGTTGACGTGGAGCGCCCGAAGACGGTCGAGGCCGATCAGGCGGTCGAAGTCGTCGAGGAGCCCGTCGAGGACCGCCGGATCCGTGACGTCGTAGCCGGAGGCCCAGAGGTGGCAGGAGTCGAGGCAGACCCCGAGCCGCCGATGGCCGTCCAGGCGCTCGACGAGCTGCACGAGCTCTTCGAGCGAGCGGCCCATCGTCCCGCCGGTGCCGGCCGAGTTCTCGATCAGGAGCCACGTCCGGTCCGAGCAGCGCTCGAGAACCAGCTCGATGGCCGGAGCCGCGCGCTCGAGTCCGGCTTCGAAGCCCGAGCCCAGGTGCGACCCGACATGGAAGACGACACCGTCCGCGCCGATCGCGCACGCCGTGTCCATCGTCGAGCGGAGCGTCGAGACCGACTTCTCGTAGAGGTCGTCGTCGGGGCTCGCGAGGTTGCAGAGGTAGATCGCGTGGACGATCGACGACTCGATCCCGGCCGCCTTCGCGCGCTCGGGGAACGAGGCCAGGACAGCCGGGTCGTGGTCGGGAAAGCGCCAAGCGCGCGGGCTCTGGACGAAGAGCTGGAGCGCATTCGCGCCGATCTCCTGCGCCCGCTCCGGCGCCTTCTTCACACCGCCGGAGACATGGCCGCCGAAGAACACGCCCCTACGATAGAGACGTGACTTCCCCGGTCCGCGTCCGCATGGCTCCGAGCCCGACGGGGATGCTCCACATCGGGAGCGTCCGCACCTTCCTCTTCAACTGGCTCTTCGCCCGTCAGCACGACGGTGAGGTGCTGCTGCGGATCGAGAACACCGACACGAGCCGCGAGGTCGCGGAGGCGACCGAGCAGATCCAGCGCTCGCTCGGCTGGCTCGGCATCGACTGGGACGGGGCCGTCCGCTTCCAGCTCGACCGGATGGAGGATGCGCAACGGCTTGCGCGGCAGCTCGTCGAGGAGGGGAAGGCGTACGAGGACGAGGGTGCGATCCGCTTCCGCATGCCCGACGAGGGGACGACCGGCTGGGTCGACGTGATCCGCGGAGCCGTCGAGGTGCCGAACGAGAGCATCGAGGACGTCGTGATCGTCAGGGCCGACGGTCGGCCGACCTACAACTTCGCGAACCCCGTCGACGACATGCTGGACGGGATCACGCACGTGATCCGCGGCCAGGATCACATCTCGAACACGCCCAAGCAGCTGCAGATCCTTCGCGCGCTCGGCGCCGAGCCACCTGTCTACGCGCACGCCCCCGACGTCCTCGGCACGGACGGCAAGAAGCTCTCGAAGCGACACGGCGCCCAGTCCGTCGAGGACTTCCGCCGCCAGGGGTACATCCCGGAGGCGCTGATCAACTTCCTCGCCCGGCTCGGCTGGGCCTACGACGACCAGAAGGAGGTCTTCACCCGCGACGAGCTGCTCGAGCTCTTTCGGCTCGACCGGGTGACGCCGAGCCCGGCCGTCTTCGACTACCAGAAGCTCGCCTGGCTCAACGGCGTGCACCTCCGGAACCTCCCGCCCGAGGAGTACGCCGACCGCGTCGTCCGCTACCTCCGCGAGACGGGCATCGACTGGGACGAGGAGCTCGTGCGGCGGGCGGCTCCGCTCGTCCAGGAGAAGATCGAGACGCTCGACCAGTTCTCCGGGTATACGCGCTTCTTCTTCGAGGAGGTCGAGCCGGGGGCGCCTCCTGACGGCGCCGGAACGGTGCTGGAGGAGGCCGAGGAGACCCTCGCCGGGGTCGCACCCTTCGAGGCCGGCTCGATCGAGCAGGCGCTTCGCGCGCTCGCCGAGCGGCTCGGCCTCAAGCCGCGCGACGCGTTTCAGCCGATCCGGATCGCGGTCACGGGATCGAAGGTCTCGCCCGGGCTCTTCGAGAGCATCGAGCTGCTCGGCCGGGACGAGACGGTCAGGCGCCTCGCGGCTGCCCGCGGCGCAGCGGCCTAGGAGGCCCGAGCGGGTCGAGCGCCCGCTGGAACTCGATCCACGCGCGACGTCTGAAGCTCGCCGTCGGCCGCGGCAGCCCCTCGATGAGCCGCCTCCGGGCCGCGGGCGACTCGCCAGAACCTGGATCGCGTGCCATTTCAAACGAGTGAACGTACGAGCCGGGATTCAGGGTACGGCCCGAGCCGCCGATAGACTCGGGCGAGATGCCAGGCGAACCGGCGACGGTGCTCGTGGTCGACGACGATCCGTCGCTCAGGCTCCTCTGCCGGGTGAACCTGGAGCTCGAGGGATACCGCGTCGTCGAGGCCGAGAGCATCGGCAGGGCACAGGAAGCCCTGGAGCGAGGAAGCGTGGACGCCGTCCTCCTCGACGTCCACCTCGGAAGCGAGGACGGGCTCGCACTTCTGCCGTCGATCGCCGACCGCGGCCCGGCGGTCGCACTGCTGACGGGCAGTCCGGGAGCAGATCTCCCCGACGGGGCGGCGGTCATCGGCAAGCCCTTCTCGATCGAGGTCCTCAGCCGAACCGTGCGCCGGCTCGTGAGCGGTACGGACGGGCGGTCCGGGTAGATTCCTCTATCGCATGAGCGTGACCGCCGTCAGAACGCCTGCCGAGTTCGAGGCTGAGCTCCAGCGCTACCTGTACGAGCGCGCCGAGGAGGGCCGGGCGGTGCGCGTCGGCGAGAAGGAGATCTCCGAGCGCGCGGAGATCGTCGCGCGCTACCGCGAGCTCTTCACGCGCGAGCAGCTCGAGGCCCTGCAGGAGGCGGAATCCGGCGCGAGCCCGGAGGAGCGCGAGCGCCTCTACCGGCTGCGGAAGACCTGCGAGTCCGGCCTCGTCGAGGTCGAGCTCAGCGCCAGGGAGGACGAGCTCGAGAACGCGATCCTGGCTGCCCGGGTGACGTTTCGCGGAGAGGAGCTGCCGTTGCGCTCGGCGCAGGCGCAGCTCGCCGTCCTGACCGAGTTCGCCGACCGCGAGGAGCTCGGCGGGCTTCACGGCGACGCCTCCGCAGGGTTCAACGACCAGCGCATGGAGATGCTGCGTGCCCGCGAGGAGCTGGACGCCGAGCTCTCGGGCGAGCCGGACGCGGTGGCGAGGAACGAGGAGGAGAAGGGGATCTCACTCCACGAGCTGTCGCAGGTGCTGACGGACGCGAGTCGCGCCGCGGACGAGGTCTACGGCCGGCTGTCCGCCAAGTGGTTCGACACGCTGCTCGGTGACGACCGGCCCGAGGTGCCGGCCTCGTACCACGTCGCCTGGCTCCGTCGGCTCTCGCCGCTCGAGGCCACGTACACGAAGGAACGCGCGACGGAGGTCTGCCTGCAGACGCTCCGCCGCCTCGGCTTCGACATGGATCAGGAGCCGAACATCCGCATGGATCTCGATGACCGTCCGCAGAAGTCCCCGCGTGCATGCGTGATCGCCGCCGACCCGCCACGGGTCGTCCACCTCATCACCCGGGCGCAGGGCGGGCTCCACGACTACCAGGCGTTCCTCCACGAGGCCGGCCACGCGCTCCACTACGGGAACTGCGACGCGAGCCTCCCGTACACCTTCCGCAACCTTTCCCGCGACCACGCCCTGACGGAGATCTACTCGTACATCTTCGAGGCCATCTCCCGCGAGCCTGGCTGGCACGTCGAGCACTTCGGGCTCTCGGAGGAGCAGGCGAAGGAGAACGCCGAGGCGACGGTCTTCCTGGAGGCGCTCCTCTACCGCCGCTACACGGCCAAGCTCCAGTTCGAGCTCGAGTTCTGGGCCAGCTTCAACGGCGGCGGCGCCGGGCCCGACCGGTACCACGAGCTCCTGACCGCCGCGAGCGGCATCTCCTACCGGCCGGACGCCTATCTCGCGGACATGGATGCCGGGTTCTACTCCGCGGACTATCTCCGGGCGTGGATCCGCTCGGCCCAGCTGCGGCAGTGGCTGACGAACGAGGTGGGCGAGGACTGGTGGCGCAACCGGGCGACGGGCGACCACCTGCGCTCACTCTTCGAGGAGGGCACGAGGCCCTCGAGCGAAGAGATCGCCGGCCGCCTCGGCTTCGACCCGCACGACACGAAGCCGCTCCTCCACGAGTTGGGTGCCTAGGCCCGCGTTCGACCGGTTCTACCGGTACGACGAGCTCACCGAGATCCTCCAGGGCTGGGCCGACGAGCGGCCCGAAGTGTTCGCGCTCGAGTCGATCGGCCAGAGCTACGAGGGTCGGGAGATCTGGCTCTGCACGGTCACCAACACGGAGACCGGGCCTGCGCTCGAGAAGCCCGGATTCCTGATCGAGGCGAACATCCACTCGCTCGAGGTCACCGGCACGACCGCGGCGCTCCACCTGCTCGACAGGCTCGTCAACGGTTCGGACGAGCGAGTGCGCAGGCTGCTCGACACGCGGACCCTCTACGTGGTCCCGCGGCTCAACCCCGACGGGCCGGAACTCGCACTCGCCGACCGCCCGCGCTTCATCCGCTCGAGCACCCGCCCGTGGCCCCTCGACGAGCACGTTGACGGTCTCCACGAGGAGGACCTGGACGGCGACGGTCGGATCCTGATGATGCGCTTCCGCGACCCGAACGGCTCCTGGAAGCCGCATCCCGAGGAGCCCCGGCTGCTCGTCCGCCGCGAGCCGGACGATGCCGCGGGCGACTTCTACCGCGTGCTCTGGGAGGGCCGGATCCGCAATTACGACGGCGTCACGATCAAGGTCGCGCCGCCGCTGGAGGGCCTCGACCTGAACCGCAACTTCCCGATGGAGTGGGCCGTCGAGGCCGAGCAGTACGGCGCCGGGCCGTACCCGACCTCCGAGCCGGAGATCCGCGCGATGGTGCAGGCGATCGTCGACCGGCCGAACATCACCGGCCACATCGCGTACCACACGTTCAGCGGCGTCCACCTGCGCCCGTACTCGGGCTACTCCGACGAGCACTTCCCGACAGAGGACCTCCGCACCTATGAGCTCCTGGGCGAGAAGGCAACCGAGCTGACCGGCTATCCGGCGGTCTCGATCTATCACGAGTTCAAGTACGACCCGAAGCAGTCGGTCAAGGGCGGGGCGAACGACTGGTTCTACGACCACCTCGGGATCTACTCCTGGACAACCGAGTTCTGGAGCCCGCAGCGAGAGGCGGGGCTCGAGGACGTGAAGTTCATCGAATGGCTGCGCGACCACCCGCCGGAGGACGACGTCAAGCTGCTCCGCTGGAGTGACGAGCAGCTGGACGGGAGGGGCTACATCGACTGGTACCCGTTCGAGCACGACCAGCTCGGCGACGTCGAGCTCGGTGGCTGGGATCTCATGTACGCCTGGGGCAACGTGCCTCCGAAGTTCCTCGAGCGTGAGATCGCGCCGCACACGGAGCTCGCGATCTGGCATGCGCTCGTCTCTCCCCGGCTCGACGTCCGGTCCGCCGAGGTCGAAGGGCTGGGGGAGAGCAAGTGGCTCGTGCGCCTCGTGGTGGAGAACACCGGCTGGCTCCCGACGAGCGTCTCGCAGCAGGCCGTCGACCGAAAGGCGGTGCGGCCCCTCGAGGCGGAGATCACGCTTCCCGAGGACGGGAGGGTGGTCGGCGGGGAGAAGAAGGTCGAGCTCGGGCAGCTCGACGGCCGGGTCGATCGCCGCTCGCTTCTCTGGTGGGGGTCGAACGACGCGACGAGCGATCGCGCGAAGGCGGAGTGGGTGGTGGAGGCGCCGGCCGGCTCCGAGGTGCAGGTCGAGGCGCGCCACCAGCGCGCCGGGACGGTGCGGCGGGTGCTGGCGCTGGAGTAGCGCTCCCTAGCGCTGCCTGACACCGGTGCCGTTTCGGCGCATAACGAAGAGCTCCTGATTCGCCCCGTCGGGCATCCAGGTGAACGCGATCAAACCGGCCGTCCCCCGAGACGCTCGGATCTCCGCCGGTCGCGCGCAGGCGCCGTAAGCCGGTGCCGTCGGCGCGCACGCTGAAGATGCCCCGCCCTCGCGCGGACTTCGCGCCGCGGGAGAAGACGATCAGCCCATCCGGAGTCCATGCGGGTGACGTCTCGGTCAGTGGATATCCCGGAGCAGCCGGCGCTCGCCGGAGCCGTCCGGCCGCAGACGCACGAGCTCCCAGTACCCGAGCTGGCACGAGGCCAGGATCCTGCGCCCGTTCGGCGACCACGCCGGGTGTCTCGCAGTCCTCGTTCTGATCGGCGAGCCGCCGTTGGCGGCTGCCGTCCGCCCGCATCGAGTAGATCTGGAACAGCCCGGTGCGAGCGCTTGCGAAGGCGATCCGGCGCCCGTCCGGCGACCAGGTCGGCTGGCGGTCCGAGAGGTGATTGTTCGTCACTGTGCGGAGGTGTCTCCCGTCGTCCGAGGAGATGAAGATCCCATGGCGGCTCATTGCCTCTGAGCAGCCGCACGTAGAGCAGCCGGCCGCCGTTCGGGGCCGGCGCTGCCGCGGCAACCGATGTGGTGGTGCGGCGAGGAGACACGCCAGGACGATGCGGCCGTGCATCGGCTCTGTGCTTCCCGCCTTCGCGCCG